>CAZGQY010000052.1:0-22419 GCA_964528035.1 uncultured Methylococcaceae bacterium | reverse complement strand
CCAATCCTGACTTGTCTTATTGTCCGTCTTCTGCGTTGTAGCAACAGTTGCGTAGGCCTGCTATGCGCCTGTTGCTACGCCTTCAAGACAAACAATAATCCTGCGTCAATCTTTCGCATATTATTAAAACCTCGCTCCGTATTTACCAAAAAAGGGTGCAAAAGATTAGCAGTTAAGACTTGCACCCCAACCACGAACCCTGCTGGGTAGATACAATCTAAACACCCTCAGAAAACTCTGGTCGACTCACTCAAAACCTGTGGATACACTTCGACCCAGATAACTGAGTTGAAAAATGCTGAGAATAACTCGAATAGAAAGTTTGAAAACAAAAAATCTATTGCAAACTAACAATTGTTCAACAAAATTAACCGACACTGCCCTCAAGGCTTATGCCCAGCAATGCCTGCGCCTCAACTGCAAATTCCATTGGCAATTCTTTGAATACTTCTTTACAAAATCCATTCACGATCATGGACACTGCGTCTTCTGCCGATATTCCCCGCTGCATACAGAAAAACAACTGATCCTCACTGATTTTGGAAGTTGATGCTTCATGTTCAACCTGTGCTGAGGGCTGCTTTACTTCCATATAAGGGAATGTGTGTGCACCACATTTATCACCCACTAACAATGAATCACACTGGGTATAATTGCGTGCTCCGTACGCACTTTTGAGTACTTTGACCAATCCTCTATATGCATTATGCGCTTTACCGGCTGAGATCCCTTTGGAAATTATTGTACTGCGGGTATTTTTACCGATATGTATCATTTTCGTTCCGGTATCCGCCTGCTGATAATTATTCGTCAGCGCGACTGAATAAAACTCACCGATCGAGTCATCTCCAGTTAACACGCAACTGGGATATTTCCAGGTAATCGCCGATCCGGTTTCAACCTGGGTCCAGGATATTTTAGATTTTGTACCACGACAATCACCACGCTTGGTCACAAAATTAAAAATGCCACCTTTGCCATTTTCATCCCCTGGGTACCAATTTTGTACCGTAGAATATTTAATTTCGGCATTATCCAGAGCAACCAGCTCAACCACAGCCGCATGCAACTGGTTTTCGTCACGCATTGGCGCCGTACACCCTTCCAGATACGACACATGACTACTGTCTTCTGCAATAATCAATGTTCGTTCAAACTGCCCTGTATTCGCAGCATTAATACGAAAATAAGTTGACAGCTCCATTGGGCAACGTACCCCTTTGGGTATAAATACAAATGAGCCATCGGAAAAAACAGCCGAATTCAAGGCTGCAAAATAATTATCCGTATAGGGAACCACAGACCCCAGATAACGTTGCACCAGTTCAGGGTAAGACTGTACCGCTTCCGAGATTGGACAAAAAATGACACCGGCATCTGCCAGCTTTTCCTTAAATGTGGTCGCCACCGACACACTATCGAATACCGCATCCACCGCCACACCGGCAAGCCGTTCCTGTTCATCCAGTGGAATACCCAGCTTTTTATAGGTTTCCAATAATTCCGGGTCGACTTCATCCAGGCTTTTCGGGCCATCCGCATTAGCCTTAGGTGCGGAATAATAGCTAATAGCCTGATAATCGATCTCATCAAACTGTACAAAAGCCCACTCTGGAGATTGCATTGTCAACCAATGGCGATACGCCTTTAACCGCCATTCAAGTAAAAACTCGGGTTCGTCCTTCTTCTTTGAAATAGCCCGAACAATATCTTCATTCAACCCGGGAGGAAAACTCTCCGAGTCCATGTCGGTGACGAATCCCTGTTTGTATTTCTGGCCAATCAGTTTTTCTATTTCTTGCGTACTAGCTGACATTACTCTCTCCGAATTCTTTTTGTCGGCGTTTTCGGTATAAACTTTCCACAGGTACTTTTAAGCCATCAATCGCTACATTGCCTGGTTGTGTTAAATCCGCAACAGACACTGACTCAAGCGCAGACTGAATTGCAGTATTTATTACCGTCCAATTCCCACGAATACTACATTTGGGGGATTGCTCGCAATTATGGTCGGAAATACTGCATTCGGTCACAGCAATGGGACCCTCCAACGCGCAAATGACTTCCGCCACCGAAATTTTTTCCGGTGCTCGGGCCAGACGATACCCACCCCTGGCACCGCGAACTGAATTTAGTACACCGGATTTCACCAAAATCTTCAATATTTTACTGACTGTTGGCAATGAAATGCCGGTCGCTTCCGCAATTTCAACTGACGCGACAACCTTTATTCTGTCCATAACCATAAAACATAATATTACTGTCGCGTAGTCAGTCAACTTACTCAGTCGTAGCATATTGTCCCTCAAAATTTAGTGGACTATTTTAGTACTATATAAGCCTGGTGTAAAGAAACTGATCGTTCGGCACCTAGCCTAAATCTATCGAAGCTGCCAGAATCCACCACTTGACCTAAGAATAGATTATTGTTAATCCTCATATAGAATTCATATATTCGTCTTTCCTTAGCACAATCGGAAAGACCGATGAAAAGACAATGGAATGAGAACAAGCTTGTTGAGTTTTGGTTTATTTCTGTAGAAGAAAATATTTTAGCAAGTCGCATGATCCACAGGTATAACGCCGATGTTTAGACTGTGAGTAAACTTAATTTTCAACACTTTAGTATTGCCTACAGCCGCGAATATCTTTATGAGTTTGCTCCTTACGATATCGTAAACTTTATAACACTGATTCGGGGTCAGATTTTGCAGATCAATCTCGCCTTCGAATTTCCCATTAGTGTTTTTAGTAAAAAAAGAAAAGTAGAGATTATTATTGTCTTGTAGAAGATAGGTTTCCAAGTGATTATTTCGAATAGGGATATTGACCCATTTCATAGTATAAAATTTGTAGTCATTATAGATTTTGAACCACTTTTTATAGTGCCCCCCTGGAGGTTTTCTGAATTTTGTCTGCAGAACCAGGCCAAGTGGAACCACAGAAGAAAAATCCACGCGATCATAAAAGCCGGGCGCATCCAATTCCTCCGCTCCAACATCTCCATTTGTCAGTTCAACATGATCGCTGAGAATTGCGGCACCGTTGACATTCAACGCATGCAAATACCTAGCCCGCCGCCGAAACTGCGTGGACCCAACCGGATCCGAAACAATCAATTGATTTTGCCCGGACATTAGATAAAAGTTCTGTGCCAGACCACAATTACAGGTATTGATCGTAAAATCCTTTTTAATTGATTGCGCTATGGTTAAATTCGAATTGATTAAATTAGCATAATCGATCTGATCCTGAGGACGCTCGCCGATGTAATTATAAACATCATCCTGTTTGAATCCGTCAACACCATAACCGATAAATCGCTTAATCAACGTCGAATTCCACTTCTTTACGTCGCGATTGCCGGGATAAAGATACACATCCGCAGTATCTCCGGTAGAAGAAATAACGTCTTTCGAAAACCAATCGAGATGTTTTCGCCCTAGATCTGTATCTTTTTCCGCTACGCCAGGCGTCCACCAGAGTCGAATTCGAAACCCCTGGCTATGAAGGTCTTGAATAAAATCGACCCACTCATCCTCTGCTCCGATTACATCCGGGTTTATTGCAAAATCACCCGTAGAAAATTCAAAATCATCTCCCCGGTTTTTTCCGTACCATCCGGAATCCACCGTAATCGTTTTGATACCGAGTTCCTTTAATGCTGGCAGCATTTTCCTGATCGTGCCGAGATCAAAATCCTCTTCGAAACCATAGCTTTCCCAATTGGCATTGAATGCCCAATCCGGTGCGGGCTGTACCGATAAGCCCTTTTTCTTCATTCGCAATGCGAATTCCCTCACCGCCTCAAAATAATCTCCACTATGCCGAAAAACCTGCAGATTCGTTCCACCGCTGGCTTCAATCGTCAGTCCCTGATGATCCAATTTCAGATTTACTTTAAGCGGTTCCTGGTAGGTCGTTGTATTGAATACGGCGATGCCGCCGTCTTTGTTCCAGATATCGACTAAAGGGATGCCGCCCAGAGCACCCATCGTACGCGTATCAAGGAATGCGGGTTTTGCTTCATAGACCAAATCTTCACCCCAACCCTGTTGCTTTGGAATACCATTAAATACCTTGATGGGATGACCATCCAATCTGATTGAAATGGAGTCACAGAAACCGACGGGACTGGTAGTCAGAAAAATAAGCAATACACTGCGCACAATCACTCGTTTTGCGCCTTTAATTCTACTGGTATGTGAGCTACGATTACATCTGGTCATTTTTCGTTTCCCCGTATTGTTCAAATTCAGCAGATCTAAAGTGGAATTGCCAATTAAGATCAATAAAATAACGGTTTATTGCTGTTTATTGATGTATATACATTTAACAGTGTGCTTTGCCGATACGCCCTCGACTCAACCGTCCCTCATCGAATTAAATTTTGTCGAAGTCGCAGTTTCCGATAAAACAACGATCAGGAAAAAATCTCTTTCAGTCGACAGCACCTGGCATTTGCAACTCCAAGGTAAACTCCATACCCGCCACCAGGTCGATGTATACGACATCGATTTATTTGATACACCCGCTAAAACAATCGAGCTTCTCAAAGACTTGGGAAAAACCGTGATTTGTTATTTTTCGGCCGGTTCATTTGAAAATTGGCGTGTTGATGCAGATCGATACAGTAACGCAGCAAAAGGACTTCCTCTCGATGGATGGCCGGGTGAACGTTGGCTGGATATTCGAAGTGCTCATTTACGAAATATCATCATTAACAGGTTGAATTTAGCCAAAAGAAAAGGTTGTAGTGGGGTCGATCCGGACAACGTCGATGGATACATACACAACACGGGATTCAATTTAACCGCTGCCGATCAAATCGCCTTTAACCGATTCATTTCCACGCAAGCACATGACCGACATTTACTCATTGGACTGAAAAACGATGTGGATCAAATCCCGGTTCTTGTCGATGAATTCGATTTCACGGTCAATGAACAGTGCCATGAGTTTAACGAATGCCAAAAATTGATGCCATTTATTACAAACGGCAAACCGGTGTTCAATATTGAATACAAAAGACAATACGTGAACACGCCGGGCGCACGAAATAAGCTATGCGTTGACGCTCATTCCAGAAATTTTCAAACACTGGTATTGCCTTTGACTCTGGACGACTCCTTTCGAATTAGCTGTCGTCCAGACTCACAGCAGAAATCATCAAATTAGAAGAATTTTATTCTCACCAACGAATTAATGCCACATTCCAGCGGTACGACCAACTTTTGATTTTCCTCGGAATAAGTCAATATTCTGGGTTTATCCCATTGTGGCTCGCTCTGAATAACGTGTTCCACTCCACGACCCCGTTCCCAGGGGATCATAAGCTCCAACGCCACACTTCGGGGTTTATTTTTCAGGGCGCCGACCCAGGTATAATTTAATACATGGATGATTATTTCATTTTCATAGACATAAGGTTGAACGACCACATTATTATTTTTTCTTACCCAGGGCACGACGCCGTCTTGTTTTAACCAGGATAAAACAGGCATTGTAATTTCAGCGCTATGGGTTTTTAAATAGTCCCGCCCGACTTCTTTTGGCCAAAAACATACACGGCCTTTACCCACGGACCGACTGACGGGGGTATCTTCATCAGCATCGCCAAGAAAGCTCCCCCAAAGACTGGTTGCTCTTCGACTGCCATCGGTATCCCAATAACCCGGTTCTGGCCCACTGACAATCAACGTCGCACCATTCCTGACCGCGACCAGCAACATGGCCTGTTCGGCTTGGTCAAGCATCGCCATGTACGGCAGGATTAAAACCGGATATTGGGCCAGTAAATCCTTGTTGACGCGACTCATCGGATAAATATCTGAAGGTATCTGATGTTGATAGAGTAATAAGCTCAATCCGCGATAGTCCCCCAAATATTCGAGGTTGATCGGCGACTTTTCCCGAGTGCCCAACCATCTTCGGTCGCGGAATTTCTTGAACGGACTGATCACCATACCGCCGTTATACATCGCATCCAGAAAATCTCTATTGCGCTCTGAATAGATGACAGCCACCTGTGCAAGCGATCTGGACAAAAAGATTTGTTTAGAATGCTGGGCAATCCAGTTGTACATCATGCTGCGGTATTCCATTCCGACCGTTGTGGTCATCTTTGGAACCCGTATCTCATACGGATTGTTTTGAGCAGCAACCGCCGCGGCCATGACCAATTGGGCATCTGCTTCGTTAAAACCATAGGTAAATGCCCAGGAAGGTTTGTCGAGAGTTGCCCCACGGCAATATTTATAGGAACTGTATTGTGCAATCCAGTCGTCATAACTGCCATTGGCCATCGCCGTGGTTTCGCTGATCCCGTCCTGCTCCCAGACGATATAGTGGTTGGATAGATTACTGCCTTCAGTACCCCACTCGGTTGCACCAAGATGGTCAAGCCCGACGACTTCCGCAATGGATACAATCTGAGGGTTAATGCCGAGAATGGCTTCTCTGCAACTGTCCATAAATTCCTTTAAAGTCTGATGCCTCCACCGAACAAAGCGCCAAAACCGTTTATCGCTGACATCGAAACGATCCGGAAAATCGAGCCCAGTCTGTAGGGCAAATTTTTCACGACAAAAATGGCAAGCGCATCCCCAACTGGCAACGACTAAGCCGAATAAAGGTACGTCGATCCAGATACCGTCAATTCCTGTGTCCGCAATTTTGCGCAATCGATCAATGTACCAATCCTCGTACGGGGAATTAGGGCACATCCAGGCACTTTCATCGTCGGGTTTAACCCAAAAGACTCTCTGCCCATAAAACACCCCTCGCCGCTTTCGATCGAACGAAAGCTGTAGCCAATCCGGATGCTGCCGTGCGAACGAATCTTCCCGCAGCCGTCCATTCGGCGTGATGACCTCCAGCGCAGGAATGTACCAGACAACCTTCAAGCCTCTTTTATGAAACAGTTTTACCGCATCTGTGATCAGCTCGAGCTCGACACCAAATTCCTCATCCGACAGGTAGTCTGATAAGCGGCTATCGGCTTCAATGACATTTCCGGCTTGTTCGATCACCGAGTTAATATCCCTACCCAAGGCTATAGGGTCGACTTTTAAACCCGATACGGAAAGTCCGTATATCCGTGCTTCCCTGATCCAATTGGGATGACGGCTTACAGACCCACGCAATTCAACGCCGCTCAGTTTGACGGGTGAGGCAAATGCGTCTCGAATCTGGGTTAACGGTATATTGGCAGCAAGACTCGTCGCTGCGATTTGCTTCAAGAAATTTCGTCTACTGCGTAAATGTACGCAATGGGCAGTCGCTGCAACCTCTTTTTTTATTGCCATATCAAAAATGCCATTTAAAGTCTAAAGATATTTGATGACTTTTTGAGAGTCCGGCGATACGTCTATTCGCGGTGCTCGTATTGTTTGATCGTTCGTCATCATAGCTGTAATTTAAGCCCACCTCATTGTCGAAAAATGAATCGTAGTAGAACAGGCGAGCACTCAACCCTCTTTTGAAGACCTGTGTGGTTCCGCCGCCATAAACCAAACGGAGGGCAGCAAAAATCCGCTCGGAACTTGCGAAAGAGTACAATTCGGCTTGCCCCTGCAGGATAGCTTTATGCCGGAATTCCGGTGTTAAAAAGGTTTCGTATTTTCCGTCCCGGGCCAACCTGTCATCTTTAAAATATTCAAATTCGTAACCCAGACGAATAAAAAAGCCGGGCAGGACGCGTAAAAACTCTGTACGCCGACCGCGGTAATCGTATTTTGGCGTACTGCCCCAAAGAGTATAGTAACCGGAAAACAGACCATGCAAACGGTGATTGCCGTCGGATACGAATAAATTATCAATCCTTGCCTGCACTTCAGTCTTTTCATTTGCCACGTAGCTCGCAGCACCGGAAATCCGGTCGTACGTAAATAAACTCAGCCGTGCATCAAGATCGTCAACCAAATTATGCTCGTAACTCAGATTGAATATCAAATTTAACCAGGGTCTGGCAGTGAATTGCACTTGTCCGATCGGAATGGTTCCTCCATAGGAGTTAAAACTGGGATCCGCCAAAAAGGGAAAATCATCCACTGTCACACTGGGATCGCTGCCAAATAACCGACCCGAGACTTCATCATGTAGAAATCCAACGGATGCGTTCAAGTCGAGATACAGGTCCGGCCAATGGTACGTGCCGTTAAGAACGAAGGAAGCGCTGTTAATATCCATCGTTCCGTCCAACAAGCCAACACCACGATGATGCAAATGAGCGTATTTGGCCGCGATTCCGATTTCCGCCTGCGAACGCACGAGAAATCGTGTATAGGTCATATTTTGGACTGCGGAATCCACTTTCAATGTGGGTTCTGTTTCAGTTTTGAATTTTATACCGCCCAAAACGGGATCGAAAATATTATTTTGTCTACGCAGCACGGTTTCCGCCCGGCTTTGCATCCAACCGCGGCCACCCCCGTGGTCAGCAATATGGTCCAGCACTTCAGCTCCACGAAAGGCTTCGCCAAGTTTGTCGTACAACGCGGCCAACCACTGCATATCGTTTAGTTTTTCTGGATAATATTGACGGATATTTTCATAGATTTTTGCGGCCTCCCAAAATTGACCACTGTGATCAAAAATGACCGCCAGGCGTTTAAGGTTATTATAATCATCCGGAAGCAATTTTTTTAAATTCTGACGAATTTTAATTTCATCTCCCAGCATCGATTGTTCACGGTAAAGCTCAGCCAGCCGTTGGGTCGCGATGATATGTTGTGGGTCCAGCGCAAGAATTTCCCTGGCAAGCATGATTTCCTGAATCGGCATTTGGTATGCCTTGTAAATATCCATTAAAACAAGCCTGACCTGGATGTCTTTTGGACGCAAAAAAGAAGCCTTGCGTAATACTTGAATCGAGTATGCCCAGTTCTTCGCCTCGATGGCGATTTCTCCCAGTTTCAGTAATACCTGGTGATTTGTCGGATCCGCCTTTTGCAATTGCTGTAGCGTATAGATGGCAGCTTCGGTTTTTCCGCGCTCGAATAACAACATGCCATCACGCAATCGTCGCTCCGATTCTTCTGCAGAAATGTTCGATCTGGCATCAGGTATCGATGTTTCCGCCGCAACGGGCAGCGACTCCATGGCCCGCAGTTCGTCCACGACAATCAGACTCATGAGACTACTGATAACGATCTGCGCTATTTGCTTAAACATGTTTTTTTATAGTACTTCTAAGGTGCCTGTATAGATATTCTGCGGTGCGTCCAGTTGAGTCCTGAATTCTAAAATACCTTCCTGATCGGTTTTTATCGATACGGTTACAGGCGTTTCGCTTTTCGCGGTCAAAGTCAGTCGGTAATCGGTATCCGGATGTAACCCGCCAAATTTCAATAAAGTTTTACCAAAACCGCGGCAAATAAAATGAACTTGGCCATCGATCGCCGTCAGCTCATCGATAAACTGAGTCGCCTGGATTAAATAGGGACTTTTGGGCTTTATATCGGCAAGAACAATTTTTCTCCGCCGTTGGCTATCCAGGTGAACATAGGTCTGATTATTTTCGCTATGTGAATAACCGAGCACACCCCGCGAACGTTTCATATCTACGTGTTGTCTGCCGTTAAGACGCATTGTTCTGAGAAAACCGTCGTTTTCCACCCAATAGCCATCATCAGTCAGACCGATTCGGGTTCGGTAATAATCTTCAACGATCTCAAGATACTGAGTGGTGAAAATGGATGTGGCATCCAGCGAACGGATATAATCGTAAACTGTCTTCAGTGCATCCATACTCTCGTTTTTGATGCCGCTGTAGAAATGGTAGTAAAGGTTCATCGGGTAGATCCGATAAGGTTTATCGGTTTTATCAAAATGTTGCAATAATTGCTTCTGGCCACCCCAGTCACCGGTCAAAAACAAGGTATAGTAATAATCATTTTGCGCGGATGTCAGATATTGGCGATACGGTGAATAAGGGAGGGAATACGGTGCCAGATTGGCCAACGAAGGATTTGCATCGTCTAACCGTGGATCACCTCCGTTCAAGTTATGCATACCGGATCGCCAGACGATTTCCAGAGCTTTTTTGTCGGGGTTCGTGGCTCCAGACCAAAACAAGGTGGCGGCTTTCTTGCCTGCGGGCGCCAGATTATGATCGACGAACAACTTTGCGCCCCATATTTCCTGGATAAGATCGTGTGACCGGTAGCCAATTTTATAGGGATAAGAGTCGGGATTGATAACATAAGGATCGCCACCTACCCAGTCGAATGGGTGGGTCGCTGTGTGTACAGCAATATCCACGTTGGGCAGCGCATAGATTTCTCGCGCCAATTCCATCGCGGGCCGGTAATAGGGGTTACCGTTTCGCTCGATTAATTGAGTAATCACGGAAACCGTGGTGGGTATCTCAGGATATTTTTTAAGAATCTCCTGATAAATAAAAAACCCGGCAAAGTGTGCGCCGTCTATCAGAGAGACTGACTCCAAAGCGTCGCCATCGATATGGGCATAGAATATGCGCGAGCCGTTTAATGTCGTTATATCCGGAGTTGGCAATTGATCGAGTCCAAGGGAGTTGGCGAAAAACCGATAAGGATTCAGGTTCCAGGCACCCAATGTTGGCTGTTCGGCGATTTCCGGGGCGACGTCACCCGCCAGCGCGTCGTTTACCAAAGCGATTCGTTTGGAGTCATGGTGCGGAAAATAAAACGGGCTTTGTTCAAGACTGATACCACCCCTAGGTGTAATAACGCCCAGGTCAACATTTCCGTAATCGCGGTCAGAGAAAGAAAAAAAGACCTTATTTCGTGGATCTTTCGAGTGATAGGTGTTTTGGTAGCTAATCGTCGATGGTGAAAATGAACGTTCGAAGCCAAGCATGTTTCTGTCCACCAGGCGGACAGCAGGGCGATATTCTTCGCGTCGTTCATCTCTGTGAATATATTGAATTCCCAAGGCTTGCATAACGTCAACCTGATTGGTTGTCGGCTGTTGAGTATCCAGGTCGTAGCTTGCTCCATATTCTTCCAGAATCGCGATTCGTTTACCGCCTTCTATTTGATGCAACATCCAATCGCCGTACGCCTGTGCCTTAGACATTTGCCGCTGAGTGTGCCAGCTTACGATACCGTGAAAATACTCCATTTCATCGTCGCTCGGAAGACCGTCTTCAACGGCCCGGTAGACCGGAATCAGACCCAGGTATTCCAGAATAACCGCAGCGCGATTGTATATCGGCAATTCTTTGAATGATCGGGCTTCGGATTTCTTGTAAACCATCAGAATCCGTCTGGGCATTTCGGATTCTTCTAACTCGGTTCTGAGTACTGGAGGAGCACGCTCGGGAAGAGGAAAAGCCTTTATAAGCTCTTTATGACTTTTGAGTTTTAATTTGGATACCCTTGGGGGTTCGATCGAAAACACTTCCTTCATGAATGATGGAAAATCCACCCGAAAACTGTTCGTGTTTTTCCGGCTATCCCAGAAATAAGAATATCCTTCGAGAATCATGCCACCAAATGGTGTTATTACGTTAAGCGCACTGCTCGAATCTTGCATATCCTTACGCTTTAGTTCGAAAAAAATCCTATTATTCGGATTTATGCTTTTGTATAGCTGGTAGTAATTTAAATGCTTTTGACTAAGGAGTGATTCAAATTGAGCATATTTTTTATCGGCTTTGAGTAGTTTCAGTTTTTTGTTATCGCTGGTAAAAGCGAAATAGAATCTGAGCCCAAACGGGTAAAAAAAAGTATTGATTGTCTCAGTGGACTCGTTCCACTCGACCAATGAGCCATCGGAGCGTTCAAGTAATCCCTGATAAGCACCATAGTTACCTATGATTAAAATGGGACGTCCTGCTTCCATTTGATCGACCAACCAGGCGGGGTAGACATCGGCCCCAAGCATCTGTGAAGTTTGGAAAGTGGTCATAATCCCCGAATAAGGGCTCATGTCCGTTTTTTCGGTTAAAACAGTCTCAATGTCACGACTATCGAATGTATACCCGGCTTCTTGAAGAAGTCCCGAAAAAATGTCTACGATACCTTTATGGTCCGGATCGCGCTCCTTATATAAAATTAGAATCTTATCTTCGGATTCTGCACAGACAGATGGGACAAAGCCAAAGGACAGAACCGAAACCAACAGAAAATAGTTAAAAACTCTCATTAGATTCATGCGTATTCCGGCTACCAATACAGATTCTGCGCACCGACACCCATTTGATTCAGCTCAATCGGAGCAACCCAGGGTGTGAATCCAAGGTCGGCGATTTTTCTGGCTACCTTTTTCGCTTGTTTATGCTGCGTGCGCGGTAAATAATCGATGACGATAACCGGTAGCTTATATTTATCACGAACCCTGGTTAATTTTTTTATTAACCATTCACGGTCGTCCAAAGCAACGTTCTTATATCTGGAGGTCTGTGGGTCCCATCCGACGAATAATGATTCCGCGACAACACCTTCGGCTAAATCGCCTACTTCATCTAAAATTTCGAACCCGCGATTAAATATAAATCGAATCTTTGGGAATTGTTTCTTCATTTTTCTTAGCAATTGAATGATCCCGTTGATTTGTGCCGAAGATGCAGCCGGGATTTTGCTAAAAAGTTGATAACTGTCCATTGTATCGAGAAAAAACCCTTGATAGCCTTGTTGCCAAAGTGCTTCTGCCCGATCATGAATAAGAAATTCCTGCCAGCCTGTGCTGCTCATATCCAGGACCAAAGTATTCCAATCTTTATTGGAACCCAATATCCATTGTTTATTGAGCTTTTTAGACCACGGTCTATCTACTCTTACTTCGCCAATACTAAGATAAGCGAAGACCTTAATTCCTTTTTCTTTTAGATAGGCGAGCTCAACTTCTGTTGTATTCTCCGGCTCGACTACGATTCTATTAAAACTGGCAATTGAACCTATTGGTAAATTGTTGCCATAATAAAATGCAGTGGAATGCGCAGACTTCGTTTCCGCATGCGCGATAAACGATCCAAATATCGATAGAATAATCAAGATAAAATAAACCCTGGCTGGAAAAGCAAACCTTCCGAACATTGGAATACTCCGATCGTCACTCATCATTGCAGCATAAAAGTTTCATATTCAAGTTTCTTCAATTTACTCCACATAACCATACCTCCTACAACCGTCGTTATTATCACCGCTGCTGCATATCCGGATCCGAAGAAGGCGGGCCCTAGATGTTGAGAAATCCCGGATAACGCAACGTTGGAAATAGCAAACAATACGGTTAAATATAAAGCGATATGGCGCTTATCCAGATAATATAAAACGTTATAGATCCCCAGAAGAATGACTTGAATACTCACTGCGGCGACATACACCGAAAACAGCATTGAATATTTGGTCGAAATACCAAATATAGCGAGTATCTCTGTTGCTGTATAAATTAGAGTCACAGCTGTCATTAGCTGGATTTTAAAGATCTCAAGGAAGCTTGACTGGATTGCAGCAATAATATTGCCTTTTAACTTTTTGATGGTCGACAGCGTTTCACCATCCTGTATCGCGGTAAAAAAAGCATCATAATGATCGACAAAATCGGCTTCCATGCGTAATAGGAATGCAGCCATACCTGGAATAATTGCCAGGTACGCGATGAAAATTGGCGGGTCATAAGCAAAAGAGCTTCGGATCGGACCGATGACATTTTCCGATGTCGCGGGATTAAACCAGAACATCATTTTATCGGCCCAAATCCCAAAATTATAAATAACAGATGCCGCAGCAAGACTATAAAATGCCTTTTCGGTACTTAAAAAATGGAAGCAAATCAGTATTTTTGACGGATATTCACGGACAAGCAAGCCTAACATCATATACATCATCATAGCCTGACCAATGAAGAATCCTGCAAGCAATCCTTCTAAGCCATATTCGTTAAGCAATAATGCGGTCGAAACGGATAGACCGTAACCGACAATAAACGTCCCGAGAATAAGATTGTAGGAGCGCAACCCGGAAAGCATGACCACCAACAGCCATAGATTACTTAGGACCCCTAAATTAACCAGCATCAGCAACCGATACGCTAAAGAAGTATCTAAAAACAGAGGCCAACACGCCAGGCCAATCACTACACTGCTGAGGGTTGTAACCAATAATGCACCCATTAGATTGGGCAACACGAGCTCCCTTTCCTTGGCATATATTCGATCGGATACATAGCGCGTGAACATAAGCTGCAGCCAACCACCGAAAATGATCGAACACGCAATCAGATAGGTCACAGAAATCAGAAAAGCGGTGACCACTTTCACTTCAGTATTCAAACCAATACTCAGGATTCCAATAGCCACGACTCCAACAATGGAAAGAACCCATGGCCCGGAACTGATTAACCCGGCGTACCCATACGCCTGCACAAGACCCAGATAGCTGTCTTTATACAATAACTTGCGCAATTCGAACCCTATGCCTGCCATGATCGCTCCACAGCGGCCCGATATATTTTACGATAGCTTTCGAATAATGCGTCCTGGCTATAGTATTTCGATACTCTTTTTTCGGCGGAAAAACAAGCCTGCTGCCAATAGTCAGCGTTGGCAAAAAAACCTGCAATTGCGTCCGCGAGGGATTCCGAATCCGCAATATTGACGATCGCACCAGCCTTTCCCAGCCCCCGGTCATCGTCGGTTCCACCTTCGATAAGTTCACGACAAGCTCCAACATCGGTTGCAACCACGGGTCTGCCGCTGGCAAAAGACTCTAAAATAACCAGAGGCAAGCCTTCGCTTATGGACGATAAAACCACGACGCCAATATCAATCATGACTTCCGCAACGTTACAGAACCCTTTGTAGACAATAGTTGTTTCCATACCCAAACTGCTAACCAGGTCACGGCATTCAGCAGCATATTTGGGATCCTCGTCTTCGCCACCGATGATCCAGGCCTTGAACTCCGGAAATTGATCGCTGACAACCCGCATGGCCCGGATAAATGTTTTTACATCTTTTATCGGAACCACACGACCGATGAAGCCAACGATTAATGGCGGTTTGATTGGACGTGATTCTCTAACCGTTTTAAACAGATTAAGATCGACACCGTTAGGTATCACGGTGATCTTTGATGCATCGGCTCCATCGGCAATCTGACGACAACGATTGCCTTCAGTCAATGTAATAATTGGATCTGCAGTACTGTATGTCAGCTTGCCCACAGTCTCAAAAAAACGGATCCAGAGTTGCCTTGGATAGCAAAGTTCTTCGCTCAATCCTGAGCCAATACTCTCCCGGAGGTCTTTAATCCAGTCGACTTGAGACAGTTCAATCTTTCTTTCTTTGGTATAAATGCCGTGTTCTGTCAAAATGACGGGCGCATTTTTGCTATGGCGGATCATCGTGCTCAATAATCCCGCGTACCCGGTTGAGATCGTATGGTAGACACAGGCGTCAGGAATCTTCTCAAGGACATCAAGCAACGCAAATACAGGTGTATGCAGTGCCCTTACCGTCCAGAAATAACTTAAAAATGACGAATCGTCGGCATAGTGGTCATATTGGTCGGTAATAAACGACCACGCTTCTTCGCTATAAAGAAAATCTTTCTGGGTAATCGTATTATTACCGGAGGCTACCCCGCATAGAAGCGACCCGATTTCTGTTGATAGATCGCGGTCGTGCGGACATCGAAAGCCCTGGTGCAAGGTTTTAATTTGTCTAAATACGTCTCTATTACCTTTGCTTGGTTTTGGCTTGGGAATAGACACCGGTTCCATAATGTATAAGCAAGACAAATGGACGACATTAGACGGTAATTTATATTTCAGATCGGAATAATTTTGTTTTCGGTCACCGATAAATATCAATGCAAATTGTATTTCAGGCAGGCCGCGGATAATTTGATGAATCCAACTGGAAACACCGCCATGAATGAATGGATAGGTTCCCTCGAGGATTAAAGCAACATCGGCTTTTTTGTCTTTGGCCAACTGCGGAAAATCGACTATATCCATTGATTGACCATGCCATCTTGAATCATATTGGTCTGAGCAGTCGTATCTATTTGCCGCACATGCTTGCGTACAGTATCGAATTGCCGTAATTCGAAAGCCAGTTCCGCTTGGAGTAAGGCCAATTTTGCCATCGACATACCATAAATTTTTGCTTTGTCTAAGGCACTACGAGCCTGTTTATAATTGCCCAGGCGTGTCATTACCCGAGCCTGCAACACATACATTGCCGCATCCTTTTTACGGTGTTTCAATGCAGTGGAGACATGTTGTTTGGCGGAATTTAGCACATGAATGCGGGCGCGACCTTTCGCTAGACCCAAATAGGACAATTCCCAATATGTTTCAGCAATAGAGTAGTGGATTGAGCTAAATTCCTCTGGATTTAGATCATCAGATTTTAATTTTGCCAATCCTCTGTGAATGATAGAATCAAACTCTTTTTCTTTTTTATCGAGTAGAGCAAAAGCCAGCAATCGAACTTCATCTGCACAATCTGATAACGCAAGCTGTAGTACAGGAACTGCATTTTTATTCTGCATATAACGTGTTGACAATACAGCTTTAACTCTTTCAGATTCATCAGTCGAAAATTTCAAAATGCTATAAACATTTTTGTCGGCAAAATCCAGATTGCTTGGAACAGCATTTTTATCTGAAAATGAAGGTAACCCAGTGAATTCAAGAAAAGCAACATTTGAAGGTTTAGGTTGACGGAGTCCGACGGTAACCAGTAATAGAAGCAGAAACCCGGAAACGACAGGAATAAACAGACAAAAAAAGAAAAACAGCAATAATATCGTTTTGCTTGGTCGGAAATCCTGCGGCATAATACGACTAAGTGGCCAGGGCAGTATAAATGCAGATAGACAATGCGCAACAAGAGCATTCAGCAAAAATCCTTGAAATATTTGTTGTGCTGCCCAGAGATCCAGGCTAACGCCTAAACAATACAACCCCAGTGAGAATACCGTCTCTGGCCTTTTTTTGAACAGGCTATCTAAAGATTTAATTTTATTTGATTGCATAGATCTTCCGTTCTTCTATTCTTTCATTCGAGGCTAGATCAATATTTAACCGAGAAGCCATTACATCCATAACATCCGCGGCTCTATCTGTCGCAGTCAAGACTTTCTTTGGGGATAAATCTCTGCTTATCTGAAAGGTGGATCGCTCGTCAAATAAGGTTTCTAACCCCTTTATATAGGAGGCGGCAGATACACTTGTTGTCAGGGGCAGAAGTAACAAAAACACCGGATTGCCCTGTCGGTTTATCCCTGTCCAAAACTTCTCGAGACCAAGAGTATGCACGGTCAATATATTGCGTATTTGCTCGGATTCTATTTTGGTTAGCTGGTTGATAGAGTCACTTTTGTGCCGGTACTTAATTTCGAAACCAAAAACGACGGCGGGTATATCGAAACTTGACCGATCTTTAATACACCGATCAATCTGTAGGAAAAAATCTTGCAAGTTTGCATCTTCTACCAGCGAAAAGGCGGCGCGATCTTTTTTTGCAAGCAGATCGCCAATATAACCGGCCAAAATTGAGATTGATCGAATGTTATCGGAACTGTAGCTGCGAAATGGCATTTTAGAAACAGCGACGATTCCCCATACTTTTCCAGTCACATCGACCAGCGGGATTGCCAGTAGTACAGAATCGGTATAGAGATTATCAGCTACTAAGCGATTTTTTAGAGAAACCGTTTTCTTCGTTCTTAACGCTTCGATTAACAACGGATTGTTCAGATCAATAGGTACAGAGCTACCGAAAGAATCAATCGGATCAGATTTCATCCGCAAATCTTCTCCGACTTCATGCAAACTCGCGGATTCAATGTCAGCCTGGTCAGAGAGCACTTTTAATATAATCGATCCGACTTCGTCTAAATTTTCGTTCAGCTTGTTTGTATCCTCTATTTGTTTCCGTAGTTCAAGAACGCCATCTCGAAGACTGACTTTAGACACAGACAACTCCTGTAATCGATCGTGTGAATTCTTGGTAAGACTATAAGCTATAGATATTTCGCTAAGTTGTTGTTTAAGCGATTGGTTTGATGCATTCAGCTGATTTATCCGACGCCCCCAATAACTTCGGGATTCGCCCACCACAAACGCAATCCATAGCAGAACCAAGCCGATTGTATGCAATGAATCCGTGGCCCAGGACAATTGATATAATTGACCATAACCCAGTATCCCGAGTACAAGTAGAACACTCATAACGGCATAAAAAAAACCATAACGAATACCACTTAAAAAAGGACCCACCATAAGCCAGGTAAAACCAGGAATCGTGAAAAACGGAGCATCCGGCAGACATAAATACCCAATTGAGAAACCCGTAACTGTTATGATTATTGTTTCTATAAATCTTGCAGAAAATTTAGAGAAATCATTATGCCTAAAGCGATCGGAAAGAATTTGTCTGGGACTCCGATTGATCTGGCTCTGACAACTCTCTTGCTTTTTCTCGCTATAACCATAATAACTTTCGGGAATGAACATCTTTCCCGCAAATAGCTTCATCGATAATTCAGAAAATAAAGTCATAGCAAATTCTCATTGTTTTTGTCGGGTGCTTTCCGTAACCGGGATTTAACACTTGCCGGAACAACACACTGATACGATTAATAATTCTAGTTTTCTGTCGAGGAGTTCGGCATGTAGCCACCCACCTCTGAGGTTGAACGCATTGCCTCATTTTTCGCGGTGCAAGCATAAAATTTCTTCCCGCAAATTCACACACATCGGAATTTACTCTTCGAAGCTGACATGGTACTGCGAACACAATTTATAAATTTTTTAGGGTCTAACATTTATAAATCCATAATGATGCGAAAAAGTTTCAACCTGTAATAAATAACTAATATTCAACTGATAAATTAAATAACAACCATTGAGTATCGCGCTGGTTTCTTGTTGAGTTTTTTTTCGACCTCGTAGCAACACCGGGAATCTGCACTGGGGAATGCATTCAGCAGGTATCCAATCGGAATTGTCTGGTTCTTCATTGCACTGCGCTCCCAAAAAAACACGTTGACCACTAAAGCACTCTAATCAACATCAATTCAATGCCGATACCAACATGCGGCCAATGGCATTTATATCTACAACTTTTACAATGTGGGATATTTTCCCACATGCTCTAAATATTACATGGGAATATTTCCCACGTCAATATTTTTATTGATTATTCTATACAGTCGTCACAATTTGTGACGAAATCCGAAGGGACATGAGAAAAAGGAAGTGAAACGACGAATGATGGATTGCGTTAATAATTAGGGGGCTGTAGTCCACCCGTTGGGCCGGGATATTAGAAGAATAATCGTAACGACTTGCCCCCTACCAAAACAGCCCTCTATGGGGGATCTGTGGAGGAAGTGTATGCGGCAGGGAAGCCGCATACAAGGATGTATTTACGGCGTCTTCCGGAACAGATCACCCATAGAGGGACGAGCAGTTACGAATAACCTTGAAAAGGTTATTTGAATTTAAAACTAAAATTGAGATCAATTAGCCGTTATAATTTCCAGTTTAATTCCTTTTTCCCAATACTGTATCGCTCAAAATCGCCTTCAACACCTGATCATCTGGCTGAATACTGAGAGCCATACGATAGTGTTTCAATGCTACGACTGGATTATTCGTTTCCATCAAAGCATTCCCCAGATTGAAGTGGGCATCTGCGTGATCCGGTTTCAGGTGAAGTACTTCCTGGTATTCGGCGATGGCCTGCTGGTATTGGCCTACATGGACTAAAACGATCCCCAAATTGTTTCGTGCTTTTACGTACTTCGGTTCCAGCTTGACCGCTTTTTGGTAGTACCTTATTGCATCCTCTGAACGACCGTTTGAATAGGCATTCAAACCAAGAATAAAATACAATTCTGCATCCGAACCTAGAGTTTGCAATGCCTGCTTCGAAAGCCTGGCAGCATCTTCATATTTACCTGCCCAACTCAATACCTTGGCTAGGTTCTTCAACGCCCGCCCCTGAGCCAGCTGATCGACTTTAGCCATGACTTTGAGGTTCGTCTGTTCAAGAACTTGTCGATTCCATAGCGGTGACGGTTCTAGAATTGTCATACCCACAAGAGTTTGCATTAACGCTATCGCCAACATTCGGTGCGCTCGGATTTTCGGGTGAACGTGGTCATAAAAATAAGCTTCACCCAGAATTTTATGGCCAAATATTTGGAAAGAATCATCTTCCAGTAATTTAATAAAATCAATTACCGGTACTTTATGTTGCTCCGCTGTCTCATAAATCATGGATGGCATCGATGACAATGCGCGCAAGGGACAAATATCTTCGTCAAGAGCCTTTTGGAAAGAATTCTTCGCACTATCAAAATCTCCTAATGCATAAAAAACCTTACCAAGCTTATATTGAACTTCGGCGTAGCGTTCGTCGATCGCTTCAGCCTGATACAAATAAGAGAGCTCTTCCGTCCATAAACGATCGAACCGCGCTGATTGGGCATTCCCGAGCAACATTGACCAATCTGCGTGTTGCTGCTCAGTCAGACTCATTCCGTGCTCGCTTTTGAATGGGGAACTGTTTTTTAAATTGGAGGCCGGAACGACAAGGATCAATTCCGCATCGCTTGCTTTGGCAATTTTCGCCATTTTCTGGATATTAAACCGATAGTGCGCCAATACATTCGCCTGCCATTCAGGATCCCGTTGATACGCATTTAGACCAACGCTGTGATCGAGCAGTGTGTCTACCTTGTCAGACAATTTATTATTACGATTGGCTTGCTGTCCTTGATTACCAGCGACCAGTACTTTTTTCAGAACTGTGTATACCCGCGTTCGATTCAGGAGACCGTCCAACTCGATAACCCACTGAGGCTGTTTCAGAATACTGGAATAGGTTCGTGCCTCAAGAAATTCGTTATGTCCACTGTATACGATAAAAAGATCCGGATCGTACTGGACAATTTCTTGCATTACTTGCACAACACGGTAACTCGCGTAACTGATGCCCCCCGCGTTGACGACCTCCCATGATCGCAATGGATAAAACGTTTTAAGGTAGACCCTCAACCAGCCGCAAAAAGAAGTCTGATCATCGAATGGCCGACCGTAAGTGGTTGAACCACCCATGCAAAAAACTCGGTAAGTGCCAGGAGATTTTTTAAACGAAAAACGTTGAACATTGAAGTTTCGTTTGTTACTGATCGCGGTTGCAAATACCTTCTCACCGCTGGCGAATGTTTTTTCAACAAATAGTGGGCTGTACGATGTAAATCCAACATAGGGATCATGATTGTAATAAACCGGAGTCACTCCGAACATCGCCAAAACCAGTTCGGACGAAACGAAAATCAAAGTCGTTGTCAGCAGCCCAAACAACCAAGTCCCAAGTCGACCGGTTCTCGCTAATTTTTCTGAAACTAGCGCCAAAACTCTTGCTGATAACCCAACTGAAGACCAATTCCCATATCGGCGCTACCGGTACTGAATCCAACGACACCATACAAATTTACGGAAAAATCAGATGAATTTTTCCAAGTGATATAGGGAACAAACTCCCAGGTGTCCTCGACAAAACTGGTTGTAGCCTGACGAAAGTCCCCGATAGCGCCACCACTCCATTCCTTTGTGGCCTTATAACCCAATCCCGCAGACGCAAAAAATACGTCGTTTAACCGAATGCCGCTCGGGTTTCCGGTAAAACGATATCCTACGGTTGCAAATGGTGTGAATTGAGCCACAGATTGAAAAATATCCATTTGAATCGTATAGTCGGCTTCTCCGGTTCCCAGTCCTTTGCTACTGTCTGCAGTTGGA
The DNA here is from genome assembly GCA_964528035.1 of uncultured Methylococcaceae bacterium. Taxonomy (GTDB): domain Bacteria; phylum Pseudomonadota; class Gammaproteobacteria; order Methylococcales; family UBA1147; genus CAZGQY01. The sequence goes on along the minus strand of CAZGQY010000052.1, from coordinate 666 downwards.
ATTTTAACTTTGCCTGTCACTTCAAAAGACGGCAGGTTCTCCAAAAACAATTCATAAGATCCGCTTAATACCAAATCACCCAAACCGGACTCTGTGCTTCTTCTGAGCTGTGTAGAGGGACCGACGACCGGGCCATCGGGACCACCCCCGACGACATCACCGGCCCCCGTAATTCGGATATAGGGGATAGTCAGCTTGAGCGTCCAAGAATCATATTGGTATTTTATTGTATTAGGAACATACCAGATCTCTGTGGTTGTCGGTTGTCCATAGGTACCGGAACTAAAATCAAATCCCGTACTGAATTTGATACTACCGTAGTATTCTTCGATATCAATTTCTCGATCGAATTGTTCAGTTTCGCTCTCAAAATTCTCAATTGACTGGGCGATTGTAGAAAAATGTGGCAAAACAAAAACCACAGTCACAATAAATTGTTTAATTTTTGACATCGTGCGAATTACCTTTTTATAGTCATCTGAAATGGATATCTTAGAATGAATCCAAACTACTCGATTAAAATTCAGTCCAGGATTTTAATTTTAAGATTGAAATACGTTTGCATTACTCGCTTTCCGGTTCATTATTTCCGCCCTTCTTCATTGATCTCTTCCTAAGGAGCGAGGATTCAATAATATACGAATCTTGACTTGTCTTATTGTCCGT
>CAZGQY010000051.1:0-22567 GCA_964528035.1 uncultured Methylococcaceae bacterium | reverse complement strand
ATTGTATTATATTGTATTATATTGCCTTTTTATTGGGAACCGTTTAGCCGTGGTGACATGGGATTACTCGATCAAATATATATTCTCGCAGGTGTTGGCCCCCCGGCCTCGGCAAAATCTGCGCGCTGGATGCGCAATAATGTGCCAGGAGTACATATTCCTGACTCGGTCATTCATCGTATGGAAGGCGCTACAGATCAAAAACGTGAGGGCAAAAATATCTGTGTGGAAATCGTTCAGGAATTACGCGAAATCGAAGGAGTCAATGGAGTACATATCATGGCTTATCGCCAGGAACATTCGATTGCTGAAATAGTCAGCAAATCAGGGATACTTGACGGACGAATTCCATGGTACCCCGATCGCGACTAACGATTAAATTCGACTCACCGTCAGAGCCGGCGATCCCCTTTGGCCCTCATCCGCCCGAAACCCGAAGAACCGTCGAAATCACTACTGTGTTGCTCTTCTCAAACTCCAGAATTACAAATTTTTCATTCCAGAACGTCACGATTGACAACTTATTTTTCTTTCCGTACATTTCCTTTTGAATAAAAGGATATTTATTTTCCTTTTACACTCATTTTTTGTGTTGATTAAAGTAGTAGATCTGGCGTGAGGTTTTTATCTTGTGTCGCAAGGCTAAGCCAGCTATCTTAGAGCACATCAAAAAAAATGTTCGCCCAAATGAGCTGCCGTTTGAAGCAACAGGGGTCATAAATACAATGTGTTGGGGGCAAGAAGCATCTATCGCAGCCACCGTCGTCGGGTTCGCGAGTAGTGCATATTTTTATAAAGATTCAAAGGCGTTTAGCGGGAGTCTCGCGTTTTTCTCGACGATGGAAGCCTTGCAGGCGTACACCTACACTGTCGTTGGCCAATGCGGTACCCCCGATAATGACCGGGCGACCCTGCTAGCCTATATCCATTTGGCCTTTCAACCCTTCTTTTTTAACGCGATGGCCCTGGAATTTGTGCCTGAGCCCGTGCGCAAGCGCATCGGGCGAACGGTGTATTGGCTATGCGGGTTTGCCGCGCTGTTGTGGCTTGGCCGGTTAATACCCTTTGATTGGGCCTGGTCACACTTCTGTTACTTGCAGAAGTATCCAGACCTTTATCGGGGCAACACGATGCCATTTTGTGGTGAGAAGTCCTGTGCCTATATCGGCGAGTGGCATCTGGCCTGGGAGATGCCCGTGCGAGAGAACTTTATCTTTAAGGGTATCTCATGGTGGATTTTTGTCTTCCTCATGCCGATATTCTACGGTGCGTGGCGCATCTCTTTGTATTTTATGCTGACCGGCCCGGTACTCACGCATTTCACGACAGACAATCCGCATGAAGCCATCGCCATCTGGTGCCTGATGGGTATCGCTATCATGTTGATCGCTTTTAAGACGCCGCTCAATGGCTTTTTGCAGGCGCGTCGCTGGGTTTGGTCGCTGCCGGAAGCGACCGTGCCGAGCTACGTACGTAAAGTCATGTATCCCTTACATCATGAACGCTGGATTGCCTTTAGCTTCTGGGTTGCTATGTGGGTACTCTTTTGTATCGCTATTCAGCTTTTAAAATAGACTACCCTGATTGCCCAAACTGGCAAGATTTGACTACGGAGGTTCACTTGCGTTTAGGTAATCGATATGGCTAGACCTTCTGATCGATGCCGCATTGGCTCTCAATATCCGTGAGTCCCTGGTGGGTAGATGCTCAGAGTTTCTATGGGCACCCTTGCTTTCGCCTACTCCTTCCCTTCACGCAGAGTGAAGGCTAGACTTTCACCCGCTGGCTGACTACCATGCCAGTCACACCGCAAACTACACTGCGCTTCATTTGCACCGTACAGCCTGGTTGATAGACAATCACTAGTCATGAGTGATTCTGATAAAAAAAGGGCATGGCGGCCTAAACATCGAAGAGCAAGTATGCCCTCTGATTCCAGTGCATAAGCTTAAAGAGAAAACCGGAACGATTTACCGTCACGGTTGCATGAGAATTTGGAAAAGCAAGTGTAAAGTCATGTTTGACGTGGGGGCATACCGCTTGGCACGGCACCCTGCTGTCCGCCGTAGCCCAACGAATTAAGGTCAACCTGAACCAAAACCCTTTGCTTCTTTATCAAAGTATGCGGCACAATTGGCGCTTAGTGTCTTTTTCGAGGTCTTTCGGTGGGTTTTTGTCAGGTTACCTAAAACTTTAGCCATCAACACATTACCGTAGATTGAATCAACTATGAAATGGCGAGCAATATTAGGGCTACTTATTGTTTATATCGCAATACTTTTTAATTTGGAATGGATATGGGGAATATTCTTTATTTACTGGATAATCCCAGATTTACTATTAAAACAAACACATTTTATTGAAGTCATCACAAAAAAAAATAACCCAGTGCTTTACTGGAGCATTATATTCACATGGTTCATACTCGCAATATATATGCTGTTGAATCCTTTCTTAAATTTCGATTTATACCTTAATAAATGAGCTATGACTGATTGTAATTCCATATTTGAAAGTCTTTCTCATGCGGCTTCTGCTCCTTTAGGGGAAGCTAAATCATTACCTTTTTTAAGTTATCTCGATACATCAGTTTATAGGCTGGAAAAAGAAAACATTTTTCATTCTGACTGGGTGTTTGTATGTGCGGAAAATGAATTACCAAATTCGGGAGATTATTTTTCCTTTTTTCTAGTTGATGAACCCGTTCTGTTACTACGCGGAAAAGATGGCCAACTTCGTGCAATGTCTAATGTTTGCCGCCATAGAGGAACGTTATTACTAGATGTCGGAATAGCTAAGGTAACTAAAATTGTCTGCCCTTATCATGCCTGGACTTACGATCACTCAGGTGAGCTATTAGGGGCGCCTTATACACACAAAAATGAAATCAGTAAACAAGACCACTGTTTGCCACATTTCCATCTTGAAATCTGGAATGGTTTAGTATTTGTCAATCTGAGTAATAATCCAGCACCCTTATCTACAAAGCTGTCAGGAATTAATAAGTACCTGGATACATTTGATTTTAAACGTTTTACATCAACTTATTCAAGTGAAACAGAACTTTGGAATGCGAATTGGAAATTGGCGATGGAAAACGCAATGGAAAGTTATCATTTATTCAAAGTACATCATGAAACGCTTGAAAAAGTGACACCAACAAAACAAGCATTTTATCTTGAAGGCGCAGCTGATTGGAGTATAACGGCGGGTAAAATGAAAGGTGTTAGCAACAAGTTACTTAATTGGGCTATGGGGGCTGATAATAAAATTTATGAACATTATCTGCTTATTTCCATCCCTCCAAATTTTGTTGGCATACTCACATATGAATCGTTTGACTGGATAAGTATGTTGCCAAATAATGAAAGTCAATGTACCGTCAGAGCAGCAGGTCTAAATGAGTATGGTAGTGAGGGTGATAGTGATGAAAAAGCATTCGTAAATGCTTTTTTTTCTGAAGATAAACAAATTTGTGAGCGTGTTCAGGCGGGTATGACAGCGCAATATACCAAAGGTGGGAAATTGGTTGAACTTGAACGCATCGTTATTGATTTTCACCATTATTTAGCAAAACGTTTATTTTCTTTGAAAACACCTGAACGACATATTTCATCCTTTTCAGATCAATTTATTCAAGCAAAAAATGACTAACGAATAATGTCGCTATTTCGGACTGATTCGATGACAGACACGGAGGACCACGACTGGATTACGTTTCATCGTCTGCGGTTTCCCGAGCCGGTCTCGTCCATCGAACGGGGCTTTCCGCCCGTTTCCGGACCCGACTGTTGGCTGTTCGGGCCACATTACGCAGTCGGCCCGGACGGGATGATCACTGGCGTGAGCGACATCTGGGGCGGCGTGGGTATCTGGCACAGCCGCGACGCCGCAGAAGCGATGGTAGGTGCGCCGGGTTACGCTATGCCCTGGCTGGGAGAAACCATGGCCGCCTGGCATTGCCTTAGCGTTCCGATCTCTCATCGTGGCGAGGTCAACTGGCGCGGGCATCTCCAAAATGGTGACGCCGTTCGTGCCGCCCCCTCGGAATCGTTAGTAATATTATTTTGATACCGCCCGATGAAAACTAAACGACTGGTTCGGTGTGTTGGAAAGTGCATCCGGGATGATTTAAGAGGGTTGCACGGGTACACTGTTGAGGCGCACCCATGCAATCTAAAGATTCCTCAGTCTGCCTTGCGCAGCAGTGATTTGACTTCCTTGAACGCTTTACGGGTTTCACGAACAAGTTGGTTAAGAGCGCCGTCCGAGCCTTTTTTCAGGCCCGCCTCGTCGAGCTGGAAACGGAAGTAATTCCACGCACCATCTACGACATCGAATAGGTCAGCAACTTTATCTTCCAACGCTGTACCCAGACTCCAGTCATGCAGGCCTTCGTGGAGTTCATGGGCCGCTTCCTCAAGGTCATGTGAGCCATAAGTCGAAGGATAATTGTCATGCAGGAATTCATGCAGCTCATGGGCGGCCTCTTCGAGTTCGTGCGAGGCACTCGGTGCTTTATCAGAGATACTGTCAAGCTCACTGGCCTTACGCAACAGGAAGCTAATCTTGCGGAACAAGCTGCGAGTATCGCGGAACAATCCCTTCAGTGTATCATCGGATGACAGTAGACCTGAGGGTTTAATCTGCCTTCTGAAGTCTCGCCAAACACCTGATGTTGTTCTCAGTGCAGATCCCACCTGGGTCTCGGTGCTGCTGCCCTCACTCCACAATTGTAAGGCTTCGTGCAAAGCCTCGGCTGCTTCTTCCAGTTCATGGGCACCAAAAGTAGAATCATAGTGGTCATGTAAGTAATCATGCAGGACTACAGTCTGTTTCTCAAGTTCATGTGAAGCACTGACGGCAGGAGCATGGATGTATGCGCTGGCTGTCTGTGACCAGAGAAAGAATAGAGTGAACACGGATACGAGAATTCGTGGGATCAAGTCGCGTTGATTTAATATCATTTCTAATTACCTTATTTTGTTGAGTGCAATGATTAAGAAGCAAGAATGACGCCAATCATATAAACATGCTAATTGACTGATGGTTGCTATTGATAATTTCTGCTGCACACACCATACAAGTCGGTGGCACCATTCCACCAACCCGGATCGACCGATTAATTTAAAACCGATGCAACCTCAAATCACCGCCAGACTAGAAAGCTGAGTACGGTCAAAACAAATTGACCGGCAATGCAAAACACGCTATCCCTGCATTCTTCAATCATAATCAATTATTCATAGAGAATGTTAATGTCTATAGTGGACACTGGGGTGATGCAAACGCAAACTACCGCCACCACCCTGAACCTACACATTCTAAATACGTCAATTGCCGCACCGTTTGGGGCATATCCCGCATTATGTTTGATCCCGCGGAAGATCTTCTGCCGGGTGTCTTAGGCGGTGGAGCAAATGTTATTCCCCGTTTTATTACTTCACCCGAAGAAGATGAAGTCATCGTGATCAATTTTTAGTAAGAACAAGAAAATCAATGGACAAGGAGGCGCATCTTATTAGTTGAAGTGTTCCTCGTTTCAAACCAAACAAGGCTTCCGAAAAACGGAGGCCTTTTTTATCTAATTTGCATTGACCCCAATATTCTCACCCCCCTGATTCAAAAAAAAAAAAAACTGATTTGTTAGTATGTTAGAATCACGTCTCTAATACAATAATAAGTATATACATTATCAAACGACTCATATGAGTCGCCAATCGCCTCACCAGGATGCACTTCCCTTCTCAAGGGTATGTACAATCAGAAAGCTAATTCGGATCCATTAATAGCTTCAACTCTGAAATTATTGCAATTGAATGTGGCCATAAACAAATAGTATGGAGTCAACTATGCAACAAGCTAAGAAACAATCATTTGGCAATAATCCTATTAAGGTTCGTGATACCGATCATTATCAAGAAGAATATGTTAAAGGCTTTGTTGAAAAATGGGATGAGCTGATCGATTGGGAAAGGCGCTGGAAAAGTGAAGGTGAGTTTTTTATTCAGCAACTACATTCCTACGGGGTAAAGCGTGTGCTTGATGTCGCGACCGGGACAGGCTTCCATTCAGTACGCTTGTTAGAAGCCGGATTTGATGTCACCAGTGCCGATGGCAGCCCCGAAATGCTTGCGCGGGCTTTTCATAACGGCTGTGACCGTCATCATATTCTGCGTACTGTACAGGCCGACTGGCGCTGGTTGAATAAAACGATTCACGAACAATTCGATGCGGTGATTTGTCTCGGGAACTCCTTTACCCATTTATTTGAAGAACATGACCGTCGCAAATCCCTGGCGGAATTTTACGCCACCCTCAAGCATGACGGCATCCTGATCATGGATCAGCGCAATTATGATTCCATCCTTGATACGGGTTTTTCAACCCGGCATAAATATTATTACTGCGGTGATGATGTGGTCGCCGAACCGGTCCATGTTGATGACGGTTTGGCGAGATTCAAATATTCCTTCCCCGATGGTTCTGATTACCATCTGAATATGTACCCACTACGTAAAAAATATACCCGACGCCTGATGCATGAAGTGGGCTTCCAGCATGTCGAAACTTATGGTGATTTTCAGGAAACCTTCAAAGCGAATGACCCGGATTTTCTGGTCCATGTCGCTGAAAAGTCCTACCAGGAAAAAGATGAGGCAGATGATTAATGAGTGCACATTATTCGGAAGCCGTGTCCATTGCGCGTGATTATTATAATAGTGAAGACGCCGATAATTTTTACAGCATCATTTGGGGTGGCGAAGATATTCATATCGGTCTTTACCAATCCGATAGTGAAGCGATCACTGACGCCAGCCACCGTACCGTCCGGCATATGGCGGAAACGCTCGGCAATATTAATAGCGAAACAAAAGTACTGGATATCGGCGCTGGTTACGGCGGGGCAGCCCGCTATCTGGCCGAGACCTTTGGCTGTTCGGTGACAGCACTTAATCTGAGCGAAAAGGAAAACGAGCGTAATCGTCAAATCAATAGCGAACGTGGTCTGACTAATAAAATTGATGTCGTCGATGGCAGTTTCGAATCGATTCCAGTTGAGGATGCCTGCTTTGATGTGGTCTGGTCACAGGATGCAATTTTACATAGCGGCCATCGTGAAGAAGTGATTCAGGAAGTTGCTCGAGTTTTGAAACCTTGCGGTCGCTTTATCTTCACTGACCCCATGCAGTCGGATGACTGTCCTGCTGGCGTATTACAACCGATCCTGGAACGGATACATCTCAGTTCACTGGGTTCACCCGCATTTTATCGTGACACGGCCAGCCGTTGTGGTTTGCATGAAATTTCATTTGAAGAACAGACCCAACAGCTGATCAACCATTACAGTCGGGTTCTACAGGAAACCGAAAACTATGGCGCGGATTTGAGCCACCATATCGACCCTGATTATATTGCCAGAATGAAAAAGGGCCTGGGTTACTGGATTGAAGGTGGTAACAAGGGCTATCTGGCCTGGGGTATCTTTGTTTTCGAAAAAAATTAATCACTATTCAACTCTCCCTTGAACAGATACGACACTATGCTGAATCGTTACAATAAATAATTCGTAACAAATTCGGAACGTTCCTTTTCTGCAATGAAGCCAGGAGGCTGTCTGAACAAATAAAGACAACATGAAAAACTGGATATATATAAAAAACAATAAGGTCATTCTTGATTTCAATCCCTGGGTGTTCGCCATTTCAGCACTGTTGATCCTGGGCTTTGTAATGGCCAGTTTAATATTCCTAACAGAATTGAGCAGTACCTTTTCTGACCTGCAGGCCTGGATTGCCAATAAGGCCGGTTGGTTCTTCGTTTTGGCAACCAACCTGATCCTGGGGTTTACTCTTTATCTTATCTTTAGCCGTTTTGCCGATATTCGCCTCGGCGGTTCTGACGCTAAACCAGAGTTTAGTCGTATGGGCTGGTTTGCCATGTTATTCAGTGCCGGGATGGGGATCGGTCTGCTTTTTTATAGTGTGGCCGAGCCCATGTACCACCTGCTGACACCACCGCACGGAGCCAAGGCTGGTACCGTAGCGGCAGCCGAAGATGCCATGAAGACCACCTTCCTGCATTGGGGATTACATGCATGGGCCATCTATGCACTAGTCGGGTTGACGCTGGCCTATTTTGCCTTTAATAAAAACCAGCCACTCAGTATCCGTTCGGTTTTCTATCCGCTGTTAGGCGACCGTATCAATGGCGGCTGGGGTCATGCTATTGATATCCTTGCTAGCGTTGCGACCCTGTTTGGGGTTGCAACTTCACTCGGGCTGGGCGCTAGCCAGGTGAATGCCGGATTGAGCCACCTATTTGATATTCCTGAATCTAACTTCGTGCGGATCCTTATAATTAGTGGCATAACTGCCATCGCTACAGCCTCGGTCGTGGCCGGATTGGATAAAGGGGTCAAGCGCCTTTCGGAATTCAATATGCTGGCGGCACTATCCTTGCTGCTGTTTGTGCTTTTTGTCGGGCCGACCTTGTTTATTCTGAACGGTTTTGTGGAAAATATTGGCCAGTATCTGGATGATTTTTTCTATCTCGGTTTCTGGAATGAGACCTACAGCGGTGGTAGTTGGCAAAATAGTTGGACAGTCTTTTACTGGGGTTGGTGGGTCGCCTGGTCACCCTTTGTCGGCATGTTTATCGCGCGCATCTCACGCGGTCGAACCATTCGTGAATTTGTCTCCGGGGTTTTACTGGTGCCGACCCTGATGACTTTTGCCTGGTTAAGTGTTTTTGGTGATAGCGCACTCTATATCGAATTGTTTGGCGGTGGGGGGATGGCCGAAGCAGTGAGCCAGAACATTCCCCGTTCCTTGTTCTTTTTCCTCGATAAGCTGCCTGCGGCAGCGGGACATACCGGCTTTCCGGTCTGGCTTATTACAGCGGCCGGCCTGCTGGCTACCCTGGTGATCATTACTTTCTTTGTCACCTCGTCGGATTCCGGTTCACTGGTAATCGATATGATCACCGCCGGGGGTAATCCCAATCCACCGGTTGCCCAGCGTATCTTCTGGGCTGTAACCGAAGGTCTTGTGGCTGCGGCCTTACTGATTGGGGGTGGTCTGTCTGCCTTACAGACAGCCGCTATTGCCACCGGTTTGCCCTTTACTATTCTGTTGTTGCTGATGATTTTCAGTTTATATCGAGGATTGGCCTCGGATCATGCGACTCTGACTACCTAACACCGCTGAAATTGCGTCACCCCTTCTGCACTAAATTTAAGTCCTTGAAGCCTTAACCCATATGGGTATAAGAAACATAAACGGCATTTTTAATCACATTGGAATATATTGAAGAGTCCGCATTTTCTAAAACGACTCAAATCCATGTAAATCGAATAATAGATTCAACAGGCAACAGGAATCGAACCGACGATTCCATGATTAAATATCAACGGCTTACAATATCTGGAAAGCAAACTTAGACAGATTTACTCTAGACCGGAGTTAAGAAACGAAATTCAGCAATCAATCACTTACATCGCCAGTCAACTATTTTCCCAATAGTAATCCTCTTTTTTCCACAAAAGACACTATTCAACCTACGAAAAAATCGCATACCTGCTAACTTTAATATGTTAACAGATCATTCTGTATGGTTTTAGGCTTTAGATAGGAGTGCTTAGTGGATATTGCTACCCTGGTCGGATTTCTCGGTGGGTTCGGAATAATTATTGGTGCAATTGCAACCGGCGGTGACGTCATGCTTTTTGTGAATACACCTTCAGTCTTAATCGTCGTGGGTGGTACGTTCATGGTCACATTAATGAGAATACCCTTGGCGGATTTCTTAAGATCTTTCGGTGTCGCGATGAAAGCTTTTTTAAATAAAAAGGATGATCCCGCCACTCTAATTGAAGACGCTGTCCGTCTTGCCGATGTTGCTCGTAAAAATGGACTACTGGCATTGGAAGGAGAAGAAATTGGTAATGAATTCTTAAAAAGAGGCGTTGGATTATGCGTTGACGGACACGATCCGGCGTTGGTTAAAAAAATGCTTTCCGAAGATATTAATCAAGCAATCCAGAGACATGAAGTCGGTCAGGATATGTGGAGTTCAGTCGGTGATATGGCACCAGCAATGGGAATGATTGGTACTTTGGTGGGTTTAGTGCAAATGTTAGCGAATATGTCTGATCCCGCCAGTATTGGCCCTGCAATGGCAGTTGCACTATTAACAACTTTGTATGGCGCTGTGATCGCCAACGCTTTTGCTATTCCAATGTCCGACAAACTGGCCAGCATTTGCAATTACGAACGTCTCAACAAATCCTTAATTATGGAAACAATCAATGGTATTCAGGAAGGTATGAATCCGAAAGTTCTCGAAGCTTTATTGAATAGTTACATTGCCGAGAAAAAACGTGCGGTTGCGGGTGGCGATGATTAAAGCTCCATTTAATTTGGTATTTATTCTCATGCAAACAGATAACTAAACAGGATTTTGTATGTCTGAAGATTCGGCTCCGGCACCTAAATGTCCTCCTGCAGGTGCGCCTGCGTGGGTAATGACCTTTGCAGACCTTATGTCATTATTGATGTGTTTTTTCGTATTGCTTCTCTCCTTTGCAACGATGGACGCAGTGCGTTTCAAAAAAATGGCCGACTCTCTAAAAGATGCCTTTGGTGTGCAAAAAGAAGTACCTGTCTACGAGATTGTAAAAGGAACCAGCGTTGTAGCGCAGCATTTCAGTCCGGCATCAACTCAACCCACTCCATTGGATGAAGTCCGTCAGACGACTACAGACGAAAAACAAAACATCGAAATTCCCGAAGAGGAAAAAGAAAAACTCAAACAGGAAATGAAAGAAGAACAAGAAAAGATGCTACAGGATGAAGCTCAAAGAATACGCGATTCTTTAAAAGATGAAATTACTGAAGGACTTGTCAGTGTTGAAACCGATAACTTAAGAATTATTATACGAATCCACGAAAAAGGATCATTTCCTTCCGGTAGTGCTGTACTAAACGCAGGGTTTTCCCCTGTCATGGAGAAAATCAGAAACGCCGTGTCAACAAGTATAGGAAATGTCATAATCGCTGGCCATACTGACGATATTCCGATTCATACGGACTGGTATCGTTCAAACTGGGAATTGTCATCAGCACGTGCAGTTACAGTTGCGCACGAAATACTTTCCGATGAATCGATCGACCCTGCCCGCATGGTTATAGAAGGCCACGCGGAGACAAAACCGCTGGTTCCCAATGATTCAAGGGCCAATCGAGCCATCAACCGCCGTGTCGAGATTATATTGATACAGGCTGATAACACGACCGTAAGCCCAGAGAAAATTATTCAATATTAGGGAGTTATATTTTGGATACTGAAGCTTCAGAGCGCAGGCGATATTTTCGAATTAAAGATGATATTGTGCTTTTTTACAAACAGTATGATGAGCAAAGCTTACCCGAAGCGCAAACCTTTCAGGATAGCGTTTTGGATTCATTCTCACTGACCGCTGCGTTAAATCATCTCGAGGAAGACGCTCGTGCGCAACTAAAAATCCTGGAAAAACATGAACCTGATGTTGCCAGCTATTTAAAAATAATGGATCAGAAAATCACACTGATTGCTCAATCAGTGTTAATCAATGACGCCGGATTATCTAGCCAGCAAACCCGGGAAGTCAATTTGAGCGCCTCAGGTTTGGCCTTTAGTTCTGAAAGTGCTCATCCGACAGGCACCATATTGGAACTGAAAATTATATTGCCTTCTACTCTAATCGCAATTGCCACCTATGGAAAGGTTATTCGCTGCCAGGAAAACCAGAATCCTTCTAATTCCGAATTTCGATATAATATTGCAATCGATTTATTTAACATTGATGAAAATGACCGCGAATTATTGATTCGTTATATTGTAAAAAAACAGATGCTACAGTTGCGCAATCGCAACGAAACTGCTTGAATGGTAGTCCTTATCCGGGGATTAGACAGAACCATAGAAATTTGTTTGGATCCAAACTGGTATAGAATAATTAGTCGTCTATGGATCTCTCAGCCCCACAAAAAACAATACTCCGAATTTTAAGCGACTCAAATTTTTATTCGGGAAATGAGCTTGCTAAAAAATTAGGTGTCAGCCGAACCACTATATGGAAACATTTGCGAGAACTTTCCGCCTTGGGACTGGAAATTTCTGCAGTATCCGGCCGAGGATATCGTTTAAATCACCCCGTTCAACTCCTTAATAATGAAGCAATAAGGCGGGATTTAAATCATCAAACCAGCAACCTGGTTTCGGAGATATTCGTCCATGACAAGATAAAATCCACCAATCGTTATCTTCGAGAAAAAATGTTAATTAACGATTCACAAGGCTTAGTCTGCCTTGCTGAATCACAGTCATCTGGCAAAGGACGAAGTGGACATGAATGGGTCTCTCCATTTGGACGTAATATTTATTTATCTTTGCTGTGGCGCTTTGAATGCGGGCCAGCCGCTATATCCGGGTTAAGCCTGGCGATTGGAGTGGCGGTATTGCGTACCCTTGATGGGCTAAAAATACCTGAAGTGGGACTAAAATGGCCAAATGATATTTTATGGCAGGGTAAAAAGCTCGGCGGAATATTGGTTGAAGTATTCGGGGAAGCGCATGGCCCTTGCACAGCAATAGTTGGATTAGGACTCAATGTACACATGCCTGACCAACAGGGCTCTACTATAACTCAGCCCTGGATCGACCTATACCAAATTCTTGAGCAGAATATTCCCCAACGTAACACTCTGGTTGCAACCCTGTTAAATCATATGGTACCGATAACAGCAATGATCGATAAAACCGGGTTAGCACCCTATTTGAGCGAATGGAGGAAAGGGGATTGTTTGAAGGACACAGAAGCAGTTTTACGCGTAGGCGATCAGTCCATTTGCGGAACCGTCCAAGGCATAAACGACAATGGCTTAATCGTATTTCGCCTGGATAATGGCGACTGCCGTGAGTTCTCCTCCGGCGAGGTCAGCTTTCGAACGAACAACAGCAATTGATCGGAAGAAGAAAACCCAGCCGCGAATGTTATGCTGCACTATCCCTGTTGCCAAACCCAAAAGTGTTCTGTAGGAATGAACCTTTACCTGCGATCACCAATACCCAAAAAAGCATCATGGGTAAAGTTCAAATCTCCATACTTTAAACCTTCCAGCTTTGCAATAGCCTCCTGATACTTAAGAGTAGCTTTTTCCATTTCGCCTTTTTTTGCGGCGGTATTTCCTAATCGAATAAGCCTGAGAGCCCTCTGCTTACGTCCTGCCCAACCCTCACTACCGATTTCTTTTAAAGAAGCTGTAGCTGTTTTACCATGCTTTATCGATTCCTTGGCATTACCTTGTTCAACTTCTTTTATCGCTGATTGAATACTGCCAATACTCTTTTTCAACCAGTGGTCATTCTCGGCTTCGCTACGGTCACCCGGTTGAAAACCCAATATACCCGCAGAAAAAGCATAATCAAAGGGAAGCAAACTCACGACCCCTACCAATAAAACAATAAATATTGTGTGTTGTTTAGACATCGAATCTTTCCTCATTATTAGAGCTGTAATTCGTCATAATTAACAGTTCGATTGCATAATCCTATCTGCAAATACAACTGAATTCACTATTCAAATCATCCAGAAGGACAAATAGTTCAATTTTCCTACTTGTATCCGTACCCATTATAAATACCTCACCCGCTTTGGCAATGTCTTAACCATCAAATCATATGTGGCGAATATCCGACCTAACTCTGCAGTAGGAATTTTAATAGGCAATCTCCAGCCCTACCGGACAATGATCCGACCCCAGAACTTCGGTCAATATAAAAGCGTCCTGGATGGTTTTCGTTAAACTCGATGAGGCTATACAATAATCAATACGCCAGCCTATATTCTTGGCGCGGGCGTTGGCTCTATAACTCCACCAACTATATTCAACCTGATCTGGATACAAATGACGATAGCTATCAACGAAACCAGCGCTTAAGAATGTGCTGAAACCATCAATTTCGCTTTGGGTATAACCTGCCGTTTTATTATAATTGGCTTTCGGGCGGGCAATATCGATTGCCTGATGAGCCACGTTAAAATCACCACAGACGATGACTGGTTTATTCTGTTCAAGATTTTTTAAAAACTGCAGGAAACCGCTATCCCATGTTTTTCTGTAAGCAAGACGTACCAATTTATTCCCGGAGTTTGGAACATAGACTGAAACCAAATAAAATTTTTCAAACTCAGCGGTAATGACTCGTCCTTCCTGATCATGTTCATCAATTGCTATTCCGGTGGTGACTTTAAGTGGTTGCACTTTCGTCAGTATTGCCGTGCCGGAATACCCTTTGCGCAAAGCTGAATTCGAAAACACATGGTAATCTTTTAAGTTAACCACTGCTTCAACAATTTGCTCTGATTCAGCTCGGATCTCCTGAAGACAGATAACATCAGGATTGAGGCATTTAATAGATTCTTCAAAACCTTTCTTTTGCACGGCGCGTATGCCATTTACATTCCACGAGATCAATTTCATAGACAATAGTATTTAGAGTAAATTTCGAGGCCCCTATTCAGGACTAATATTTAAGGGTACAGATCATTGATAATATTGGCTTTTGTAATAGAACGTTGCAGCAGAGATTACATGGGTGTATTTACCCATCCAAATCATTCAATGGCCTGCACCCTGACCACCATACTCGCTGAGTAGATACATTCCAAATAGGATTATAACGGATGTTTTAAGTTCCCGGTTCGGTTTACAATAGCCTGAACCCTTGTTTTTTGTAATCACATGCAAAAACTACCCACTAAATCCAGCCAAATAGAAATTGATAAATTTCTTAATAAAGTCGCTAAAAGAAAAATTATAAAACCGGTTCAGAGTAAAGGCCGACTTATATTTGCTATAGACGCCACTGCAAGTCGAGAGCCCACCTGGAGCCAGGCTCGTAGTATTCAAGCGAATATGTTTCAAGCCACCTCTGCAATAGGGGGTTTGGACATACAGCTTTGTCATTACCGAGGGAACGACGAATTTTATGCGAGTTCATGGCTAAATAATACCCAGGATTTGTTATCAGAAATGAACCAGGTCACTTGCCTGGGTGGCTATACTCAAATAAAACGGGTACTGGAGCACGGAAAAAAGGAAACCCAGAGCAAAAAAGTGGATGCTATAGTATTCATCGGCGACTGCGTCGAAGAAAGCGTCGACTATTTATGTGGAATCAGTGGTCAATTCGGTATTTTGGGTGTACCCATATTCATGTTTCAAGAAGGTTTCGACGCTGGAGCTGAAGCTGCGTTTAAACAAATTGCATCCTTAAGTCGGGGTGCTTATTGCCGATTTGACGCGAATAGTGCACAACAACTAAAGGATCTATTGAGCGCAGTTGCAGTCTATGCTGCCGCTGGACCATCAGCCTTGCAGGATTTCAGTAAATCAAGGGGGGCAGCAGTATTGAAATTAAGCCACCAAATGTCGAAATATAAGCCTTGATTCGCATAGTTTTCGTGCTCGCAGTATTGATTGCCGCACTCTGGTTAGTGCGGCGATTATTAAATACACCGTCTTCCCAAATTTCGGCCTGGTTAAAAGGCGTTCCGATCTATATCGGAGTCGGCTTTTTGGTTTTGCTTGCGGTTAGTGGACGACTAAATTGGATGATCCCCCTGATCGGAGCTGCCGGGGCTATTATCGTAAGATCCCTCCCCCATTTATTGCGTTTTGCTCCTTTGCTGCACAGTCTTTGGAAGCGACATAAACCGCGTGAATCTTCATCCACCAATAAAACATCCGATCAATCTACCGTGGAAGCGCGCTTTTTGCGTATGCAGCTCGACCATCAAAGCGGAGAACTTGATGGCCAGGTGCTCGAAGGCCAGTTTACAGGAAACCATCTTCACCAAATGCCACTGGAGCAACTGGTCGAATTTTATAAAGAATGTATGGCAAACGATCAGGAATCCGCACAGTTGCTTGAGGCTTATCTGGATAGAATGCACAGTAGTGAGTGGCGAGAACTATTAAAAAGCGACGCCCGTCAGGATGGAGCAACAGTCACAGAGAGTGGCCCGATGAACAAAGACGAAGCCTACAGAGTTTTGGGCATACAACCTGATTCCTCGGATGATGAAATCAAACAAGCTCACCGCAGGCTAATTCAAAAACTGCACCCGGATCGCGGTGGCTCAGATTATCTCGCCGCGAAAATTAATCAGGCTAAGGATGTTTTGTTAGGGTAAGCTGGCGTTGAGGAACGAAACCCCGCATTAACCAAACCACCCTGTAGGGTTTCGCAGGCTCAACGCCAGTCAACAAAAATTTGTAACATGTTCATTTTTTGTCAGGCAATCAGGTGGTCTGAAGATGGAAATTACCCCCATCCGCTCATATTTCCGAAATAATCTAAGGAACAAGCGGCCGTAAGCCTATTTAAACAAGGAATAATCAGTTCAGGAATCACATCCAATTAACAATGTGTGCTTGCTAATCGAATTATTCTAGCGATAAATCACACAAAACCCTTTAACAAGGCTCCATATACTCAACCATCAACTGTACCGTTTGACGATTGCGGAATTCATTTACATTCAACCGGTAAACAAATCTTATTGATTCGTGCTCGAGCCAGAATTCAGGATCTTCGACATTAAATGCAATGGCATCGAGTATTTGCTTGCTACGCTGCGCGCACAACGAAAATTTCAAATGCACATCTTTCAAGATTCGACATTCCAAAACATCGAAACAGCCTTCAAAAACCGGTTCACTAAATCCCTGTCCCCAGGGACCGGCTTCTCCCAGTAGATTTGCGAATTCCAGCGTAATTAAATCTCCCTGCAATTCTCCATCCGTATAGAGTAGCTGATCATTTGCTCTGTCCGCGTAGCCATTTTGAATGGCCTCTGAAAAGAGTGATGTAAACTTCGTATAATCCGACAAACGCAACGTCAAACCTGCCGCCATTGCATGCCCACCAAACTTAGTCAGCAATTCCGGATTCAGTGCTGCGATTTCGCTCAGTAAATCACGAATATGAATTCCGGGCACTGAACGAGCAGACCCCTTTATGGTGTCTGTTTCCGCTGTGGCGAATGCAATAACCGGACGTCCGGTACGATCTTTGATCCGGGAAGCGATTATGCCTACAACACCTTGATGCCATCGTTCATCATACAGACATATTCCGGCGGGCATCTCGGCAGAATTCTCAGTGTTTATGGTTTCCAGCAACTCCAAAGCTTCACCTTTCATACGCAGCTCTATATTTTTTCTTTCCTGATTCAGCGCGTCCAGTTTTTTCGCAATCTCTGATGCTTCCTGCACAGAGTCCGTTAGCAAACATTCTATTCCTAAAGACATATCATCTAAACGCCCGGCCGCATTTAGTCGAGGGCCGATCGCAAAGCCAAGATCAGAGGCCACCAGGCTGCTGTAATTGCGCGCTGCCACGTCAAGAATCGCTCGAATTCCGACATGTGCCACACCTTTTTGAATCCTTTTTAATCCCTGATGGACAAGAATTCGGTTCACATGATCGAGTTGAACGACGTCTGCGACTGTACCCAATGCAACAAAATCCAACAATTGCGCAAGATTGGGTTCCGCGATATTTTTTTCTTGAAACCAAGCACTCTCACGCAGTTTTTTTCGAAGAGCTGACAAAACATAGAATATAACTCCGACTCCCGCCAGAGACTTACTCGGGAATTTATCCCCAGGCATATTCGGATTTACAATGGCGTCGGCCCTGGGTAACTCACTTCCTGGCAGATGATGATCCGTAATGAGCACCCTAATCCCATATTCACGCGCTGCTTCGACTCCTTCTACACTCGAAATCCCATTGTCTACTGTAATGATCACTTCGGGTTCCTGAAGCCGAGCAATATCGACGATTTCCGGTGTTAATCCGTAACCGAATTCGAAGCGATTCGGTACAATATAAGAAACCCGATTCGCACCCAGCATCTCCAGTCCCCGCTTCGCAACCGCGCAACTGGTTGCTCCATCTGCATCGAAATCAGCGACAATTAAAATGCTATTTTGATTTTTTAAACAATTACTCAGTATTTCGACCAACCCACTCATACCCGAAAATAAATCGGGGCTCGGTAGCAACGCCAGTGAATAGTTTAATTGTTGTTCACTATCGACCTTACGCGATTGGTAAATTTGTCGTAAAACCGGGTGGACATTTGATGTCCAATTAGAAAAACTTTCAACAATAGGTCGCGAGACAATTTTTTTCTTCATGTTGACGAATAGGTTAGCTCACGATTTTTGGAAAACCGTAACTGATATAGAGACTTGCGCAGATAATCAGATTACCTTGTGTTATGCGAGTACAAGGAAAATATTCGCTAAAACCATGGATATTTCGACACAGCAACCGGATATATTTTAGAAATCCCTCAGAATTTATCTAAAATCGCTCGTTTTACCGAATCCAAGGTCGCTTCAATCGTCACTGGTTTCATAACACATTGGTTAATTGCAGTATCAGGATCTTTTAAGCCATTACCCGTTAAGGTACACACGATTTTGCTTCCCTCAGGGATTTTTCCTGATTTCAGATCATGTAATGCCCCCGCCAGAGAAACAGCAGAAGCTGGTTCACAAAATACCCCTTCTTGTTCGGCAAGTAATTTCTGAGCACTTAGGATCGCTTTGTCTTCAAAACAATCAAACCATCCATTCGAATCCTTTTGGGCTTGCCATGCAAAATCCCAGGATTGCGGATGACCGATACGAATTGCGGTGGCAACCGTTTCCGGGTTATCTACCATTGAGCCTTTAATAAACGGAGCCGCACCAGCAGCCTGATAACCTGCCATAATTGGACGCGAATTGACAACAGCAGGCTGTCCGTTGCAATAACTCGAATATTCACTATACCCTTTCCAATAAGCGGTGATATTACCCGCATTGCCTACCGGTAAGCAATGATAATCGGGAGCCATTCCCAATTCGTCGACAATTTCAAAGGCCGCGGTTTTCTGACCCTCGATTCGATAAGGGTTAATTGAATTCACGATAGTCACAGGTGCGTGCTCAGCGACCTCTTTTACCAACCTCATGCCGTCATCAAAATTCCCCTTAATCTGAATGATAACTGCTCCATACATCATCGTTTGCGCCAATTTACCCAAGGCAATTTTACCATCAGGTATCAATACAAACGCTTTGATACCCGCTCTAACTGCATAGGCTGCGGCAGACGCTGACGTATTCCCTGTTGAGGCACAAATGATCGCCTCGCTGCCCTGCTCTACGGCTTTAGTTACAGCCATTGTCATACCGCGATCCTTAAACGAACCGGTCGGATTTAAGCCATCGAATTTCACATAGAGTTCGACATCCCTAGCAACGCTATCCGCTATGTTTTTTATTCGAATCAGTGGTGTATTCCCTTCTCCAAGACTAATAGGAACAGTGGATTCTGAAACAGGTAAGCGATCCTTATATCGCTCGATCAACCCGGTATATCGTGTATTTTTCGACATTGAATTATTGAAATTAAATTATTTATTTATACTACTACTATGGTGAAGAAACGATCATTGAGCAAGCAGTCAAAAAGCTGTCCGAGAATAGAGAGTCTACTGCGGAAAAGTGGATCCTGGCCCATATTCCAATTAATCTGACAACATCCTAACCCAGCGTTTCCATGCGAATTCGATGCACCTGGCCTTCGATTGAAGATAAATTCTCAATCTCGTGAATCGCTGCATTCATCTCACGTTCAAAAACACTGTGGGTTAATATGATCACTGGAAGATTCAAATCACCCTCGATAGATTCTTTCTGAATGATTGCCTCGATCGAAATGCTGTGACTGGCAAGAATACGAGTAACATCAGCAAGCACTCCGGGCTTATCTTCCGCTGTTAAGCGCAAATAATAGGCTGTATGAATATCGTTGATTCCACAAACGGGCGTGTCATGCAGTAAATCCGGCTGAAATGCAAGATGTGGAACACGATTTTCAGGATCACTGGTCATCGTTCTGACCACATCAACAATATCCGCTACAACCGCTGATGCGGTGGGTTCCGAACCGGCACCCGCACCATAATATAGAGTTGGCCCAACAGCATCCCCCTGCACTAAAACTGCATTTTTCACGCCGTCTACATTAGCGATTAATCGCCGTTCAGGGATCAATGTGGGGTGTACCCGTAGTTCGATACCCACTGAGTTTTTTCTGGCAATTCCGAGGTGTTTGATACGATATCCCAACTCCTCCGCATAGCCAACATCATCTTGTGTAATCCCGGTAATACCTTCTGTATACACTCTGTCAAATTGCAGAGGGATACCGAACGCAATCGCCGCAAGTATCGTCAGTTTATGCGCAGCATCGATGCCTTCCACATCAAAAGTCGGATCAGCCTCAGCATAACCAAGGGATTGAGCCTCTGCCAGCACATCGGCAAAATCTCGCCCTTTATCACGCATTTCAGTCAAAATAAAATTGCCTGTTCCGTTGATAATCCCAGCCAACCATTTTACCTGGTTCCCGGTTAATCCTTCTCGAATCGCCTTGATTATAGGAATACCGCCAGCAACCGCCGCTTCGAACGCAACCATAACACCTTTTGAACTGGCCAGTTCAAAGATTTCATTTCCGTGTAATGCGATCAATGCTTTATTCGCGGTAACAACATGCTTGCCGTTTTCTATAGCGGTAACGACCAACTGTTTCGATAAGGTCTCGCCACCAATCAATTCAACAACAATATCTATTTCACTATCAGAAACCACATCAAACGGGTCGGTTACCAACTGAATACCCTGAATATCGCAGATTCTTTCACGACTAAGATCACGCGTCGACGCTTTTACAACTGAAATTTGGCGACCTGCGCGCCGAGAAATTTCATCCGAATTCCTCTTTAACACATTGACAGTACCGCCACCAACGGTACCTAAACCAAGCAACCCAACTTTAACCGGTTTCAATCTATGACTCCAAAAGCCGCTAAAATCCAGGGATTATACAGATTTAACATCGCGTAGCATATTCCGAATTCCTCGGAGAGCCTGTCGCGTTCGATGTTCATTTTCTATAAGACTGAAACGCACATGGTCGTCGCCGTATTGGCCAAAACCAACTCCCGGGGAAACAGCAACTTTTGCTTCTGCCAACATTTTTTTGGAAAATTCAAGTGAACCCATAGCACGAAACTGCTCTGGTATGGGAGCCCATACAAACATTGTAGCCGCTGGCTTTTCAACAGCCCAACCGATCGAATTTAAACCCTCGCAAAGTACATTTCGACGACGATGATACAATTCGCAAATTTCTGCGACGCAATCCTGTGGTCCTTCCAACGCCGATATCGCCGCAATCTGAATCGGGGTAAACGTACCATAATCCAGATATGATTTAATCCGCGACAACGCAGCAACCAGCTCAGGATTTCCACACATAAATCCAACACGCCAGCCCGGCATATTATAACTTTTAGACAAAGAAAAGAATTCTACTGCAACCTCTTTGGCACCGGGTACCTGAAGAATAGAGGGTGCTTTATAACCATCGAAAACGATGTCGGCATAGGCGAAATCATGAACTACCCAAATTTTATATTTTCTGGCTATTTCGATTATTTTTTCAAAAAAATCTATTCCAATACACTGGGTGGTAGGATTTCCCGGAAAATTAAGTAAAAGCATTTTTGGTTTTGGCCAGGATGTTTCGATCGCTTTTTCTAATTCGTAAAAAAAATCCACATTCGGAATCAGCGGCACATGACGAATATCTGCACCGGCTATCACCATCCCATAAGGATGAATGGGATACGCAGGATTGGGTACCAGAACCGCATCACCCGGGCCCACAGTTGCCAGCGCCAGATGCGCCAGACCTTCCTTGGAGCCGATAGTCACAATGGCTTCTGTATCAAAATCAAGATCAATTTGGTATCTTCGTTTATACCAGTTACAAATCGCCTTGCGGAGTCGCGGTATACCTCTTGAAACGGAATACCGATGAGTATCCTTTCGACGTGAAGATTCTACTAATTTATCGACAATATGACTTGGAGTCGGTTGATCTGGGTTGCCCATGCCAACATCGATAATGTCTTCGCCACGTGACCTGGCTTTGGCTTTCAACTCATTTACAATGTTAAAAACATAGGGTGGCAGGCGACTTATTCTTGGAAATTCTTCCATTCAAAACTCTTTAGGTCATGCGTTTCTGATACAACATTCGATACTGACACCAATGCGTATTGTTAGTAAAATTGCCATCCACCTCTTGTTACTGACAAGCAGCCCGTAAAATAAACAACGGCGCGACCTTGGGTGTATTTACGGAATCCGGAAAATTAAAGCAGGATTAAATCACAGATTATTTCTAGGAATCTCGGCAAAACCGGTAACAATAATACGCATATAAATAACTGTCAACGAAAAAAAGCCCATCGAACGATGAGCTTTTCTATTTTGATCGTAGTTATAATATTATCAAATCGAAATTCTTACAACAGATGAATTGCCGGTCAGTACTAAGGAGCGAGGATTCAATAATATACGAATCTTGACTTGTCTTATTGTCC
>CAZGQY010000050.1:0-22600 GCA_964528035.1 uncultured Methylococcaceae bacterium | reverse complement strand
GATTCATGTCAATTAGTTGATGAATGTCATAAAGCGTGGAAAGCGTGTGGCAGTATTCATTATGGGCCTAATGAAGAAGACAAAGCATCATTGGCATATCGCCGCTCTCTTTATATTTGTGAAGATATGAAGGAGGGTGAAACACTTACCTCAAGCAACCTTCGCCGAATCCGGCCTGGATTGGGTTTAGCCCCTAAATATTACGAATCCGTGCTGGGAAAAACAGTAAAAAGGGATGTACGAAAAGGAACGCCTTTGAGTTGGGATCTTATCTAGGTGTCGAAATTAATTTTTCGTTGTGATGCCAACGAGCGACAGGGATATGGCCATTTTGTCCGTTGTTATGAGTTAGCGCTGGCTTTGAAAGAACATCATCCGGAAATAATACTGCTTTTTCTCGGAGATTTCTCAGATCACGCAGTAGAGCGTTTACGGGATAAAGAAATCGATTATTTTATTACTGCTGCAGAAAACCCTTTTCTAATAGCAACCATTACAGCTCAAATAACAGTAAATAAAGATTTTTTATGGATTGATTCGTATCTTGTACAGCAATCATTTTTCGATTCACTTACAGATATAAATGTTTGTTGGGGCGTATTCGATGATTTCCAAAAGCTCAATTTCAAGCAGGCATCCCTGGTAGTGAATTTCCGCCTGGATGCCCAGAAAATCTACCACTATCAGGTAACAAATGAGGCACTGGGTGTGAGCTATATGCCCATCAATCAGGAATTTTCAAGAATCCGTGAAAAACAACTAGAGATCGGTTGCAAGGAAAATGTGCGTTCTATTTTAGTATGTTTAGGAGGCAGTGACCTTCACAATACAAGTTTGAGACTGGCTACGCTAACTTCGGAATGCTTCCCTTCGAGCCAGATTACTCTGGTTGTAAGCAAGCAGGACGATTACGCTATTTTAAACCAAAAAAACATTACTATTCTAAACATGCAGAAATCTCTTGCGCCGTTAATCCAAGATGTCGACCTAATCGTTTCTGGAGGTGGACGATTGAAATATGAAGCATGCTATTGTGGTATTCCCAATGCTGTGCTTTCGCAAACAAAAGAGCAATTAAAAGACACGTGGATTTTTACAAAATACGGCTTATCCGTAGATCTCGGCCTTAGTTGTCAATTTAATGAAAATGCTATCCGACCCATAATAAGCAAATTGGCTAAACCACAGTTTCGCCAACAAATGAGAAAACAACAACTAAATAATTTTGATAAAAATTCACGTGAAAAACTAGCAAATATTGTCAGTCAAGTATTCAGTATGAGGATCTGATATATTGCCTCGCTCCGGTCCACCCTATGTGAGCGACCACATCAACAATTGAAAGATACGGGACGAATGTCTGCACAGTTTTCTGTGGGTATGGCTCTGGCTGGTAGTGCTGATATTCAACTGTAATACCGGCATTTTCCAGGCAACCATCTTGTTGAATATATTGCCTGGCACCAGCCGGACTAAAATACGATGTATCATTAAAATATTGGCAAAGTTCCACCAAACGACCAGATCTCTTTCCTTTTGTGTTAATGTCTGATGATCGAAATATAGTACAGTGAATATGAAGTTGTCCGGCAATGGCTTCAATAATCGCCATCGTTATATCCTGTAAAAAAACCAAAGAATTGTTTTCGATAACTGGACTAATACAATTCAAAATATCACCCCCGTAGGTTGTTTTTTTATACGCCTGTTCCAATGTTTTGATATGTCTTGAACGCCAAGGTGTATTGTCGTTTAGTAAAACTTCGTTAATAACCTGTAAGCGCGACCCTGTGGTTGGAAGTGTGATGTACCTAGATTGTTTGTTGACAAGAATCTGGTTACGAGTTTGCCAACTACTTTTTTCGAATTTGACATTATTCAGAAAGATAAACCTATCCACACGATTCATCAAATTGAAATAACCTGCCCAGGGCAAATAAGTGGGCTGCATAATTGCTATAGCCATCAGCCTTTATATAAATAGATGGAAAACTCAAAAGGAATACTGTTTTCTTTGACACAATAATCATGGCGTAATGTGACTTTAGAGCTAAGTTCTCGTTTACAAAAATCAAAAACTTTCAAAGGGTCGTAATAGTAGAGGCTTTCATCCTGATAATCCACATAGGTTGAAAGCGCATTAAATGCGACTTTTGAATTACTGGCCTTGTACATATTTTTTATAGTCGAATTCATGAATGATTCATTGTCGTCCATAAGGTTATTAAATACTCCCGCCAATACTACTAGGGAATATCCTTCAGGTAATGCCGATGTGTTTAAATTAAACTCTTCAAATTCAGCATGGCTGTCGTCCGCAAAACGCTGTTTCGCAGCCTGAATAAATTCAGGAACAAAATCCAACCCTTTATAATGGCCTATAAAGTTCATTTCAGTTCTCAAAAAAGCCAACATATCACCCAGACCGCAGCCAATATCGAGAATAGAATCGTTTAGCTGAAGGTTTTGCAACAGAATCCGAAAACTAGCGAACTGGCTTTGTTTAGCACTGTATTGAACAGCATGGTGGTGGCTACCATGTTTCGCAAAAAGCGTTTGGTA
Source organism: uncultured Methylococcaceae bacterium (assembly GCA_964528035.1). Classification (GTDB taxonomy): domain Bacteria; phylum Pseudomonadota; class Gammaproteobacteria; order Methylococcales; family UBA1147; genus CAZGQY01. The sequence goes on along the minus strand of CAZGQY010000050.1, from coordinate 20,038 downwards.
GTGTTGTTTAAGATCTGACATGAGCACTAAGGTTTCCAATTTGGTTTTCTATATGAAAATCTATCCAGTATCGTAAGTATTTTAAAATAAAGTCACTACTCACCGTAATTCAATAACGGGTACAAATCTTTAATTGTTCGGGCTTCTGCAACAGGGATGTTGCAGCAGAGCTTACAGGGACGTATTCACGCGTCCCGAAAAATTAAAGACTTGCATCCTAACAATTGAACATGCTGAGTAGTTATCCATATTCTAACTATTATCCAAAATAATGGCAGGATTTGATTGATTTGCTAGACTTTTAACTGTGTATTAACCAATTAATAGGCAAGCTATGCAAACAGCTATTGTTGTGGGTAGTGGAGTAGCTGGACTACTAAGTGCAATATTACTCAAAGAAAAATATCGAGAAGTCTATTTGATCGAGCAATCCAGACAGATCGGCGGACTTTTAAGATCTTATCAGAACGAATCGGGTGATTGGTTTGATCATGGTACACATTTGATATCAGGGACAGCGATTCCAGAAATTGATGCCATTATTTTAAATAATAATTGGACTAAAAAATGGCAGCACTTTCCCTATGAGCGAGCGGGCACCTATTTTAAAGGTCGGCTCAATCAGGGTTGTGTGTTTGTTGACACTAAAGATATTGGCAAGAATTATGGCCGTGGCTTGAGTGATCTTCTTGAAATTACGGCCTATCCAAAAACCTTTGAAAATGCTCGAACGCAGCTTGAAGGCATATTTGGACAAACATTTACAAATGAGATATTTGCCCCTATTTTAGAAAATTTGTTTTGCGTGGATTCGTTGCACGAACTACTTCCCGACGCCCATCTTCGGTTTAGTATGAAAAGGCTTCAAATGCTAAATACTAAAGCGACGGCTTTAATTAAGCAAATTCCTATTTACGATGACAGGATTAGCTACAAAAAATACACCACCACTGTAGACAACAGAACGATTTATTATCCCTATGAAGGAGGAGCCAATGAATGGGTTCGAGAATTTGAAAAGGAGCTGAAACAGCTAGGCGTGCATATATTGTGTGAGCAAAGCGTGGAAAAAGTTCATCATAAACAGACCAGGGTTGAATCTGTCATATTAGCAAATGGCAAAGTTTTGAGTTGTAACAAACTGGTCTGGACTGTGCCCACAGTATTTTTGTTTAAAGCCGCAGGAATTGAATTCAGGCCGCAGCCTCCTCGAAGAGTCTGCACCAGTTTGTTTCACTACACCATTGACAACATGCCTTTGGCCAAAGATTGGTATATCTTTTGTTATGATCCGAAGGTTCTCGCTTTTCGGGTTACTTTATATAGTAACCTTCAACCAGATTTGGCTGAGAAATCAGGGCGTCACAGAATCACTGTGGAAGTATTGACCGCTGACCCATTGAATTTCGACGAGGCCACACAGAAGATTTTCGACGAACTGATAGAAATGGGTATTGTTGCTCATGATGCAAACATTCTCTACCAAAAAGCACTGACTGTACCAATGGGCTTTCCGATTTTAGACCACTCCTATCAGAAAATTAAACAAAATCTACGCGACACTGCACAAGAACATTTTTCCAATGTAGTTTTCGCAGGCAAAGATAGCTTAGACGCCTGGTTTATGCCAGAGGTTTTTAAAGAAGTGTATAAAAAATTGACTTAATCACTTACACTCGAAGGGTGCGGATCATTGGTTATTCGGGCTGCTGCATTGAGCAGTGTGCAACATGTTTTCCAAGACAGTTGCACTTAATTAGAAATATTTAATCATACTCAAACTTCAACAAACTGAACTAAAAAAATCAACGAGCCATGTGGAAACAGACACTCGATAGAATTGTCCACGAAATGGAAAATGCTGATACCTTGTATAAGCCGAGCCATTTTTGGCAACATGGTTTTGAAGCGCTAAAATATGATCTCGACATACATGGCATTGAAAATTTTCGTTGTTTGCTAAGCGCTCTTTCATATTTTGTTCCTACCTACACTTTTAATGGCCTGGCCGCTGATCCCCAAGGTTTTAAGGATATTGTTAACGTTTTTGAGAATATCGGCTCTAAAGATCCCAAGGCCGGCATGGCTCTCGAACAATTTTTCTCTGGAAAACTGCAGGCTCTAAGCGACTATAGAGTGTATCTGGCAAGTGATCAGAATAAGATTCCACACACCCTGAGTTTCAGTGAAAGCCAGATTGGTAATCCTGTTGGTCAATTTTGTTTTGATGGGAAAAATTATAGTCGCTCGAGCTTGAATTATTTACTTGGCCTTAATTTTTTTAAGCAGCATATCGACAATTGCCGTGTGAACACAGTTCTAGAAATTGGCGGGGGATTCGGATCTCTCGGCGAGATTTTATTGTCTGATCGCCGCAACGATACTTTCTACATTGATGTCGATATACCGCCAACCTGTTTATTTTCCAGTTATTATCTTAAACAGGTAATTGGTCAGGAATACGTCGCAGATACTGTGCAAATAACGGCAAGTCAGAATTTTTCTATCAGCAGATTACGCCAGGATTATCGCAGCGTTATTTTATGTCCCTGGCAATTGCCTCGCCTGACAGGACAGATCGATCTGTTCGTAAACTTTATTTCCTTTCAGGAAATGGAGCCGAACATTGTTCGAAATTATCTTTCTCAAGTACGTCGTTTAGAATGTAGGTACGTGCTTTTGAGGAATTTAAAAGAAGGCAAACAAGTGGCAACGGACTCATCGCAGCTCGGTGTCAGGGAACCCATAACCGGAGACGATTACAACACTTTTCTACCGGACTATGAATTAATTACAACCAATGTCATTCCCTATGGATACCAGACAGTTGATGGTTTTCATTCGGAATTGAGGCTATACAGGTTGCAGTGATTCAACTTAGTTTTTTTTCATCTAACTGAAACGTTTTATTATTTACCTTGATCCCAGGCATTGTCTAAATTAAATGCTTCACAAGTTAGAACTTATACAGGAATATTCCAGCAACTTATGACTTCTCAAATGCAACAAGTTCATACTCAGGTCGAGGATTTGAGACTGCAAGGTCAGTATCACCAGGCGGCCCAATCTTTAAATCCAATAATAGCGACCAGTTTGTCTGATCCGGACACTCTAATTGCGGGATTGAAGCTACTTGTTCTGGTACAGGATTCGATTCAATTGAAGAATTTTTATGACATGATGAAAGTTCACCCCCGAGCATATGAATTTTGGGAACCAGAACTACTTTTAAGAATTGCTCAAATACTAGGGCTTGATGTAAAACATGAATTGACGCAACTTCAGAAGCCATGTCAGGCAGAGTGGGTAAAGAGCTACCTTAAAAATGGAGAGGACAAAATTGTTGAAGTAATTGTCGAAGATTTCAATTTGAACTGTAATGGTGCCTGCGAATATGTGTTCAATTGCCAGTGTAGCGACTGTGGTCACAGTGTGCCGGTTTCGATATTTGCTGGCTTTATCTTTGATAAAGTGCTCATTTGTCCTTTGTGCTTCGTTCGCCAGAATTTTTCCACTGTTCATTTAAAAGAATTTTTTGATGCCAAATATCCCATAATGTTGTCGCGAAAACTGGAACAATATGATTTTTACTTAAACACCATGCAGCAAAGGATTGGTCATTTTGACGACGAAGAAATCCCATTAATGAGTCGCGCGCTCAATCAAAAGTTTGTCTTTCTTTTTAATGGGCTGGTTTTTAATCGCTTGGTAGGGAAACAATGAAAACACTGTTTGTAAGCGGATTTTTTCCCAGATGCCACCAGGCTTTTTTCCTTAAATTATGTCAACAATTCAGAGTGATTTGCTTTCGAGAATGTGGCTTTGCGCCAACGGTCGGAGCACCCTTCACATTTTTAGAAGACATAATTCCAGCAAATCAACAGCAACCTGAATTGGATTCCTACCTACCGGAATTCTATCAAGGCCTCCAATTTGTCGAAACAGAACTCAAACAAATTTTCGGGGATAACACGCAAAAAGGACTACAAGAAAACGAGATTCAAGATCTTCACAAAATTTATTTCCAGACTTATGGCCATACTCACCTTTTCAAGCAACTTTTAAATCTTGAAAAAATTGATCTGGTGCTTATTTGCTCAGACTACGATCATTCAATGCGACGCTCTATTGTGATTGAAGCGCGAAAGCATTGCATTAAAACTGTAAATATTGAGCATGGAAATTTCTCCGTCTTATTTCCCGCTGAAATCTATGCTGAAAATACCGGAGCAACGATCCATCATGCGTCCGATTATGTCATTGTAGACAATGCATTTGAACTCGAATTCTTTTATGGAGAAAGACGACGGACTGAACGGTCTCAATACCTGGTTAAAGGTACTCCTGTAGATACCAATATGGTAGAACTGAGTAACCGGGAGACTGCATTCCAACATTTGGGATTGGATCCTGCACGACCCTGCATTACTTATTTAGGAACCTGGTGGGAAGGGCGATCACAAAGCCAATTAGTACGGGCTCAAATGGAAGATGCTTTGATTGTTGGCGAATTTCTCAATGAATTTGCAAGTTATCAAATAAAAACCGGTTGTCAATTAATCGTCAAGCTCCACCCGGCATTTTCGGGTCCTGAGCAATTTGCAGATATTAAACAGCTATGGAATAAAAAAGCTGAGCAACTGGGCTGTACGGTTGCCCTGGTAAAAACCGATCAATTAATGGAAATCCTTTCTATTACGGATGTATTAGTGATCCATGGCAATTCTTCTCTATTGTGGGACGCTTTGTTAGCAAAAATTCCCGCAATTTGTTATTACGGCCCCTGGTTTCAGGAACAATTTGTCGACCCGCAAAAAACCAAAACCGCAAATCCCCTGTATCAGCAGGGTATGATCAAGGTCGCACTTTCAATCGATGAAATCTTTTCTGACATTGATCATTTTATGGATCCTGTGAATCGTCAGGAATATGAAAACAAAGTGAATGCACTAAAAGAAAACTATAAACTTGAAACTTTGACACTCGACCAAAAAACAGACAGCATTTGTCGCTGGATTAAACAAATAATTCAGTGAAAAATATTAACCTCTTTTCGCCCTGTGTGGATGACACTGACCGATCGATGGTAAGTGAGGTTCTTCAGGGTACAAGTTTGACCCGCGGTCATCAAGTAGAAGCTTTTGAGCAGGAATTAGCTGAATACTTAGGTGCTAAAGAAGTGGTCTGTGTGAACAATGCTTCTAATGGTCTAAATCTACTGTATAAAGCTTTGCGTCCGGAATGCCCAGGATTTATTGTGACGACTCCGGTAACTTTTGTAGCAACGGCGACAGCCGCTCAATTAAATGGATATCAATTAAAGTTATTTGATGAAGATCCCCTGAGCCACGACTGGACTCAGATTAAATCTCTGGCCAAACCAGGAGATCTGCTGGTACCCATGCATTATGGCGGAAATGCGGGCTGTGTAAATGATTTGCTCAACACTAAGAATCTTATAATCGAGGATGCTTGTCATGCCTTTGGTTCTGTAGACAAAGAAGGTTTTCATGTCGGCGCCTGTAGATATTCGCGTGCCTCGGTGTTTAGTTTTCATCCTGCAAAAGCCATTACCACACTTGAGGGCGGAGCGATTACGACTAATGATAAGAAGCTGGCGAAACACCTTAGGGAATTGAGAAATAACGGTATACGTAGAAATACGGCAGGTAGATACTTGTCGTACGACACCATTGAGCCCAGTCTGAATGCCCATATGAATGAGGTCTCTGCAGCCCTGGGACGCAGTCAATTAAAAAAAATTGAGGTATTTAAAAACAAACGGTTTAAATTAATGCAGTCTTATTCGAATATTTTTAGTGAGTTCGACGGGGTTAAATTTGTCCATCCTGAAAAAAGAAACTGCTATCATTTAGCCACAGTATTAATCGATTTTGATCTTTTCAAAATCACTCGAGAACAGTTAATGTCTGATTTAAGCAAGCGAGGTATTGCGACAAACGTACACTACATTCCGCTGTATTCCTTTGAATGCATAAAAGGTTTCCCAAAAAAAGACTATCCAAAAATTGAACACTTTCATTCGCAAACTCTTTCATTACCCTTGCATTGTCATTTATCGAGTGACGACATTGTCTATATTTGCGAGCAGCTTTTTGGCTGTCTTAAACAAGTGTGACGATCCCGTAGAATAGACTGATAAACAGAAGACCGATACCGGTGTAAACACAAGAAAAAGTAACTATAACTTATTTAATTTTTCCAAAAGTTCCTGGGGATTTAAAAACCAACTATTTGTATGACTACTGTAGCTATACTCTACAGCAAGTTTTCGACCTTGCGAGTATTTTTTGTGAGTAGCGCTTTGTGCATAAAGAATATAGTAATCATCAAATTCCCAAATCTCTCGCGCCTCATCCCGGGAAAAAAGGCTTTCATGAAGTTTTTCGCCAGGCCGCATACCAATAATTTTTATAGGTACATTGGGAGCGATTGCTTGCGCAAGATCTTGAAGCTGAACGCTGGGAATTTTGGGAATAAATATTTCTGAGCCTTGCATACGATGAAGGCAGTCACAAACAAATTGCACGGCTTCATCCAGTGTAATCCAGAAACGCGTCATTTCAAGATTAGTGGCTGTCAGTTCCCCTTGGTCTTTCTGCTTTTTGAACAACGGGATTACACTGCCTCGACTTCCCATTACATTTCCGTAGCGTACAACGCTATACAGCGTTTTTCTTCCCGAATAAACATTCGCCGCAAGAAATAATTTGTCTGAACAGAGCTTGGTGGCTCCGTAAAGATTGATGGGGTTTGATGCTTTATCGGTACTTAACGCAATGACCCGAGTAACAGTTGAATTGCGAGCCACCTGAATAATATTGGCTGCACCCATAACGTTTGTTTTGATGGCTTCCAGCGGATTGTATTCCGCAATAGGCACCTGTTTCATGGCTGCTGCGTGAACCACGATATCGACTTCATCGAAAGCCAACTCAAGGCGTTTTTCGTCGCGAATATCACCGATAAAAAAGCGCAGCCGATCATCATGAAATTGTTGGGCCATCTCAAATTGTTTGAGTTCGTCCCGACTAAAGACAATAATTTTTTTGGGATTCTTTTCCTGTAGAATTTTTCGTACAAAAGATTGCCCAAACGATCCGGTTCCGCCAGTAACCAAGATCGTTTTGTTGCTCCAGAGCTCGTCGTTTTCTATAACCACTGTAATTGATATATCCTTATAGCGAATTAATTATCTGATTGATAAAAGTAAGGCGTCAATGGTTTGAGTATTAGACCTAGGTATCATTGCCGAACATATAAATATACTCATACTGCAAGCTTGCATAATCAACTGCCTCGCATTCAATATTAAGACTCATTAGTATCTAGTACTCCGTCATTGTTGTATTGGGGAGTAGCTTGGTCGAGAAATGGTCAGCTGCTAGGCGCGCGAGCGCAGGACTAGTCGCACGTGTCAAGCGAGTGCAACAACGCAGATGGCCGCTTATCGGCTGATATACCCGTCAATACAACAATGATGGAGTACTAGTATTTAATTGCATAAAAAGCCAATACTATATGAGATCTAAATTAACGATATCTATGTTAAACAACGTTAAAATATAATCATATTCCTACATTTGTTCGCCTTGTTCTCATCAATTTATCCTCTCTTCTATCTATCGCTTATTTATACATTTAGACATCAGTCACCAAGTGTCGTGGTTAGAATACAAACCATTTCTTGTTCTGCCACAAATAAATACCTCCCGATCGGCTTTGCTGCGACAACCTTGTTGCAGAAACTCCAATACTCTATGGTTTACGCCCATATATTTAATACAGGGAGAAACTACACTAATTATTAGTATAATAGTTGTTTTTTTTAGTTTTGTATTGAATGGGTTGCCATACAAAGCTCGAAACAGTTCTAATAATTGACAAGAACTTTGATTATACGCCTCAATCGACGACCTCAAGTAACCCCGCTTCAAATAGTTTTTTGGCTATGGGTAAAATGGATTTCACCGGTACTTCAATGAAATTACTGATATCAATCAGATCATTACTGCCATTAGCATAAGCCACAAGATTAATGATGGTTTCAACAGACATATCTTTGGTGCTGAGGTTGGGATAGAGACCACGTTTACCCAGTTGAGGCTCACCACAACAAGCCAGTTTGTAAATTTTATTGGCTTCGTTCACTTCGATACAGTCCTGCAGCAATTCATAACTGCCTTGCAAACCTTTGGCCGTCACTAAGTCAAAATTGTCCAACGAAGTATGATACTCATCATAAGTACCAAACTTACTACGACATAAAGTAACCAGAGGTAAATCAACACCCGGACTACAATATTGTCTTTCGTCACTGCCGCGATCTAAAAAAGAGTATTGGGTAAAATCCGGGTGATTGTGTTTCAGAACGTTGTTAATGATTTTATCGGCAAGAGTTGCGCCATAAGGGGATGCCACATAAGAATAATCCCGCTCATCTCCCATACAAGTAAGATTAAACCCCAGTTTGACATTTTTCCTGAGTTCTTCGAGGTGTCGACTTAGATAGGTAATCGAGCCAATGGTCTCAGGAGTGAAAACAATTCGGTAGCTGTATTTCCTGGGGGCAGAGGCCAACCATTTGGCAATAAAGACAGCAACGCTTGGGCCTGAAAGTTCATTATTTGCCATGGATGGATGGCAAATGTAAGTTGACAGAAACACTTCTTCATCGCTTTGCCCCTTGATGAAATATTCACCATAACTCAAGTAACCCTCTTTTAAATCACTATCGATAAAAACGTGGTAATTACCTTCTTGCAATTTTGATCGTTGCTCGTGAGTCAAACAAAAACCCCATCGCTCTTTATAGTAAGAAGTCACATAAGGAATCGCATTGGGTTGTTCCGGCAAACTGTAAAGGTGTTCTTCAAGCTCTGAAAGCGTAAGCCATTTATCGACAGGTATTGAATAACTCACTATATGAAGATTGTGGTTTTTGAAGTCGACTATTATTTCACCCTTTTCATTCGCAATGAAGGCACTGCGAATATTCCATTCTTTAGGAATTGACCAGTCACATACTTTCGTACCTGTAGGGACTTCGTGAATTTCTAGTGGAATTTCTTGTGAAAGAATTTTCAGAGTTTGCCTGACACCATCACCTGTGATACTTCTGCAAATGGGAAACAGAGTCTTTGCCAAAGCTAGAATTTTTTCACCATTAGCTGTCATAGATGCTGTTCATTGTTGGGTTGTTTAATAAGGTACCAGGGATCAGAATTAAGACCTTGTTGGGCAACGGCATAGATATCCGCACAACTGACCTGAGATATCGAATATTGCTCGCACAAAAAAGCCTCTACCATCTTGTGCGAGGATAAAAGATCAGTTCTCAACTTTTCGAAGCGGGGTTCGATGTTTTTCTCTAAATAGCGGGCATAAAAATCATAAGTACCCGTCGTTTCATGACCATTGTTTACCACTGTTCCCTCAAACTGTTTAAGAAATCGGTAATCGACTCCAATTTTTTGTTCAACGTAATGAACAAAAGTACATTCATTAAAACTGGTATTGAAGAAAACAACTTTAGCGTCGATCCGATGAAGACGGTGAAAAACTGAATTTTCGCCAAATGAAGAATTTGAAATTTCATTGAAAAGCTTGTCGACATCAGGGCCAATGCCAGCGAAAGAATAAATGGGGTGTGTTGAGCGTATCGCTCGCTTATCAGAAAGCACATAGCCCGTGAACATGCCCACTTTAGAACGCGTTGTTTGATGGTTGTATTTTTTACCTTTGCAGAAATCCCAATTGAACGTAGGCACAATTAATGTACCTTTATTACCTAGAACATTTAAAAAACAGTTTTTTAATATTTCTAACGCCTCTAGCCATCCTAAATGGGTCAAATTGCGAATCGCTGTGGAATCACTGTGAACAAATATCGTATCTCCTTCGTCAATACCTACATTTTTTAAGGCATCTTCGATCAATTCAGGAATACTATTTTCGTCCATCTGTTTTTTAATCGTTCTGTAAATGTTCTAACACAATGAGTTTGATCAGCGAGTAATTCATCATTTCTGTCAGCTCAAGGTCAGTAAAGCTGATATCAAATTCCTCTTCAAGAGCCACCGCCAAATTCATATTTTTAAGGGAATCCCAGCCTTCAAAATTATCAGGGGACAATTCGTCCGTGATTCTTTCAATGGATAGTCCGAAAACCGCTGACATGGTGTTTTTGATACGAGCTTCAGTATCAGGAATCATGGCATACCTCAATGTAATGAATGTGCTTTTCTTCATACTGATTAATTTTCAATATATAGTTTTTTTCTGTTTCAGACTCAAAGGTTAAGTTGAACGAACAATTCTCATAGAATTCTTTGACCTGGCTGTTTTTTTGCGTTGCCACATATTTTGCAGAAACGTGAGAGACCTGATTTTTTTTTAAAAAATCTATAGTGTTGTCAATAAGCGCGTATTCAATATTGCGGCCTATGATGCGGCAACTCATCAACAGGCTGTCAATTTCAGCCCTTTCTCCCGATATGTGGAAAATACAGAGAGCGGTTATTCCGTTGTTTCCAAACTTGTCGGAAACGGTGAGAGAGATCACTTTTGAACAATCTTGCTCGATAAATCCTTTGATATCGTCTTCGGTATGCCTTTTGGTAGTGAGGTTAAATTGATTTGTTTTTTGGCACAATTGCGATAAGCGAGCGATATTGTCGACATCGTCAATCACAAACCTGATCTTTAATTCGAGTGAGGCAAGGTATTCATCAACAGTATCGAAATTTTGCTTTGATGATTGTCTTACAGTTTGTTGTTTGTAGAAAATCGTTCGATATGTGTCTTCCTGAGTTTGCGAGACCTTATGAAAAAGACCTTTATAGTCATTAAGTAGAGCAATATAATTTTGAAGATTGTTGGGTACCTGTAATACAGTCACTTCAGGTAACTTTTCTCTGACCAGGTTAACTTCAAATACTGAGTCATCCACAAATACCAGACTGTCGAGTCCAATATTAAGGATCTGTCCGATCTCAATCAGATTTTTAGTTTTTTCTGCCCAATTACATTTGTTGATAGCGATGTGTTTGTCTTTCAATTGCATATCCGGGTGACTTTTTAGCACTTGGTCGACATCTTCAAAATTATTTTTACTACAAAGACCAATCAACACACCCTGTTCTTGTAGTTCGAGGGCAATCTTTTGTACCTGCGAAAAAATACTGCCCTGATCACTATAGGGCGACATGTCGATACCGTCAAAACCATCCTCACCCAATATCCCTTTCCATAAAGTGTTATCACAATCAAAAATTAAAGCTTTTTTGCTTCGACCATTGAGTGCCAGTATAAAAGGCTTTATGCGTTGGCTATAAGCTTTGAAAAAATTAATCGAGTACAAGGCTTTTGACGAGCGGTAATACCTGAAATACAAACTTTTTTCGATGCCGATTTGGATCAGGATATTGTCTATACTGAGCAGAAGAACATTCGGTGTTCTATTGTATTCAAGAAATTCGTTCAAGCTATTTGCCAACTGATCGAGCCTGTTCACTTCACCGTTTGAGTGATTGAAAGCTAAGGACGAAAACTGATTGACAATGATTAGAGGAGTGCTCTCAAGATATTTTAGGGAAAGTTCGATCTCTGATACAGTTTTGTTGAATATTTCTTTTATCTTACTCTCGTCCAGGCGATCGACCTGGGAATGTAAGTCTTCGATAAGATTAGCCGTTTCCCAATGAACAATCACCAAATTGGATTCGTTAAATTTTTTACTATCTTGTACGATGTTATCGTAATCACCCAAAGTAACTTGCGCATTAAGACCTTCAAAACGCAGGCTATATTCTATAATCTCTTTGCTTTGGTGAAGTGTTATATTCGAAAGAATGCTGATCTTATAGGACGGTTTTGATTTCAGTTCGAGACCCAGGACTGTGTTTTGTTTCAGTATTTCTGAATACTTGAGTTGTTTCATGCCATTAATTGGCCACCGTTTACCCGAATTGTCTCGCCCGTGAGATAGTCAGATTTCTCAGAAACCAGAAAACTGATTGCCCCAGCTATATCTTGCGGTAAAGCAAGACGGCGCAGAGGAGTTTTGGCCGCTACCAGTAGTTTAGCCTTTTCAGGAATGTCAGCAATCAAATCAGTTTCCGTCATCCCCGGTGAAACCTGGTTAATGCGTATACCTTTAGGAGCCAGTTCTATTGCCAAAGCTTTTGAAAACCCATTAAGAGCGGATTTGGCCGTAATGTAATGAGACCACTCAGAATTAGGTTGCTCTATAGCAAGGGTATTCAGGTTGACAAACTTGCCATATTTATTTTCTTCCATAACAGGCACTACACTTTTTAAAATATTAAAAGTACCTCTAACATTCAAAGAAAACTGTTTTTCAATCTCTTCCCATTCCAGGTCATTAAACTTGATTTTCGGCAAATTCAGGGTCGAACAATTAACAACCGCCATGATATTCTCTAATCGCCTAAGCGCATTAATGACCATTTCCTGGGTTTGAGCAGGATTGTTAATATCGCCTTGAACAGTGATAGCCTTTTGACCCAAAGCCACAATTTGCTTTTTAAGCTTGTCCGCTACTGCTTTATTCTTATGGTAGTGAATGGCCACGTCAAAACCATCGCGCGCAAGTTGCAGGCAACAGACCTGGCCAATACCTCCGGTACCACCAACAACCAAAGCAACTTTCTTCTGGCCAGAACATTCTTTGTCTATTTTCGAGGCTTCCTGTGCGACAATTTTTACTTTTGCAGTGCCAGTAGTCACTTTGTTTTTGTGTTGATTAAATATTTCTGTTAATAATTCGACTGTCTGGTTTTTTTGTGTCTTTTTGACAACCTCAACTTTTATTGTGATCCTGTCACCAATACGAATCGGAAGCAAAAACTCCAAATTTTGGCCGTGCCATAGAGCACCATCCCCGGGTAATTTTGTACCGATAACAGTCGATATAAACGAGGCCCCAAGCATCCCATGAGCCACGTTTTTTTTTAGAGAAGTAGTTTGTGCGTAATCCCTGTCGACGTGCAATTTGTTATCATCGCCAGTGAGTTCCACAAATGAATTGATGTCATCTTGTGTAATGATGTGTGTTAACTCGGCTTTATCTCCAATATTGATTGATTCAAAAGTTCTCATAGTTAACTGTCGTTTCTATTTTATTCTTGTAAAAACTGTAGTCGGTTGTCGCGTCAGATGGTTTTCCTCAACAGAGTAGTGTATACCCAGTTTTTCTGCTTTATCTATAATATACGCTAAAGATTTTTGTTCCCCTTCAAAGGTATCAGAGGTGCCTTCATCAAAGAGTATCTTACCTTGGGGTGTAAGGTTAGGTAAAAGTTCGTCGATAGCCGCCTTTGTTGGTTCATAAAGATCCATGTCTAAGAGTGCAAAACTAACCTTGGGAAAAGCTGCTGTAGAAAAATGTTCTTTAGAAGTCCTGAAAGCATCGCCAACAACGAATGTTATATACGAGTCCAGACCTTTTCGGGATACCAAGTCGCGAATAGTATTTTCATCACTTGTATAACGACCCGTATATTTCTGGAATGCATTACCATCGTCTGGAGTACCATCGCTAAGCCCCTCAAAGGTGTCAAAAACATAGATAATTTTATTACTCTGAGGACGACGTAAACGGTACCAACCGGCCAAGAGCATCATAATACTACCCCTCCATGTGCCGAATTCGTAGATATTGCCACTTACATCTAAGGTTTTTTCAAATTCATCGATAATAAATTTTTTGCGGGCGAAATTATGGATACCAACAAAGAGTGAAAAGTGATCCAAATCATCAATCGTAAACGAACGATCTTTGAATTGATTTCTGAACTCAAAATATTCCTTGTTTTCAGTTTCGTATCTGCTCATATGCTAACCGCATTATTTCCAACATTCCTTAATTTATCGGAGCCTACACCAAAACTTACAGGATAGAAGTCGCGCCACCCGAACCAACAATGGCTTGCACCCTAACGACCAAACCTAGCAAGCCAATGTAAACACATTCAATAATATAACTGAATGTTTTTTATGGAATTACATTCTCCTTGGCCACATCTTTTAATTTTATTTCAATTTCATCCTGCTGGTTATCCCCACCGGGACCCAGATCAAAATTCTGATTACTATAATTGAAACTAAAATCAGCCTTATTCCTTATTGGAAAACTGGCTTTCTTATCAATTTTATTTAGTTTGTTGTGCTTGCGGTAACCACCTGTTCTCATAAAACTGTCTTCCGAAAGTCCAATATCTATTTCAATATTCAATCGTTTGGCACCTTCCTTAATGGTAGTGAGAAATTCTTTGTCGGACATTTTAGTCAAATTCAGACAAAGATCCTGCCGTTCGGTAATTGTTTCAAGGTAACGATCTTCGTCGACAATAAAGCCATGGGTTTTAGCATACTCGTACATTCCAGTGTATGGTAGCGGCAACAAAATGCCAATGCTTGGATAAACCTTTGTTTTCGAACAATAGTCGAACGTTTCTTTGATCGTTTCTTTAGTTTCGATTGGATATCCAAATACAATACTGGTATTTGCAACAATCCCGACGTCTCGCAAGAGTTTAATCTGCTCTTCAAAATAGTGATGTTTAATTCTCTTATTCATCATTTCAAGAATTTCAGCATTAGCAGATTCAAGTGAAAATCCTACGCTAATACACCCTGAATCCTTAAATTTTTGAGCGATTCTACGGCGCCTTTCATAGTCTATTTGTGGCTTTCCGAATAAATCGGATCGAATCGCAGCGCTCCAATAAAACTTGAGCCCCGACGCAAGGATCTGGTCAACGATTTTTTCGGCCTGCGACAATGAAGAGAAGCTCAAATCGTCCCAAAAATTGATGTAATTGACTCCATACTTTTCGATCAGGCTCTTACATTCAGCCAGTATATTTTCAGCACTGCGGTGTCGATAGGGGTCATCCCAAAATACATAGTGACAAAAAGTACATTTAAAAACACAACCACGAGCTGTAGGCACCGGCATTGTACGCCATTTACCCGACTCAGGATTTTTGGCACCGAAGGCTCCCGTTGCATCCAGTTTTTCAAAATATTTATCAACTTCAAATAATTCCCAATTAATCGGTAATAAATCATCGATCTTACAGGCAGGCCGCTTTTCATTTTTCCTGATGGAACCGTCCGCTGCCCTGTAAGCAATGCCTTTTATGCCACTTAGAGATCTATCATCTCTAAAGGCATTTAGTGTTTCAAGTGTAGAAAACTCACCCTCTCCGATAACAACCACATCTGCTGGCGTGTTGTTTAAAAATACCTCGTATATTGAACCAGCAACAGAATTACCAACGACAATCTTACAATTTGGCTGGTGTTTCTTTATTATTTTTACACACCACTTAATCCACTTATAGTGAGTAACAATGGAACCCATTAAAATAACATCGTATGGATTTTCACGAATATAATTCTCAACATATTCATCGTCGTAGTCATGAATGGTAATATCTAAAAAATCGAATTCATAACCCGCATTTTTAATAAATGTCATGACCGATCCCAAGCCCACAGGCAAATATTTTCCAAGGGGTGAATTAGGTCGAATGTTGGGATTCAGAAATAATATGTTCATAACTTCGATAACTATTAAGTTTGTCTTCTGCTTAGGTTGTCAATTTTTTAACCACTAGAATAAAAAGCTCTCCATACAATAGTATTGCTATCATAGCAATTCAATAAACCATCAGTTTATGACGGTTCATTCTTATAGCACATAGTTATTACAATAATAGTTGTTCTTTTCAGTTTTGTATTGAATCTGTTGCCAAATGAGGGTTGATGTAGTTTTTACAGGAGAATTTAGCGTGTTTCCTGCTTAAAATCTAAAACACGATGCAGTTCATTCAAACTGTAAGCGGTAAATATAAAAATTTTGTGGTAATTTTTTCAGAATAATTGGCACTCCCCCTGCTAAATAATTCGCGAGATGACCACTGACAACTGCCATTAAATCTGGAGGAAAAACATGCACCCGGGATAACTGCCCGAGATATAGTGTAATTAGGCTACTTTGTAAGTAGAATCAGGAATATTAATCAATTTGAGTTCCAGCCTGAAAAATGGGGAATGTTAATATGTCAAATAAAACAAAGTGGATTGTTATAATTTTTTTGCTTGTGTCAATGATTGTTGCTGGCTGGTTATACCTCAATTTTGGAGGACGATCCGCGTCAAGAATTATTGGTAAATCAGCGCGCGAAGTCATTAATTTTTCGGATATGCAACAAATGGTGGGTAACGTTAATATGTGGTTTGATCACATAGCCAATAAAACCGTGAAAGATATCACTTTTTGCAGCACGGATGGCTATTATTACACCTATGAGTATAGAGAGTTAAGCCTGTTTGAGGGGGTTATTCGTTGGGTTCCTCATGGCGATAGCTCGAGTCTTATCCGTTCGCGGTTTTTATCACGAATGGGGTTTAGCGCAGTTAATTTAACCGTGCCTGATGATTTCAAAGGCTTATTTGGTGTAACGATTGTTGCAAGTGGTGAGCAACGAATAAAAAACCTGACTTATTTGAATACAAAAGACCAAATCCTGGCCAAGGAATACCGGGATGGCTTAACTGATCGTTTTTTTGGTGGTTATCTTGAAGTAAAAGGATCAGAAAAACCAGTAGTTCCGCAGTCCCTTTGTGATCAGACATATCGAGTTGGTCAAGCAAAATGAATAAGGAGCGAGGTTTTAATAATATGCGAAAGATTGACGCAGGATTATTGTTTGTCTTCAAGGCGTAGCAACAGGCCCATAGCAGGGCTACGCAACTGTTGCTACAACGCTGAAGACACAATAAGACAAGCCAAGATTCGTATATTATTAAATCCTCGCTCCTAAAGTTAGAGGACATATGTGTCCTTCTTAAAAAACAGCGGAACCGACTTGCGCGATAATACAGTATTTCTCAATGATAAATTTAGAGGTGAGCAATTGAACTCATAATCCATTACTTTCTCTTCGAAAAGTGTCGTGATAGAATCCAGGGGCGAGTGCCGTCTGGTTTACTGCCAGCTCCGGGTTTTCTGTATTCAAACTGACAAGAAGCAAGAAATGTTGACAAATCCCAGAACGATATCCATTTTCCCTCGGAATATAGCTGTCAAATTTGCCCTGTGCAGCTTGCTTATTTTTGCTGCTTGTGCTGAATTACCCTCTGATAAATCAGCTGTTTCTGATGAGGACAGTTGCCAGAACCTAAAGAACATAATAGCTGACTACCCTTCCAGGTTCAGCAAATTCAAATCCGGTGCGCCTTCCAATAATCCCTGGCAAAGCGCAAATGTCTGGAAAACTGAGCCTTTGTTTGCCGGAACAGATTGTCAGGTTTGGGCTTGGGCAAAAGGGCTGTCAAATTATTCCTGCCAATGGACAGAATCTGATGAGGAAGTTGCGCACGCTTCCTACGACAAATACAAACCCAAAATTCTTAGTTGCTTGGGCAATGAATGGACAGCATCAGAACCTCAGGCAAAAACAGGAAAACAATCTATTTTTAAAAGTAAATCGACCACTGCGGTTGTTTCAATTCGATATTTCCAAAATACGCGTCCGGCGTTTTCAAAACCCTGGTATACCTCAATGATTATTGGGGATCTTGTACAAACTGTGAAAGATTGAATTCGGTTAAGCCCGCTTGTCATAAAAATACAAGCCGGTTAATCAACACATAAACTTAACCACCCCATGAAGAATTAATCCACGGTCACTCAGGAGCGAGGTTTTAATAATATGGGAAAGATTGACGCAGGATTATTGTTTGTCTTCAAGGCGTAGCAACAGGCCCATAGCAGGGCTACGCAACTGTTGCTACAACGCTGAAGACGGACAATAAGACAAGTCAAGATTCGTATATTATTGAACCCTCGCTCCTATAACCACATCCTGCGAAGCGACAGAATACAGTGGAACTTTATGGCTATTTGATTGGTGAAAGTTAGACTTTTGGATATTAAAAAATCTTTCATGCGTCGACTACACCGCCCAATCTACCGTTAACCTACGGTAATTAAAGAGATTCATCAGGCAACACTGACTTTATTAACAGATTCTGTGGATAGACATGTGGATAACTTTGTTTCGAAGTCCCTTTAGGCTAGGTTTTTCCGAGTATTCCATTAAATCGACCAATTTTTATTCAAATTTCTATATATTCTATTTATAGATATAAATCATTCACTTACAGAATACTAGTAAAATCAGTTTAAGAATATATCGAAACATACTGGCAACTCACTCGCTCCAGCGATCTATTGTTGATAAATTCTGGTATTGAACAAAATAGCGCACTGTTTTGCCCCAAAAATGAGCAGTGCTAATTGCTGCGATTTTGACAGTATTTATTGACGAACGAAAACAATCGCAACATCCAGTTTATTTTCGATTAAACCCATACTCGATCTGGTATCTTTCTTCAACCCAAACTATAAAAACATCTTCAACCGACTCATTCCTGATAAACTCAATCACCGAAACTCACCCACGGATTGAAATCATTAGAATAATACGAATGTCTATAATGGCAAACTAGTCGCCGCCTTTGGATCAAAATCAGACGCAAATTGAACATCGCGGTTATAAGATAGCTTAAGAGTTGCCGCGACCTGCCCCCATTGCTCTGCGCTCAAAGCCCGAACATTATCAAATACCTTTAAACTCTGATCATTAAACTCTATCCGGGAAAATTTTTTACCACCCGATATTTTACCCGCTACTTTGCTTAGAAAAACATTTCCCGGAGAGTTCCCTGTTGGTGTATTCGAATAGAACACCTGAATTCGACCGTGTTTAAAACTTCTAAATGGGACTCGACTCCAATTCGCTAACGAAGACTCCTGGTTTAACCGTACTAATGGTGCTTCTTCGAGGCCCGGATTTGGAAATCCTGCCTTACCAGAATTCATCAAAGTTAACAGCCAGCTATTGTTAACTTGTGCGGAAGGTACATTGTTTGTTGCTAATTGGGGATTCACTAATAGCTGCTGAGCATAAGCTACATATTGAGCGGCGCCCGCAATCACTTCTTCATTTTGAGTAACAAATATGTCCTGGTGAAAAGCTTCATGTCCCATCAAGGTTGCCACTATCTGAAACGGGACAAATTTTAGATTTTGATTTGCAATAACATACATCTGACGAGAAGAAGTAATATACACCTCTGCATCAAAATGAGTCTTTGATGGCTCACCATAAAAAACTTTAGCGGGCTTACCCGTTTTATTGTCTCCCAAAAAAACTTCTATCGCTCCATCAAGCACCGTTCCAGCGGTCGCCAGCGTACTCACCATCAGATGGATATTTAGTGCTCCGAATTTGTCGGTGAACACCGCCCGAACTGCCTGATCATCGTACATAGCCAATACTTCGTCAGCTCGCTCCTGACTCAATAATCCTGCAGCAATTTTTTTATCAAAATGCATATTCAATTGATGGTATACGGTATGAGTCTCGGTTAATGGAAATTCAACTGCTTTCGGGTTAGCTGAAAACCCAAATACGATAATAACCAGTATGAATCGACCTATTTTTCCCGAAAAAACATTTTTTGCTAATGTCCTGTAACGCGGCAACCGTATATTCTGCAAACAATCCTCCAGTACACTAGCTAGAATGAAGATGTATTCATCAAACTTACTGGCATGAAAGGAATTTATTGTGGATCGAAAACAGTCCATCACCAACATATATCGCATCCCTAGTATAAACATAAGCTGTTGTATTATATAATAATTATGAATAATTTATTACTATGATAGCAGTTTACATGCCAACAATACGAACCCTTATATTTTTCAACGCTTTGAATTATATTTCCTTTATATTTTACCCCTCACCTTGCCAAAAGTGTAAAGATTTTTGACAAATCCTGCTAATTTTCCAGGTACCGTTCAGTGTCTTTTTGTAACTGCTCACCCCTCTATGGGTGATCTGTTCCGGAAGACGCCGTAAATACATCCTTGTAGGCTTGAATGCGGCTTCCCTGCCGCATACACTTCCTCCAC
>CAZGQY010000049.1:0-22961 GCA_964528035.1 uncultured Methylococcaceae bacterium | reverse complement strand
AGGCTGGCCTGCACGGACTCTACAGCGTTGGAAACAGTCCGGCGAAATCAAAGAAAATGCGCGTACAACCCGTGAATTTGTTCCCTCCAACACGTTGACTGAAGAAGAAAGAGGTCACGTATTATCGACGGCCAATTCACTACATCGGGGTCAGTTCTCGCTTTGTACCATTATTTTTTTATGGTGCATTGAGCAACTGGCAAAACCCCGCGAACAAGGGTGTACTTGGCAACAGTACGAAGGGTAGTTCGTAAGTGCATGCAACAATAATAGAACTGACCCTGTAGCCCTGCTGTAGCCTCTACTCGGCGGAGCGTTTTTCATTTCTTCTGTCTATGTCCACTCCTGGTACATTTGAACCCTTCAAGATCCAAGCGATTACATTTTTAGGCAGTATCCATAGCTATAGAACAGAATCAATCGTATAGGATTATTTATTCGCTATCCAAACTGGAGAACAGGCGGGGGAAGGCGTTTGTGAATAGGGCATTTATCAGAAGAACAGGGAACAGATCATGATATTTGTGCGCAATTACCGTGGTTTGTCCCCGACAATCTGCAAATACCGAAAAAGTTCAGTTAATATAGCCTGAAACTGCAGGTGATTTAAGGTCGATTCTGGAAAGTTGTGAAAGATGTGCAGACAGAGAAAATCAGTCTGTTGAAAATGGATGTTAATGAAAAATAATATTTTGATAAAAATATAGAAATTTTTCAAGTATATGTGTTGATATAGATACTACTAATGTTAGCCCTTTAATCGAAATATTTTAATATAAAACAAATAAGCCGTGGAAAACCATGAATCTTAAGCAAGCAATAGATATTTTAACCCGATTAAAACCAGAATTAGCTAATCGTTTTGGCGTAACGGGTTTGGCTTTGTTTGGTTCTACTGTCCGTAATGAAGCAACGGAAGATAGTGATGTTGGTATTGTTGTTACTTTTGATGCTCCTGCAACTTCTAAAAAATATTTAGGAGTACAATTTCTTTTGGAAGATGAATTAGGAAAATCTGTTGATTTAGTTACAGAGAAAGCTTTGCGTCCTGAATTGAAGCCTTTTATTGAGCGAGAGGCAATTAATGTCTGATAGAGAATGGCGTTTTATATGGATGATATGCTTGGCTTCGCAAAAAATGTTGTGACATTTTGCGAAGGGCTGGATCTAGAAACATTTGAACAAACTGGTTTAAATTATGATGCGACAGTGCGTAATTTAGAATTGATTGGTGAAGCGGCTAATAATATACCTAAACAGATACGTACTTTTTTTAATTATTTTCGCTGAGTAGTTACATTATCGTAAGCTCTACAAATTTGTGTGTGGAAATCAATGAGACCGTTCAGACCATGAAAGCAAGAGTCTGGAAAAGAACCTGGATTGTGATATCGGTGATATTACTTTTTTTCCCCTCGATGTTTATTATTTTGGAGATTCCCACAGAAGAAAGGATCATCAAGTACTGGTCTCAGCAAACTTTCTGGAAAATTCATGAGCATGCCATTCAATACCAGAGTCTTGGACCTTGGGCGTCCCGCTAAAACCCTCCGAATGGGGTATATGGGTGTTGAACCACGTCGATTTGCGCGCAACAGCAAGAGTCAGAGTGTGTCGCGAGTTTCTTATAGCAACAATCGAACAACAGCGGCATCTCATTCGGGGTGAGAGGTCCAGGTATGAGTAGTAAACCGTTCGCTACAGCAATTACTCGCCTTCCTCCAGGGCTTAGTGAAGACAGCCGACAGTTTGGGAACGAAAACAAGTTCCTAAAGAGTATGTCGACGGCTACACCGGGTCTCCAATCCCGCCAACAACCCTTGGATCAAGCGGATCAGCCCACAGCGGCTGAACAACCTGGCCAATCCCCGTTGCATGCTTTCTATCGATTATCGCTTACCTTATTTGGCTTCAAAAATTTCAAGGTCATTCGATCACTTTCACCGATCGCTAAATATTTTTCTTTGTCTTTTTCACCCAGTTTTAAAGTGGGAGGAAGAGTCCAAACCCCTTTAGGATGGTATTTCGTATCGTTCGGATTAGAGTTAATTTCAGATTTATCAAGCAGTGAAAACCCGGCTTTTTCAGCCATGAAAATGACATATTTTTGAAGCACGTATCCTTTTCTTGCTTTTGCATCGTGTTCTGTTTCAGAATTTTCCCGGTGTTCGACAAGACCTAATATTCCACCGGGTTTGAGTGCGCGATAAATCGATTTAAGTACGTTCAGTTCTTCACCTTTTAGCATCCAGTTGTGCACATTTCGAAAAGTTAATACAAGATCTGCAGAACCTGCCGGTGCGATATCAATTTCATGCGGTGGCAACAGAGAAGTCAGCTGGACTTTGCCATAAATTTCGGGATTAGATGCGATTTTTTGATGAAAATCATTTAGAGCATTCCGGTAAAATCTGCCTTTCATATTAGGCGAAAAATGGGCCGTATAGAGTGTGCCGTTTTGCCTCAGAAACGGCGCGAGAATTTCAGTATACCAGCCGCTGCCCGGCCAGATTTCAACGACGGTCATATTCGGTTTAAGTCCGAAAAAAGCCAGTGTTTCAGCCGGGTGACGATAGATATCTCGCGATTTGTTTTTTTCTGAACGATGATGCCCTGTTAGCACTGTTTGAATAGCAGCCTGGCTTTCATCATTTTTGAGGTTTTCTTCCACTGCAACCGTTATTTGTGAGGTCAATAGCAAGAAGCCTGTTAACAGGTGTATTAGCAACTGTTTTCTGTTCATAGTTTATGCCGTTTGTTGCAAAGCCTTCGTTTCGTTTCGATGTGACTGTTCCCTAAAAGTCAGCTAAGAGGCTGTATTATCGCATACTGTCGGCCTGCTCTACAGCCATAAAAAGTACATGGGTGGATCAAGACCATAACGGATCCAGCAGTTGTGGAAGGTGCTTTTTGAATGAGTCTTTAGCGGCTTTCATGGCCGCTTTTTTTTGCTCGGTAATCGACCAATACCGTTAGGTCAATTTCCAAATTGATGCCCGTGGGTGTCTGTTTAGAAGTACCTGGTCAACAATAGTTTACTTCGTTGGAATTATGGAGAAGGTGCCTGGATTTGTATCTATGGCCTATTTTTCAGTCTTCGATGAGTGTCTTTATTATCTATAAAAAACAGTGACCTAAAAATTCTTTACGCAACCTTTAAGGTTCCTTAAGGTTTTTTTTAACGCCGAGCGCTAAGGTTCGGGGCAGTTTGAAGAATGTTCTACAAACAATCGTCGTTTGGTTTGTGAAACGAAAAAGTGTGGGAAACGATGAACCTGAATCCCTTTGTTCGCTATTTTTCGTTTGCAGTATTCGGAATCTTCTGTATCGCAACAATACGGCTAATCGCGTTGTAATCCGGATTAGCGCGCAATTTCTTTGCCTGGCAAGACAGGTGGGGAGTAATCATTAGCATTAGTACAGGACGTATTTAGCGATGAGAAGTTTAAAAGATATGCCGATTACGCGAAAGTTGACTTGTATGGTTTTGCTGATATCCAGTTCCGCGGCGCTGGTGGCAACCATCGTCCACGTCAGGTCCGAATTTCTGGTTTCACGCCAATCGATGATCGAGAAGATTTCAATGTTGGCAAAGGTTATTGGAATCAACAGCGTGGCAGCGTTAACCTCCGGCGATAAGAGTCGCGCGCAGAAAATTATTTCTTCCTTGAGGGCCGAACCCAATATTGTTGATGTTTTACTCGTAGATTCTGCCGGAAAGGTCTTCGCAGCGTACACTCGACCTGGTCTTCGAATTCACGAAGAGCTGCCCAGAAACAAGTTGTCTTCCGCCGCCAAAGGATACACATTTGATTCCAAATACCTCGATGTTATTGAGACAATCATGCTGGGTGATGAAATCATTGGGTCTGTGCATATCCGTTCGGATCTCAATCGATTGAATGCAACTTTACGCAACAGCGGTGCAATTGCCGCCTGGATTTTAGCGGGTGCGCTATTGATCGCCTATATTCTGTCCCATTTGCTGCGGGAGACAATAATACGGCCCATATTGGATCTAGCTGAAACCATGAGAAAGGTCTCGGAAGAGCAAAAATATATCTATCGGTTAGAACCGGAAGCTAACGATGAGATCGGGATACTGGTCAGTGGATTTAACAGGATGTTGAGTGAAATACAAAACCGCGACAAGCGGTTGACCAAACAGGACCAGCAATTGGCGGAGCAGGTAAAAGAACGTACTTGTGAATTGTTGCGGGCCAACCTGGAGCTTAAACAGTCGATTGAGGAGGCCGTGACGGCGAAAGAAAATGCTGAGGCCGCCAATCAAACCAGGAACGAATTTTTAACGCGAATGAGTCATGAATTACGAACGCCGATCAATGGTATCCTGGGAACGGCTGAACTTCTTTTGAATACGCCTCTAAGCGAAAAGCAATACTGTTTTATTGAAACTGTCGGTCGTTCGGGGGTAGAGTTGTTGGATATTGTCAACGACATTCTCCTGGATGCCATTGAAGGTGGCAAAAGCCGTATTATGGCATTGTCGGTAAGCAATGCTCATCCACCGGAACCAATACAGCAATTCCATACAAATATTCCTGTCGCAGAATGCGGGGTGGTCAAAATTCTGCCGAATCAATTTGGAACAGCGCTGGTGTTGATCGTGGACGACGATCAAGGCAACCGCTATTTAGCTAAAGAATACCTTGAATTGGCGGGATATGAGACTGTCGAAGCCGGTAATGGCGTAGAGGCATTATCGGTTTTTGTCGAACGGGATCCTGACATTGTGCTACTCGATGTCCATATGCCACAGATGGATGGATTCGAAGCCTGTAGGCAACTTCGAAAAATACATAGAGGAGCCCACGTCCCAATATTGATGGTTACAGGTATGGACGATCACAAGTCTGTTGCTCGCGCCTACGAACTAGGCGCGACAGATGTTATCGTCAAGCCGATAAATTTTCAGATACTTACGCAGCGCCTTATTTATACACTGAGATCCACGAAAATGGCAGAGGAATTGAGTGAAAGTAAGAGCCAGTTGATAACTGCCCAGCAAATCGCAAAGCTAGGGTACTGGCACTGGGAAATCAATGAGAACAAACTTCACTGGTCCGTAGAAACGGGTATATTGCTTGGCTTTCAAAAAAATCGGAATATCGGAACGCTTGAAACGTTACTTGATGTTATCCACCCTGAAGATCGAAAATATGTCAACGACAGTATTAAGGGTAACCGTCAGCCCTCATCCAGTATTGAATATAGAGTCTTGCTGAAAGATGGCACGATTCGGTTTATCTGTCAGACATTTAATCTGAGTTCGAATGAAATCGGAGTCGATAAACTAATCGGTACGATTCAGGATATTACCGAACGACGATACGCTGAAGATCAGATACGTTTGCTCGCTTACCGCGATCCAGTCACAGAATTACCCAACCGAGCCTATCTGAAGGATCTCCTGGATAGGTTGCTGGTTCGCGCCGAACGCCTGAGACATACGATGGCGATTTATTTCATTGATCTGGATCAGTTCAAAGTCATTAACGACACAATGGGTCATAGCGCAGGGGATAGGTTACTTTACGATGTTGCGAAGCGATTGGTTGAATGTGTTCGGCAATACGATGAAGCCTGCAGGCCCAACGTAGATACTGGAATAACCCCCAATCCGGATTTGTTCATAGAAGCTGTTTCAAGATTCGGTGGCGACGAATTTGTGATTGTTGTCGACGGAATTGATAATCCTCATGTTATTGCGAATTTGGCTGAGCGCATAAATGCGTGCCTGTCTCCACCTTTTTCGATTCATGGGCAAGAGTTGTTGGTTACTGCGAGCATCGGCATCAGTACATTTCCGCAGGATGCCACGACTGTGGAAACAATCCTTCAACACGCAGATATTGCAATGTACCATTGCAAAGAAGATGGAGGTGACGGTTACAAATTCTTCTCTTCGGAAAGAAATGAATGGTTGAAATCCCAGATGGATCTCAAAACGGAATTACGCATTGCTCTGGAAGATGATCAGTTTACGCTCTTTTATCAGCCAAAAGTTGATCTTGACAGTGGCCTGGTTGCAGGAATGGAAGCTTTGATCCGCTGGAATCATCCTGAAAAAGGATTAATAACTCCCGACAAATTCATACCACTCATGGAGCAGAGTGGTTTGATCATACCTCTGGGCGATTGGGTTTTGCGAACCGCCTGCGCACAGGCCAAGGCATGGCAAAAAGCCGGTATCCGGTTGCAACTTATTTCGGTAAATCTTTCTCCTGTTCAGCTTGGTCAAAAGAATTTTTGCAGCCAGATAACACAAATTCTTGATCAGGCCGAATTTAACCCACAACACCTCGATTTGGAACTGACCGAAACCACTTTGATGGAAAATATGGAAGTTAATATTAATTTATTGAGTCAACTCAGAGAAGTTGGTATTTCTATTTCGATCGACGATTTTGGTACCGGTTATTCTTCTTTTGCTTATCTCAAACGACTACCTGTTACCACATTGAAAATCGATCGCTTATTGGTTCAGGATATCGGTAACAATAAGTCTGATGACGCTATTGTGACCACAATAATAGAACTGGCTCATAATCTTCAACTTAAAGTGGTCGCGGAAGGCGTTGAAGATGATCTTCAACTCGAATTTTTGCATTCACAGGGATGCGACGAAGCCCAGGGTGATCTGTTTACGCCTCCATTGTCGGCGGAAGCGTTCATAGAGTGGCTCGAGGCACGTGAATAAAAGTCTCTGAAAGATCTGGATCGAGTCTGACATTGGCTTCGATCATTCTGGCTTTTTTGTCCGGATGAATTACTGTTTCGATACCGGTATCATACAAGTCACTGCAATGGTTATTAAAACAGGGCTTTTCTTGGATGACAGAAATCGATAACAACACACCATTCAGACTCGGTGAGTGGTGGGTGGAACCTCAAACCAATCGAATCAAAAATCCGAGCGGAAGTTCGGTCATCGAACATCGGATTATGGAGTTACTGGTCTATCTTGCTAGCCGTCCGGGAGAGGTGGTCAGCAGCGACGAGATTCATAGTCAGGTTTGGCGGAACGTGGTTGTAGGGGATCATTCAATTTACCAAAGTATCGCGACATTGCGCAAAGTGTTGAAAGATAATGCAACCCAACCGAGCTATATCGAAACAATACCGAAGAAAGGTTATCGACTGATTGCCAAAGTTGAAGTTACTGGATTCGGTAATCCGGATCATCTTATCTCGAATACAGCAGATTCGCCCAATGCAACGCATGCGAATAACGAAATACAAAAATCAGGTGGCGACAAGCTCGGAGATGCTGGTTTTACACCATTCAGGTGGATGGCATCCCACAGATGGAAGTTGTTGTCATTTATTGTTGCTGTTGGCGTACTTGTTAACGGGGTTTTGGTGAGACCTTTTTTTGATACTCCAAGTCAATACGGCACATCAGAAATTAAATCCATAGCCGTGTTGCCATTCGTCAATGTCACCGGAAATGAGGATAACAATTATTTGGCGTTGGGCCTGGCGGAGGAAATATTAAATGCCCTGGCCCGCGAACCGGAATTGAAGGTGGTTGCGCGAACCTCCTCATTTAACTTGCAGAATGAGACAGATATTCGTGAAATCGGTAAAAAATTAAATGTTGACGCGGTGCTCGAAGGCAGTGTCCGGGTAGCCAACAAAAAATACCGAATCTCCGTACAGTTGATTGACACGGCGGATGGTTTTCATATTTGGTCCAATACCTATGACTTCGATTCCGAGGATATTTTCAGGATTCAGGAATCTACTGCGGACAGTGTTCTAAGCACTCTTAACATGAATTCGGAACGGTTTTTCGGGATAGATAATGTGCAGTTTTCTACGCAGGATATGGAAGCTCACGATCTCTATCTTCTCGGACTTCATTATCTACACGAACGCAACGCAAAATCAATCCAAAAAGCTATTGAATTCAATCAACAGGCCATTGCGATTGACGAGAATTATGCGTTGGCCTACGCTGCTTTAGCTAAAGCCTATCTGCTTTCATCTTTGTACGGTGATATATCAACAGAACAAGCAATCTTTCTGGCTCAGCCAGCAATTGCAAAGGCGCAGAAAATCGACAACAAACTGGCAAATATCCATATTTCGCTCGGGCTGATCAAATTATTCGAAAGGCAATACACTGAAGCTGAACAGGAATACAAGATCGCACTTGAACTATCACCCAGTAATGCGTATGCGTATCTTCGGCTCGGTGTGGTAACCGCGATTCAGGGACGGATTAATCAGGCGAAAAAGTACTACGAACAAGCACTGCGGCTTGACCCGCTTAATGTTGAAATCAATAGCAATCTCGCTTATACCTTAACGCGAATGGGGCGTTATAATGAGGCGGCAGAGCATCTGTTAGAGATTCTGCATAACCGACCAGACGATGTTTCTATTATTCTTGAAAATGCTGAAACTGCTCACTATATTGGAAAATTAGATATTGCACTTCACTTTGCACGTGATGCTTTGAGATTGAATCCCAACAGCTCCTATGCGATGGCGCTGATCGCGCAAATAAGCATCGATTCGGGCCGCTTGGAGGAAGCTTCCTCATGGTTGGTTCGGGCGAAAGAAGTGCAAAAGGGTTTCCTGCCGATATTGATGAAGGCTCAGGCGAAATTGTATATGACGAAGGGTGAATATCATCGGTTCGATTTGTTGATGTCCGCCCTCGCCAATAGTAAGCCTATAGCGTCTCCGTCGCTCTTCGCGTCAAGCCGATGGGATCAGGACGGCTTTACCGGCATTGCTAAGTTATTGATTAAAGACTACTCCGAAGCGATTAAATATTTCGAAGCTTCTCTAAAAAACAGTGAGAACCTCAGCGGGTCACTCGAAAATGATATTTTTTATAGAGGCAGTCTGGCTTATGCTTATCGACAGTTGGGCGAAGAGACTAAATGCCAGTCGGCGATAGCCAAACTAAAGGTGATCATTGAAAAAGCGCATCAACAGGGATGGGACTCCAATGAATTAAAATATGAGGAGGCTCGTCTTAGTATTCTTGATGCGCAGGCGGACATGGCTCTAAGGATATTAGAAAAATCCGTGAATCACGGCAATAGCGTTTATTGGTGGATGACGATAGACCCTTTGATGGAGAGCTTGAAAACTAATCCTAGTTTCGAAGAGTTTGTTATCCAAATAAGAAAGCGTCTTCAGCAATCCGCGGCGCGTGTAGAAAATCCACCCGTATTGATTTCTGAGAAACCTCAAGGATGATTATAGTCAATCGGCACTGTTTAAGATGTCGTGATAATGGCTGGTGGACCATCCGGCTTGTGCTTAGGAATGCACCTAACAAACACCTCTAAGGGGTCAAATATCATATTAACTGGTTATTAAATAAAGATCTACATCTTTTATATACTTTGTGCCTTGAGAATAGAATATCAAGATGCAATTACAGTTTTATGAGCAGTCCTAATATGGGACATTTCTAACGACTTTATCTGAAGTACAGCGCTGTTTTGGAATACAGTTATTAAATTATTGTTTAATGATTAATAACTGTCTTTTTTTAGTCAAAACACCCAATGCAGTTTTATGTAAGGCAATGCGCCACTTCAACGGGGTAAGTTGCAACGCCATAATCGGAGTTTTTGATGACAAGAATATGCAAGAACTATGGACAAGCGTTACAATCCAGGTCTATCGTGTTTTATTGCTCCGGTGGGGTGTTGATGGAGCGTTCACTGTTTGGAGGGAAATTCCCATGCACCGAAAATTTTCCGCTGTTCTATCCGTGACAGTAGTCGCTGTTTTTGTAGTGGCTTGTTCTTCGAATTCATCTAAGCCTGTAAGTCAACAGCCGACTGTAACAACGGCACCGGCCAGGGTGCAGAAGGACAACCCTCCACCGGTCGGCTCCGAGCTTGCCAAGATCGAGAAGGGAATGAGAGATACCGATGTGCTGCGTATTCTTGGTAGGCCATCGAGTACGACGAACTACGTCACGGGCAAGGCCTGGATTCCTTTCTACTACGGGCCCGATACCCGCCGTACGGATTACATCTATTCAGGGCTTGGACGAGTGGTATTCTCGCGTAATCGGTATTCGGGTGATGTTAAAGTTATTCGCGTCACATACAATCCCAATCTCTAGCCCAATTTTTCATAACTTTCTTGGTGATGAGCCACAACGTCCATGGTGACAATGCACGCAAGGGTTGGGCGCGGTAGCATAAATGCAGTTAGGCAACTAAACCAACTTTATTCGAAGTAGCCTCGCTATTCTCGAGCGGTTTTGTGGGGGACTTACTTGTGAATTATGGTATTATATAGGTAAAACAATAGCTTATCTGATTTCCAGGGATGTGTCAGATAATTTTACAATACTTGTTGTGAATACCTAACAGATTTCCATAACACCATGTAATATAATCAAGAATAAGGGATGGCACAATGCATGCTTTATTTGAAGCTAATGTTACTGGCTATTCAGGAAGTATTAATTAATATGGTGCAAGTCTTTAAACACAGGGCAGATGCTGTTTTCTAAAAACATTCGCTGACGCGGATTTATCTCCCAATCCATGAATTCTTGTGCTTATGTACTAATATTAATTGGAGTTATCTCTGGTTGGTATGTCGTTAAAGTTGGAAAATTGAACCGAAAGTTTGACCGAATTGAATATAAATAAGGTGGTTGAATGATCAGATGGGCTGCAAAGTGTTTTGGATTGTCGGTATTTATTGCCGGAGGCTTTTGTTCGTCTGTTCTGGCAACAATCCCAGTACATGTTGAGTATGCGAATAACCGCTATCAATTGATTCGTAATGGCCAACCCTATTTTATCAAAGGTGCTGGCGGTAAAAAGTATTTTGACCGTTTGGCCGAATATGGTGGAAATTCTATCCGGACCTGGGGAACGGAAAATGCCCAGTCAATATTGGATGAAGCCGAAAAGCTGGGTCTTACTGTTACTCTGGGGCTCTGGATGGGGCATCAGAATCACGGTTTTAATTACGACAATGAATTGATTGTCGCCAATCAGTTAGAACGGTTTCGGCAAGATGTATTGAAATATAAGGATCATCCAGCTCTATTGATGTGGAGTGTGGGTAATGAAGTCAATCTAAACTATTCAAATGTTAAGGTTTGGGACGCAGTCGAAGATATTGCAAAAATGATTGCTGAACTGGATGGAAGGCACCCCGTGATGACTGTTTTAGCCGGTGCGCCGAAAGCTGATGTCCAGTTGATTATGCAAAAGTGTCCCCATATTGAAATCCTCGGTATAAATTCTTATGCGGCTTTGCCGAATATTCCTGATGACTTGAACAATGCGGGTTGGAATAGGCCATTTATTATCACTGAATGGGGTCCCAATGGCTATTGGGAAGTTGCGGCGACAGAATGGGGCGCTGCATTAGAGCAAAATAGCAGTGAAAAGTCCGAAACCTATCTTAGGCGTTACGAAGAAGTGATTTCGGTGAATAATGATAGAAACTTGGGGTCTTATGTGTTTTTGTGGGGCGATAAGCGCGAAGTTACACCTACCTGGTTTGGGATGTTTTTAGACAATGGTCGAGAGACCGCTATGGTCGATTCAGTCCGATATGCGTGGAACGGTTATTGGCCAGAAAATCGTTCACCGGAGATTGGGGACTTAATCATGCAGGACGATCCTGGCAACGAAGCAGGCGTTCGTCTAAGTCCGAACACGGAATATTTGTTTTATGTTTCTTTGGTTGATCCGGATGGTGATGAACTTAGTCTTGGCTGGACGATTCAAGGTGAGCGTGGTGGATCCAGTATCGGTGTTGGTGGTCAGGAGATTTCGGTTGACGGAAATGCTTTGGTACAAGGCGAAGAAGGTATCGTCCAATTTCGTGCACCGGAAAAAGCCGGAGCTTATCGGTTGTTTGTCTTTGGCTACGATTCTCATAATCATGCAGCGACAGCCAATATACCCTTTATTGTCGATTAGTTTCTTTACGAGTTTTTGATATTGGTGTGGATTAATTTGTTTGCTGCTGTCGAACACGGATCAATGCAAAATGTCCCATGTTTTTGAGGTGTGTATTTGAGTGATTGCGCTGTCTGAATACGGTTTCAAAGTTTTGCTTATAGATGCAACAACCAAAGGTCTGCACCTTTTTTGGTAAATTTAAGTGTGATGGGGATTGGGTTAGAACTTGAATTTTTACTGACTGTTGTCGTTATCCGGTGGTGGCAATTTTTTCCTGAAGGGGCCGTCAAATAATAACGTACCGTCTTCATACCAAAATCGCCATTTACCCGAACGTTTACCATCTTCGTAATCTATTTCTTGTTGCTTCTGACCATTCGCATACCAATAGGTCATTTTTCCATTGAGTTGTCCGTCCTTAAAAAAGCCTTCGCTTTGCTTTTGGCCGTTTTCATACCATTGAGTAACGGTACCTTCTTCCACGCCATCAACGAATGTAACTTCTGCCTGTTTTTTCCCACTTTCAAATCGATGTAGAGTTTTGCCATCCAGTGTACCGTTACTGTATTTCTGGTGGCTGAGAATTTCGCCATTATCGTGCCATTGCGTGAATTCTCCGTGTCGTTTTCCTTTTCTGAAGGACTTTTCTTCTTTCTTTTTGCCGTCGGGGTACCATTTCGACCAGACCCCATCTTTTAGGCCGCGCCCATACCTTCCCGTTTCCTTTTTTGTACCATCGTCATACCAGAATGTGGTGGGTCCTTCTTTGTTGCCGTCGCGATAATATATTTCCTTTTTTTTCTGGTTGTTTTTATACCAAATTACCCAATTGCCATCAGGCTTTCCATCGCGATAGCGCATTTCTCTTTTTGGCTTCTGGTTTTCATAATATACCGTTACTTCACCACTATAGGGCTGCGAAGATTTTTTAGTGAGCATGATGCCATCTTTCAGGTAGAGTTCTCCGTATTCTTTTTCTTCGGAACAGGCGGTTAGTCCCAAATATATCAATAGGATAAGCTTGGCGTGTTTAATCATGATTGAGGTGTGTAAATAATAAATTTTAATGAGTTGATGTGGGCATCGGGGCCGGCTGAAAAAATAGCCGTGATAATATGGTGCCCATCATAGCACTTCAAGATTAAACCGTGGAGTCTAACTGTGGAGAAATGCTTGTTTAAACTTTTAATTATTTTCACGGCCACCACACTATTATCCTATATACTCTGGTTACTACCGAATCTAGGTGGAGAATCTCAGCTCGTAAATGCAAAAATACGCAGTGTCTCTTATAGCCCGTTTCGACGAGGTCAGAGTCCTGAAACGGGGGTCTTTCCATCCAGTCCGGAAATGGAAGCCGATATCGGGCTCCTTTCGGACTATGTCAGTAATATCCGTATTTATTCCGGCAGCTCCGCTTTAGGGGGGATACCCCAGCTTGCAAAAAAATATGGGCTGACTGTGTGGCTCGGTGCCTGGTTGGATAGTAATCAGGAGACCAATCGCCTTGAGATTGACGCACTGATTGAATTGGCTAATCGTTACCCTCAAACAGTTACCCGCGTCATAGTCGGTAACGAAAATCTGCATCGATTGGACATAACAGTTAAGCAACTTCTTGAATATCTGGCTCAGGTCAAAGATGCTGTGAAGCAACCGGTAACTTATGCGGAAGGCTGGGAGAACTGGTTGAATCATCCTGAAGTTGTTGATGCAGTCGATATCATTACTTTACACGTTCTTCCCTATTGGGAACAAAACCCCAAGCCAGTGGATAAAGTGGCTCAACATATCGAATCGATACTAGCCAGGGTTTCGCGGCAATATCCTGGAAAGCCGCTGGCTATCGGTGAGATCGGCTGGCCAAGTTTTGGTCGTAGCCGAAAGGCAGCCGTTCCAGGTGTGCATGCACAGCTTCAGTTGATTACGGATGTTCATTCTTTAGCAGAAAAAAATCAATTGGACTACAACATTATTGAAGCATTTGACCAACCCTGGAAAGTTGTTTCAGAAGGAACAGTGGGGGCTTACTGGGGTTTGTTTAGTGCTGAACGGAAACCCAAATACCAGCGAGGATCGCAGGTGGATCGATATCCAAAATGGCGCCAATGGTTCGTTTTGGCGACGGGGTTGGCGTTGATACTTGTTCTGATAATTTGGTTGATCGGTGGCTGTCGATCCAGTCGCGGGCAAATCCAGGTGGTGGTTATGTCTCATGTTTTGATGAGCTTGCTTATATTAAGTGGTTTGTATCTCGACTATGTGCAAATGCCACAAACGTCGAAAATTAGCTGGGTTGTGATTCTGGTTCAGGGGTATTTCATCTGGCTGTTACTGACAGGAAGTCTTCGTGGCAGTAGTGATATTAAATGTACTTCTACCATACAACAGACACTGTCTGTTGCCACTTTGCGTCATATCGCTGCACCAAAAACAAGGCCAGCGATGATCTCAGTGTTGTACTATTTATTCACTTATCTTGGTGTGGTTACGGCCTGGGGGATGGTGTTGCAACCACGTTACAGAGACTTTCCGACCGTGTTGTTTTTGGTGCCGGTGATAGGTGTGTGGCTCTCTGGTTTGTTTAAATCGGTTTCGCCTTCCTGCTGTTTGCGTGCAGTAATCGGTGTTCTGCGCATGGATCTGTCCAATGAATCAAGTTCACTAAGGCAACGAATTTTGCTATTTCGAGAGGAAGCGTTTGTGGCGGGGTGCTTGTGTTTGACTGCAGTATTGGTCGTAGTAGGAGAGGGTGTCGAAAACCTGGAAGCAGTCGCTTATGCCTTGGTTTTGCTCGCCCTGGCAAGCCCCTATCTGGGTATGTTGATGCTAGTCAAAAAATAACTGTAGTTTCTGCCGTGCGTTGTTCCCACTAGAATTGAAGATCTGTGGGCAACCTACGGTTATTCGGGTGTTGTTGATTCTTGGCTGCGAAGAAAAGCCAATAGACCCATAGTTAATCCAGCCAGGCTCCAGTCAGGATTGGCATTACTCCAATGAGGATTAAAGCTGAACAAGCCGAATGTGCCAATCGCTATCGATAACAGGCTCCAATTTACACTTGCCTTGTGCAGTGCAATCAGCGCAATAAAAAAACTGAAGATATAAGTGCGCGGATTGATCGTCAGGGCTCTGATTTCGCACCACGACGGCGGTGATGACGAAGCACATATCCTGGTGATTTCTGGTACGTCTATCATCAGTACACGTAGTGCGATCCCTGCGGCCGATACAGGGACCACAATCGTAAGCAAGCAGAGTGTCGGGCTATATTTATACAGACGCTTGAGTATTTTCATTCTCGCAGTATATCCATTCTGGATATTGACTACCAAATGTGGCTGTGAAGAACATCCTTTGATAAATAATGTTTCTATCCGGATATTTTCGTGGTTAGGCTGCAAGCTGCTGGTTGTTCAGGTCACGTCACGTGAAACCATCCATGTAAGCTCCGCAGCAGCAGTCTCTGTAGCCAAAAACTTCAAGCCTTTTTTGATAACGGGTGTACCGTTACAATGTAAGATCGATTTGTTTTTGCTTCATACTAACGCAAGTTATTGAATAGCCGTTATATATAGCGCTATGCGGTTGTGGGCTAATAGAATGTCCCCTTGTATGAATCCGATATGCCAGAAACCTGAACACGGATCATAAAACACCGGGATAGAGATAATTTAGCTAGAAAAATCGTGAATTCTGTTGACATTTTCGAGTATGACCGTGAGAATATTTTCGATTATAATTTCAAAAAAGATTTTTCAACAAACCTAAGAGTATTAATCAAAATGAGTCATACAAGATACGAACCCGCAACTCCGCGGGTACAGCGTAGCGAACTTGCTGTGCCTGGATCCAATACAGAAATGTTTGAAAAGGCACTGAAAAGTGGTGTCGATTTTGTCTTCCTGGATTTGGAAGACGCTGTCGCACCGGATGATAAAGTTACCGCACGTAAGAACATTATCGAAGCATTAAATGATTTGGACTGGAAAGGTCATGGAATTACCATGTCAATTCGCATCAATGGCATCGATACCCATTATATGTATAGAGATGTTGTCGATATCTGTGAACAGGCTGGCGAGCATCTGGATACTATTCTTATTCCTAAAACCGGTGCGCCAGGCGATGTATACATGGTCGACGCTATGGTTACGCAGATCGAAGAAGCGGTGGGACTGAAGCATAAGATTGGCATCGAATGTCTGATAGAAACAGCATTGGGAATGGCGAATGTTGAAGCCATCGCTACTTCTAGCGAACGTCTCGAAGCTTTGCATTTTGGAGTAGCCGATTACGCTGCGAGTAATCGCGCCAGAACGACAAATATCGGTGGACTTAACCCGGATTATCCCGGCGATCAATGGCATGCAGCATTAACTCGTATGACAGTAGCTTGTCGTGCGTTTGGTTTACGTCCTATCGATGGCCCGTTTGGCGATTTCAATGATCCCGATGGCTATATGCTGGCAGCAAGACGTGCTGCGGCTTTGGGTCTGGAAGGCAAATGGGCGATTCATCCCTCTCAGGTTGCATTGGCTAATGAAGTATTCTCACCACCGGCAGCTGAAGTTGATAAGGCTAAACGTATTCTTATTGCGTTGGAAGAAGCGGCAGCACAGGGTAAAGGTGCCGCGTCGCTGGATGGCCGCTTGATTGATGCGGCTTCTGCTCGCATGGCTGAAAACGTTGTTCGTTCTGCAGAAGCAATTGCAGCGAAGTCCTAATAATTTAGATTAAATATCAGGGGGAGATGCTGTGGATATCCATGAGTATCAATCAAAAGAAATATTAGCCGAGTATGGCGTACCGATCGGTAAAGGCGGATTGGCCTACAGTCCGGAACAGGCCGTTTATCGTTCCAAAGAAATAGGCGGTAGCGTTTGGGCGGTAAAAGCACAGATTCATTCCGGAGCACGTGGTAAAGCTGGCGGTATTAAAATCTGCAAAACAGATGATGAAATTTTTGACGCGGCGGATGAATTGCTGGGTAAAAAATTGGTGACACATCAGACCGGACCCGGCGGAAAAATTTGTTCGAGGTTATATATTGAGGCGGGCACCGCTATCGAGCGGGAAATTTATTTTAGTCTGGTCGTCGATAGGGCGCGTGAGCGGGTCGTCATCATTGCATCTGCAGAAGGTGGAATGGAAATCGAAGATCTTGCGGAAAATAATCCTGATGCTATTTTGAAAATCTATGTTGAACCGGCAGTTGGGTTGCAGGATTTCCAGGCGCGAGAATTGGCCTTTGGTTTGAATATTCCAAAGACAGCAATCAGTCAGGCTGTTGCGACATTTAAAGGTTGCTATAGAGCCTTGCGTGATCTGGATGCGAATATGGTCGAAATTAATCCGCTGGTAATTACCAGCGATGGTGGGCTTGTTGCTCTCGATGCGAAAATGGGTTTTGATGAAAATGCCTTATATCGCCAGCAACGCATCGGTGAGTTGCGTGATAAATCACAGGAAGACCCTCGTGAGACCGCTGCATCAGACCGCGGTTTAAGCTATGTCGGACTTGATGGCGATATCGGGTGCATGATTAACGGTGCTGGCCTGGCTATGGCAAGCCTGGATATGATTAAGCTGGCTGGTGGAGAACCCGCCAACTTTCTGGATATTGGCGGTGGTGCAACGCCTGATCGTGTCGAGAAAGCTTTTCGTCTTGTGTTAGCCGATGAAGGTGTTGTCGCAATGTTGGTGAATATATTTGCGGGAATCAATCGTTGTGACTGGGTCGCTGAAGGTGTGGTACAGGCTGCGAGAAAACTGGATATAAAAATCCCCTTGATCGTTCGCTTATCTGGAACCAATGTCGAAGAAGGCCGAAAGATTATTACCGAAAGCGGGTTGCCGATTATTACTGCCGATACATTGGCTGAGGCGGCGAACAAAGCGGTAGAAGCACGAAATCAGGCCGTTGGCGGATAAATATTACAAGGGGATAAATTCATGGCTATCATGATTGATGAAACCACGCCTGTGATTGTGCAGGGATATACCGGTAAGATCGGTACTTTTCACGCACAGGATATGATTAACTATGGTACCAATGTCGTTGGTGGTGTTACGCCAGGCAAGGGTGGTACAAAACATCTTGACCGTCCGGTTTTCAATACCGTAAAAGATGCGGTTGCGGAAACAGGCGCGAAGGCAAGTATTCTGTTCGTGCCACCGCCGTTCGCGGCGGACGGTATTATGGAAGCAGCGGATGCAGGTATAAAGGTCTGTGTTGCGATTACCGATGGTATTCCGACACAGGATATGATGCGAGTAAAGCGTTATATGCGTCGGTATAAAAAGGATGAGCGCATGCATCTTACCGGGCCGAATTGCGCCGGTACGATAAGTCCGGGACGTGCGATGCTTGGAATTATGCCTGGGCATATTTATATGCGGGGTAATGTCGGTATTGTGGGTCGTTCCGGGACATTGGGTTACGAAGCGGCTTCTCAGATGAAAGAATTAGGTATTGGTATTACCACATCTGTTGGTATTGGTGGTGACCCGATTAACGGCAGTTCACATAAGGATATCCTGGAAATGTTTGAAGAGGATCCAGATACCAAGGCAGTTATGATGATTGGTGAAATTGGCGGGCCACAGGAAGTGGAAGCCGGAATGTTTGCCCGTGACAATATGTCTAAACCGCTGGTTGCATATATTGCCGGATTGACTGCTCCGAAAGGACGGCGCATGGGGCACGCGGGTGCGATTGTATCCGGGGCTGGAGAAAGTGCTGCCGAAAAAGTAGCTATTTTAAAGGAATGTGGAGTAACCATTTCGCCTACTCCATCGGAGTTGGGAACGACGATGCAGCAGGTTATGGCAAAGTTAGGTTAATCCAGACGGAAAAGTTGTTTATCCGGGTTTGACCTGGATTGTCGGGTGGTAACTGGATCTTGATTCTGGTTACCGCCCGATTTCGTTCTGGAATGGCAACAAACAGTTTTATTTAGTAGTCTTGGAAGATTACTTAGTGAATTTGATATTGTTTAAATCGGTAGTAAATGTATTGTTTTCATGCAGTAACCTTGATTTTAATGTGTAATCGATTGGTTACAGGGGGTTGTATAACTCGGTGTTAGCTGCACTGCAATATCCCCGTCGACGGTTGAACGTCAATGGTTTTATCCTTTGGTAAAAAAGCTGTTGTATTATGACTTTGGTTCTTTTTGTATGCCAGTTATCTCAAAAAGAGATTGAAAATCTGTTGTAAATTTCATACCATTAACCGTTTTACTTTTCGTATGTAATTTGCCAGCATTCGCTTTGTTCCGGTTTCAATGCTCTGATACATATCTAAACAATAATCTAAGACATAGACTCAGGAGGTTTAAATGTCCGTATATCCGTCGTTAGAAATACCAAATACTCTCGCAGCTGGGCCAGGACCCGGTAATACAGACCCTAGAGTGCTGCAAAGGTTTGCTCAGAGCGGGGTAGCGGACCACATGCAGAAAGACGTACTAAGAGGCATGGTCGAGGCCAAGGAAATGCTGCGTACTGCATTTGGCACAAAAAATACTTACACCTATGGTGTAGGTGGTACGGGTTTCAGTGGCCTTGATTGTGTATTTAGCATGATTCTTCCGGGCGACAAAGTAGTTGCATTTACTAACGGTACTTTCAGTGGTATTGATGGCTTGGCGATTCGTATGAAAGCCTCTACCCGGGATGAATTGGCTGCAAATTCTCTCGATCCGAAACCGGAAAGTGTCACTATAGTCGATGTCCCGCACGGACAATCAGTAACCGGCGATATTGTTGATGCAGAGTTGGCGAAGCATAAACCGATGTGGGCATTTATGGCGCATTGGGAAACAGGTAGTGGCCGTATCAATGATCTCCAGGGTTTCAATGATGCCTGTCAGAAGCACGGCGTTATGGGAATTGTCGATGTAGTCTCTAGTCTCGGTGTTGCGGATTATGATATTGACGATTATCCTTCGGTTGTCGCCTGGGCTTCATGCCCCCAAAAAGGCGTATTAAGCTTACCATTGACCTATGCGCCGGTTAGTTTTACGGATAGTGCAATCGAAGTTGTCAAGCAAAGGGGTGCCTATACTTATGTGCATCATCCTATTCTGGAAGCGCGTCATTGGGGTATTGTAGACGGTCAGGATGTTGCTGCCGGTGGTTATCATCGTACCCATTCAGGTTATGCAATCGCAGCTTTTCATGAAGCCCTGAGAATTCTCTTAACTCATGGCCGTGCACAAAAATCAGCCGATTACGAATATCATGAGAAAGCATTGAGACAGGCCGTTGAGGGTATGGGTTGTGACGTAACATCGAATATGACCAGTCTGATTGTGTTGAATTTGCCGGGTGATTTGGCGGGTCGCGAAAAAGAACTCGTTACCGGTTGTCGTGCAGAAGGTTTCGGTATCTGGCCAACCTTGTCTGAGCCGGTACAGGTTCGTATCGGCATATTGAATCAGTTGACTGTTGATGCGATTACAGAAATCGTTAGTTTATATGCTGATGCTATGCTGAAAATGGGTGCAAGCTTCAATAAAGATGAAATTATGCAAAAACTAAAAGCCTATTACGCGGCTTAATAACAGACAGCCACTTAAAGGGCGCTGACGCGATATGTGTCAGCGCTTTTTTTTGTCAGAATTTTATGGTTTACAATTGATTCTGGGTGGTTAGATTCCATTTTTTGATAGATCTTCCTTTTTTTGTGGTGGGAGTATCCAATTCCATCATTTTCGAATGCCTATTCAAGGCTGGGTGCTCAGGCCAAACACAGATAGCTGGTTCCAAAATTAATCGGTTTCTATTAACCATTGCCTCATCAACTGTTTGATCCGGGTTTGATACGGCATCCCGGTAAGTGTTGATTTAGTTTTAAAAGCTTTCAGCAAGCTGGGCTCAATTTTGATACTTATCATTTTGGATTTTGAATCTGATTTTGG
The DNA here is from genome assembly GCA_964528035.1 of uncultured Methylococcaceae bacterium. Classification (GTDB taxonomy): domain Bacteria; phylum Pseudomonadota; class Gammaproteobacteria; order Methylococcales; family UBA1147; genus CAZGQY01. Next base: position 2,101 of record CAZGQY010000049.1, on the reverse strand, counting down.
TGAATGTATCAATCTAAAATCATCCAGAAATTGAATAATATTTTCTTCGGTCATCTGTTTGCATTGCTCCAGATAATCGTCGCTAAAATATTGTGTCGCTTTCATAATTTTTGCAGTGCTTTAATGTCTTCGATATCTTGTGCTCTACCAGTATTGCTTTTCATATCAATGATATCTGTTTTATTTAGAATCGGAATAGACGTATTAGATATTGTCTTTTTAATTATTTCCCTTCCGCTCAGATCAAAGGTAATGATGACATCCAATTGTTCAGAGAGGTTAGCTGGGTTGTAAAAGTTCCAGGCGATCAAGTTACGATTGTTTATGTATTCATCTCGATAATTGAATACATCCTTAGCTGTTAATGGCAATCTTGATTTTAAATTTATATTATTTAATTCTGTCTCCAGAGATTCAAGCTGCCTTTTTTCCCACTTTAGAACGATGTCTATATCAATGGTGCCTCGAACTGCACCATGTAGTGCAACGGCATACCCCCCGACGATTGCGTATCGTAAATTGGCGTTGTTCAAAGTACGGCAGACGCGTTCTAAAAATGTCATAGTTATAAGTATATACTAGTATATATCATATAAATCAAATCGAATTTTAGGGGTTATAGTTGGGGTCAGGTCTAGAAATATACTAGAATATTATTCTTTAAGAAGATCCTGAAAATTCAAATATAATGATTTTGACCAAATGACAGGTAATATGCAGAAACTAAGTTATAAAAGAAAGACCTGACCCCTTTATCTGTGACCCCTTTATCTGACCCCTTTATCACAGGCAGATACCCCAGATTGAGTAATGTGCTTTGTCCGGATGTGGCGAAATTAAAATGGACAGAAAAGTCATCAAACGTTTGCTTGCAAGCTATCGATTTCCCTTGTCTACAACGACCATTCAGATTTAACGTCGACTTGAAGTTTCACATAAAATGTATAACAATACATGTAATGTTATACATGTATTGCCTATTATGAGAAATTTAACCGACATTCAACAAACAATACTGGAATATATTCAGCAGTCAATTGCTGAGCGGCAAATGCCGCCGACAGTTCATGAGATTGCCCAATATATGGGATATCGTTCAGATAATGCAGCTTATCAGCATTTGAACGCGTTGAAACGCAAGGGTGTTCTTGAGTTAAGAGGCCATTCTCGGGGAATTATATTGTCGGCACCATCGGGCCTGCCCTTGTTGGGGCGGGTTGCGGCTGGTTCGCCACTTCTTGCTGAACAAAATATAGAGAGTTATGTGTCCGTAGATCCGGGTTTGTTTCGTCCCAGAGCGAATTATTTGCTCAGGGTCAAAGGCCTGAGTATGCGGGATGCCGGTATTCTCGATGGTGACCTGCTTGCTGTGCATAAAACCCCGGTGGCAGAGAATAAGCAAATCGTAGTTGCCCGGCTGGACGATGAAGTAACTGTCAAACGTTTTCGGAAACGGCAAAATATAGTCACTTTGTTGCCGGAGAATCCGGATTTTGAACCCATAAGGGTAGATTTACGTCGGCGAGATCTGGTTATCGAGGGTGTGATGACGGGATTGCTCCGGCAACAGAAGGTTATTGTGTAAATTCTGGTTCTGTGTACATAGAGAATAAGTATGAACGAACATGAGAAAATAAATTATGTTGAGTTTCCAGCAACGAATTTACAGGAAACAAAGGACTTCTTTAAGCAAGCCCTTGGGTGGTCGTTTCAAGATTTTGGCCCGGAGTATTCGGCATTCTCTAATCAAGGTCTGGACGGTGGTTTCTATAAAGCTGATTTAGCATCGTCGGTTAGTAATGGTGCTGCACTTATCGTCTTTTACAGCAATGATCTTGAAGTAACGCAAGATCAAATAGAAAGAGCTAAAGGCGTTATTGTAAAACCGATTTTTTCATTTCCCGGCGGTCGTCGCTTTCATTTTACAGAGCCAAGCGGTAATGAATTCGCTGTGTGGTCAGATAAAGAGGCATAACAATTCTGCTGTAGGAACCCGAACTACCAATAGTTTGCACTCTTAAGGAGCGAGGATTCAATAATATACGCATCTTGACTTGTCTTATTGTCCGTCTTCTGCGTTGTAGCAACAGTTGCGTAGCCC
>CAZGQY010000048.1:0-23072 GCA_964528035.1 uncultured Methylococcaceae bacterium | reverse complement strand
ATGTATTTACGGCGTCTTCCGGAACAGATCACCCATAGAGGGGCGAGCAGTTACCGTATATCTTTTGATTATGTGAGAAGAAAGTGAGAAATAATTTATGCAAAAAACAATGACAACGTCGCTACTGAATCTGCTTGCATTAGCGCTCTGTTATGGATTGATGAGTTTCAGGGATACTGTCGGGACGATATACCTGGAAATATTAATATTTTGCATAAGTATCTATGTATTGGTCAGCGCAGCGGGGAAATTTACAGAATTATCGGTGACTGTGGGTAACTCACTGGGTTTAAGTAAACTCGCAACAGGAATTCTTATTATTGCAATCGGTACATCCGCCCCGGAATTGTTTGCGTCAATCGGTGCAGCGATACAACATCAGCCTGATATGGTTGTTGGCAATATTTTGGGTACTGTGGTTGCGAATAGTCTTCTTGGTATAGGATTTGGGGCTTTGGCAGCAGGGTACCCGCTTACGGTGCATAAAGACGTGTTTGGCACACAGATGTCGGTTTTTCTGGTTGCTATTTTACTCGCGGTAGGTGGTTTATATGATGGAGTGCTGCTTTGGTTTGAAGGCATTATTATGGTTGTGTTGCTGATATTTTATCTACATCATGTAATACAATCACAAAAAGATGATGGGTCAGAAATCAAAAATAGCCACGAAGATGAAGTTTCGAAGGGAGTGTCAGTAACCGTAATTTTATTCTTGTTGATTAATCTTGGTGCTCTGTTTATATCGGGCGATTTTGTTGTTTCTTCGCTAATAGAATCAGCAAAGATATTGGATTTTTCTGGTGCGAAGTTGGCGACTACAATACTGGCTGTCGGTACATCAATTCCAGAAATTGCTACAGCGATAGCGTTGGTGCGACAAAATAATGCGGACAGTTTGTTCGGCGAAATTATTGGATCAAATATCTTTGATGTTCTTGGGGTTCTCGGGCTGATTAGCCTGTTTGAACCTTTGTCGATGGAAGCGGGTTTGCTGGGTTTTTTGGCGGCATCACTATTTATTGGGTTTATTGTTGTAAATACAGTAATGAATGATAAACAAATCAATCGAATTGAAGGTTTATCGTTGCTTTCGTTGTTCGTGGTTTTTACGATTCAACTGGTGAATATATAATAGATTTCAGGAAATACCTATCATAGCGAAGGCGGGTTTGATTGAGACGGATTTTCCGATCTCTACGGCGAATAGTTGATCAATTTACGGGGATTAGAGCTAATCAGGGTCATCTGCTTAGATCAGTCTGTTTTCGGACGGGCAGTATTGTAGGCTTTGGTAAATTTATATCGTAGAGAAGTTGAGCCGGATAGGGATATTTTTCTGTCGGCTGTTGCGGTGTGTCAGCCGACAGGAATATCCGGGATCTGATAGGTGCTTATGTTGACGGAAACAGAAATTGCAGTGTGAAATTGAGTGTCCATTCTGCGCCTGCATCCGGTTTTACAGCATTCCAGTAAGCTTCCAGACGGGTATTGATAGGTTGCCCGGCAATCTGGAACATTTTGCCAAAGCCGCCACCAATAGGTACAGTCCATTGTTCACTGGAGCGTTTATCCCAATTGGACACAATGGCCATATCGGAAACCAGGTACCAACCATCTGCGAGGTTAAAGTTTATAAAAGGTTCAAGAAGCATCTGACTGACGCCTACACGGCCTTCGTTGCCAAAAATTGACCAGATTTGTTTGCCCTTTATACCGATTGACCACGGATCGGGTTGATACACTACGGCAAACGCCGGGCCAGCACTCCATTTGCCGCTTCCCAGTACTCGTGAGGGGTGGTCGGTTGGTAGGGTTACGGTTCCACCCACTCCCCAGGATAATTCGTCCCTGGTATTTGGCGAGACCAACAGTGTGTAATTCAAGTCTGCAAGTCCAACTGAGCCGCTGCCAGGGTAGGGGTTGGGTAATTCCGCAATGCCGGTCACACCACCGGTGGGCGTATCGATAAAGTTGAGAGCCATCTGGTTTACCAGATTCCAGCCGGCAACTTCAAACGTGAATGTGGGTCGTGTACTCAATACCCAGGCGTCTCCGTTGGGTGCGCCTTCATAAAAAGTAAATTTTGTTGGCAGATTTAATATAGGGCTGACGGGGTTTTGTGCATTCAATCTCAACTCATCAATGCTTAGTCCATGCTGAAGATCGTGTTGATCGATAGACTGCGGATGTTCTGAAAGTGTCTGAGAGTCGTCTGAATATCCTGCTTGTGGTGCCAGGAACAATAATGTCGAAGACAGTATAATGTAGTGGATCCGACGAAGACTTTTCATATTAATGTATCCTTGATGTGAGATATTATTGCATCTAGCTTTATTGTTTAGGAGATTATTCTAGTCTAATTAGGGCTTTTCTTCTAGTTTATGGATTTAATTATCTGTTTTCGTAGTGTTAATACTCATTATTAGTTTGCTGGTGGCTTGTCAGATAATAAGGCTGGTATTTTAGGGCGGTTTTGAGTTGATTCCATTATTTAGCTGTGTAAATAGGTTTCAAATGCCCAAAAATACGTTTAGGTTCTAATTTTTCAATGATTCGGCTAAGATACGCGCTCGAATATTATGATTGTGCAGATACTTCAGGAAAAATGAATATGAAAAATCTTGTTTTAAAAGCTCTGGCAGTGGGTCTTGGGCTGTGGATACAACCAGCCATGGCATATATTGATCCCGGTTCTGGTAGTGCAATTATGTCTGCGATTATAGGTTTTTTTGTTGCAGCAGGTCTTGCTATTAAGACCTACTGGTACAAGATCAAGTCTCTCTTTACAGGAAAAAAAGGGTCTCAAAAAGCAGAATCTGGCGACCAATCTGAAGAATAGGCCAAGAAGGTCATACTCATCGAAGTTTAGATGGACTTGTTCCTGATTTTTACACAGTAATCTTTAACTACATTACTTGGCCTGTTTATGTTCGGCGTAAATTTATCTGTGTGAAGCGTGTTTTTGCTGGAGGTTTTGCAATAGATAAAATTTAGAGTGTACTCAGACGCGTCCTAAATTCAATTGCTGGAAGGATACCCGAGAATATCGGTCGTTGCGAAGATGGGGTGATTGAAATAGGTTGTTCGCCTGTTTTCATCTTTACGCTAGCGTCTTGTAACAAATAAGCTTTGAATATTCAGCCAAAATGTTCTACAGGAATTAGCGCAGGTTACCGAAATTAATGTCAAAAGGCTGTAAAATTCTTCGATGCTTTCAAGATTGAAAAAACGGGGGTTCGCGCTCCTTGCGGTATCACTGCTCGTGCCGTTTCTCCTTTTTGTATTGGGTCCATTTATCCTGTATCAGGGTAACCATGCAGAGTTTGCAACGCCCTTTACGGGTATCGTTATTCTTTATCTGGTACCAGCTCTGGGACTGGTATTGATTACCCTTGCCGTTGGCTTAGTTATCCCGTCAAACTTATTCCATTACTATCTTTCTCTGTTAACAACGATTGGTATACTTCTGTGGGTTCAGGGGAATGTGTTGCTTTGGGACTATGGTTTGCTGGATGGTAAGCCTATCCATTGGAATGAGTTTGGCTTCAGTGCGAGTGTGGATTTTGCAGTTTGGGGCAGTTTACTAATCGTGTCTGTCTTTGCCGCAAAAAATATCGCCAGGCAAAGCCATCGCGTGGCTCTAGGCCTTATCACATGCCAACTCATTTATATCGTCCTGCTTGGATACCAGTCCAGTGATATGTGGAAATCCCAGGAAGAAAAAAAGCACAAGATTCCACAACCACAACTTTATCAATTTTCTGCCAAGCAGAATATCATTCACATCGTTCTTGATGCATTGCAAGGAGATATATTTGCCGAGATAGTCGAGGAGGATAGGGATTACTACCGTTCCCTGCTCCAGGGCTTTATGTTTTTTGATGATGCTGCTGGTCACTTTCCCACGACCTATGTCAGTGTGCCTGCATACATGGCGAGTCGGTTATATCGGAATCAGTTTCCTGTTTCAGAATTTGTGCATGCTGTTATGAGCGGGCCAACTTTGAGTAATGTATTTTTTAAGGAGGGCTTTGATGTCGATTTTATAGTGGGGCCAGGTTTTTACCGAGATAGCCAGTACACTAATTTTTACCAAATCCCAAAACTTTATCGTAGCCTGCGCGAGAATGCCAGGCTGGAAGCAATCGAAATACTGGATCTGGTGTTGTTTCGTTCTTCTCCGCAATATGTGAAAGAATTGATTTATGGAGACCAACTCTGGTTTCTACAACAATACGTTGCTAAAACAATAACCGACCAGTTTAGTCAATTCTCTCACCTTCGATTTGTACAGGATCTTGTTGCAAAATCTACAACTGAAAGAACTCATCCGGTTTATAAACTTATTCATTTGTTCACTTCTCACCCGCCGTGGATCATGAATGTAAAGGGAGAATTTCTCGGTAAGGCAGGGAAAGTGAATCGTATTAACATAAAAAACCAGCAGAAAGCAGCGATGGATAACGCATTTCTCATTCTAAATCGTTTAAAGCAACTTGGCATTTACGATTCTGCGCTGATTCTGATCCATTCCGACCATGGTGCAGGTGGGCAGAGACAACTACTGGATTCTGACATCGAGAATGTTTCAGATAAGGATCAATTTAGAATTCCGCTTAGTAGAGCAAGCCCTGTGATTGCAATTAAACCTCCCAATGCTACCGGGCCAATGACTACATCTTCGGTTGCGATTGCGCTCGCTGATATTCCCAATATGGTTTTTTCAAATCTTGGTTTAAAGACACGTATTGGGGAAAGCAGGATGTTCACGTCACAGGAAGACCAGCCGACAGAACGAACATATCTTCAGTATAAGTGGGATAAGAACGGTTACAAGATAAAGTACTTTGATGCACTGAAAGAATTTTCCATTAATGGTGCGATCAATCGTAAGGAATCTTGGAGTAGGGCTAAGGTCTATTTTGCACCCACGCATCCATCTGCGCCACAGTCACTACTGGAAATTGTTAAACGGAATGGGCAAGGATGGAGCCAGGGGTTGACTAAAGCTGACAGCCTTCGGGTGGTGGATTCGGAGGCCAGCTTTCACATGCATTTGCCAGTAGGGGAAGCACTGCTGGATGTACACTTGCGCTCAATCCCCAAACTTCGACAAACTGTTGATGTATTGGTCGATGGTGAATTAATAGCGACTTGGCGGTTGAGAAAGAAGAGCGCTAAGTATTACGCTTACATCCCTGCCAGTGCAGGCCGCAACGCTATCAGTAAGATAGAATTTCACTTCATTCAAGAGGAGACGAACAGTGATGAAGGTCGTGCATTCGCGATCTTGTTTGATTCTATAAAACTGGTTTCGCGAGTTAGCAGTCCGGAGGTTTCTGATGATCGGAATCATTGAGTCAAACTCTTACACTTGCAATATCCAGGTTGATTAATAATTTCGGAGTTATTGCCGGTCTGGATTAAAACGGGTGAGTTATTCTGTTTTGATCGTTTTTGAGAAGAAAAATCATGAGATGCGTTTTAAAAGAGGGGCTGTGTATTTTAATCGCAGTTTCCGATTTTGGTAAGGAATAGGAATATGACCATCGAGAATGTTGAATTAAACAAAAAATATTGGGACAGCTTTTATGCGCGAACCCATAAAAATATCCCTTCACAATTTTGTATTTCTGTTCTGACTGAAATAAAGCCTGATGCTGTAGTTGTAGAATTAGGAAGTGGTAATGGTAGAGACTCGCATTATTTTGCCAGTCAGGGACATATTACATTAGCTATGGATTTGTCTGAACAAGCCATCAAGAGTTGCAATGAGGAGTCGAAGTCAAGAAATATTCAACATGCAACATTTTTTAGAGGAGATATAACTAAAAGCGAATGCATGAAAACGCTTGTGGATTATGCACGAGAATTGTCGGCGGGAAGAGACGTCGTCTTTTATTCGCGGTTTGTGATGCACTCGTTAAATGACGAGCAGGAATTGAAGTTTCTGAACGTATTGTCCGATTTTATTCAGGAAAATGAAGTCATGTATTTTGAATTCAGGTCTTTAGAGGATGCCGCGTTAGAAAAACATTTTGATGGTCATTATCGCCGTTTTGTGGATACGGAAAAATTTAAGCAAATCCTGAAAGGTGAGCTTGGATTTTCAATTGAGTATTCTATAACGGGTAAAGGCATGGCCAAGTACAAGAAGGAAGACCCTTTTGTTAGCCGCTTAACCATTCGGAAAAAATAATGGCTAAAATTTTTCAGTTTCTTTCGCACATAAAAAACACAATTGAATTCATACAGCTGCCAAAAAGACAGCGTAGACTGGTATTTTATTCAGAAGGAATAAATTATTGGCCTCACCTGGAAAGCCTGATTACAAACATTTTGGCCGAGACAGAAATACCCGTTTGTTATATCAGTTCTGGTGAGGGTGATCCTGGGAGCTTACTGGAACATCCAAACTACCGGTCATTCAAGATCGATGAGGGCTTTGTTCGTGACTGGCTGTTTGAGAACATCGAGACCGATGTGATGGTTATGACTATGCCTGATTTGCACCAATATCAGGTGAAGCGTTCGAAACACAAAGTGCATTATGTTTATGTACATCACTCCATGGTGAGTCTGCACATGGTTTATCGGGAAGGCGCTTTTGATTATTTTGATACTTTTTTCTGTGTAGGGCCCCATCATGTAAAAGAAATTCGAGCGATCGAGTCACAATACAATCTGCCGGAAAAAAATCTTGTGGAACATGGCTATAGTCGTTTGGATTCAATAATTGAAGAGTCTGCGAAACGACCCAGGAAAAAAAAGCCCATCGATGCTCCCAAACATGTGTTAATAGCGCCTTCCTGGGGTGAACACGGTACAATCGAAACCGGTATTGGTGAAACCATAGTCGATCAATTAATAACAAAAGGATATCAGGTAACTCTTCGGCCCCATCCGCAAACCTTTAAGTTCGCTAAAGATAAAATAGAACCAATATTGCAAAAGCATCGCAATAGCCCACTTTTTTCATACGAGGGGAATGTGGCAGGGCAGAATTCACTTCATGACTCCGATTTAATGATCAGTGATTGGTCAGGTGCTGCCCTGGATTACGCATTTGGGTTAAATAAGCCAGTGCTTTTTGTCGATATTCCAAGAAAGATCAATAATAAAAAATACAAAGATATTAATCTACAACCCTTAGAAGTAGATATAAGAGAATCGTTGGGTGGTATATTAGATGTGAGTCATTCGTTTGATTGTGGGCAAGCTTTAAGTCAACTGGAAATATCGGAAGAATTAATAAAAGATAAATCAAAATATGTATTTAATATTGGTCGATCCGGAATAGTGGGGTGTGAGGCAATTCGGAGAATTTGTGGTGAAGACTGAGTTCTCGCTAAATATTTTTTATTGCTTTTTATCGTCGCTGGTGGCTTTTGTTTTTGTACCACTGTTTATGTTAGGGAACAGCCCTGAGGATTATCACTTTATAGTTTTCCCCGTATTTTTCAAGAGTGGTTTTTTATGCGCACTAATTTTCTGCATTTTATTGGGACTGATATGTATTATTTTGTCTTTCCTCAGATTGCATCGACTCGCAAGAATCTTTCCTTATTTTGTACTTTTATGGGTATTAGTTACCGGATTATTTCTTCCAGTCTCGGTTAGTACTGGAATGGTTGATCCTGAAAACAATCCTGTTGATAAGGTTAATTTAATCGTATCTATAGTGATTGTTGGCTGCCTGTCTATTGCAAGTATGACTGCGGCAAGGCGGTATATAACTGTATTTGTATTGGTGGCATTGATCACTTCCCTGGTGCCGACACTTGTTTCGGTATCCAATGCTGTGGATAGAACGACAGAAAAGACAAAAAAAAAGGCACTTTCATTATCGGGAAAAAAAAATATTCTGGTTATTAGCTTTGATGGCTTACCTGGAAATATTATTGTTGATTTAATAGAAAATACCCCGACATATTCAAGTCTATTAAAAGATTTTGTGGTTTTCAGTAATGCGGTGTCTCAATCGCCAGCGACCCAGGCTTCTTTAATGGGGGAGCTTTACGGTGTGCATGATTACAAAAAAAAGGGAAAGGCAACCTCTGATGTTACAAAAGTATTAAAGAATGAAGAGGTAGCCAACAAATTATCATTAAACCAAGTGGATGATAGCTATCAATATGGCTATTACAGCCTTACTCCTGTAAAAAAGTTTCGCTTGCCAGCTGCTGGACTGGATAGCCATAATCAAATAGAAACTTTCGATTTCTTTCGATATTCTTTGACCAGACTATTTACCGGATTAGTACTTACTTTTGTTGACTGGGATTGGGTTTCCGGAATTATGAAACCCTATATTATTTCAGATAATGCTATAAATCTTGCGTCAAGAGTACAAAATAGTAATGGGCCAAAGTGGGATAAAAAGAATATTGTATCGATCGGTAAATATAAGTCATTTGTAGACAATATTTCGGTAGCGGATAAAGACATAAGTGTGCGGTTTTTGCATTTTACTTTTACCCATTATCCCGTAGATTTTGATGAATATTGTAGGTATAGAGGGGACAGCAAAACCTGGTTTAAATCTAATCAGAACGAAAATGGTATAAGATCACAAGATAAATGTGCACTCACTCAGTTTTCAAAATTTATACGAAAGCTTAAGGAACTTGATATATATGATAAATCTTTAATTGTTTTTAAGTCAGATCATGGCAAACCTGTAAGCTATTATAAAAAATATCCTAATAATCAGGCTATAAATGGAAATAAAATGTGGGGTTATAATCGCTACAGGCCGACCTTAATGATAAAAGATTTTGGCGTTAATAAGCCTTTGGTGACAATAAAAACAGAATTGGTGTTACTTAATGATTTGGCTAAAACTTTGTGCATAAAATCAAATACTAATATTGATTGCAAAAAGGTTCCGGGAGTTGATCTGTTGGGAGATTCTTTAGATAGTGACGAGCCATATTATTTGTACGTGGTAAAGAATCAATCGAGTACCTTTCGTTTTAACGATCACGTATCAGTTAAAGTACCTTCAAGGAAAGTTCGTTTAATTGATGCAATGAAAGAATCAAAATTGATCAGCCTTTCTACACATGGAGAGCAATCAAAAGATGAAGCTGTTGTATCGATTGAACGTAAGAAACCCGCAATAGGTACAAAAAATAATGCGGAATTTATAAAACGCCTGTCGGATATTAACAATATAAAAACTGCATTATCCAGATATTATTCGGATAATGGTAAATACCCGATAAGTAGTGGTTGGGATGGTATACATACCAATTGGGGCGAATCCAAGCTCGACTATATAAGTGGATTGGTTCCTGGATATATGAACGTCTTACCCATAGATCCTCGTGAAAGTAATGATAGGGCCTTAAATTATCTCTATCGATCAAATGGACAAGAGTACAAATTTTTGGTTCATGGAGCACCGCCATATGATTTGGGTCTTGTCGATCAAAAGCAAATAGATCCCAAAAGGAGTACCTGGGCTTATGGCATATGGACAGAGGGAGCTAAAAATTGGTGAGGTTTGTGGTTTACAGAATAGATACTTTCATTAAAACCTGCTTATTAATTTTTATTTTCCTGTTTTCCTCATCAATAATTGGCGGAGAATCAGTAGAAAGCAGCGATATATCCCACTATTGTCAGGAAAGCCATTGCGTAGTATCGAATGCCGATATTGCTGAAGACAAAGAATTTTTTGGTTTGGCTTTATACTACAATCAAGTTTCAGCTTATATGGTTGATGCGAGTGGAGCGAATAGACTGGAAGAGCAATCAGAAATTATTCTGAAAGAGAAACAATGGTTTGTTTTGACAGGTCGTTTTAAAGTGCTGCTAATTAAGTCGCCTGGTTTAGCAATAAAATTTACCGATACGAATATTTTATTGCAAAATAAACAGCAGGTTTGGCGCTCGGATTCATTCATTAAAATTGTCACAAAACCTGAACTGACAGCAATTGCATCAGAACTTGACCAAATACGATATGCACACCTGTTTGGACCTTTGGCATGGCTATCAAAACAAGTTGAATTTATTCTGCTTGGTTTACAAGCTAATTTTGTCAGTAATTGGGGAATGGTGGTAATAGTTTTTAGCGTGTTACTTAAGTTGCTTTTATTACCTGTCAGCGTGATGACTGTGCAGTATCAGCGCAGAGTAAGTCAAATTCAAACAAAGCTTGCTCCTAAACTCGCAGAAATAAAGGCACATTTTGACGGTGAAGAAGCACATAATCGTTTGATGGCTGCTCATGCAGAATTGGGGGTTTCACCCTTTTATACCTTGAAACCGATCCTGGGTTCTTTTGTCCAGATTCCTGTATTAATAGCAGTTTTTAATGCTCTGGGAGAGATGCCGCAATTGGACGGGGACTCCTTTTTATGGATGGCAAATCTGGCCTATCCTGATGTAGTTGGGTATTTACCATTTAGTATACCGATGTTAGGCGATAAAATTAGCCTGATGCCATTCGGTATGACAGTTGTGGCATTAATTGCGACCTTGTTATTCCAGAATCGCCATTTACCTGAAATAGAATTGAAGCGGCAGAAACGGAACCTCTATTTGATGGCCGCTGTTTTTTTTGTGCTTTTTTATCCGTTTCCAGCAGCTATGGTGCTTTATTGGACGTTGGCCAACGTTTTGCAAATTATTCAGCAAAAGGTTGTTAAGATTTAGCCCAGTTATACAGTGACTTCTTCAATGGGAATTATGCTATTGAGTTTTTCAGCCTCTGTAACAGGGGTTTAGTAGTAGAGCAACCATGAGTGTGTTTGCGTATCTCAGATAATCAATTGCTTGCACCCTAAACATAAAAACCTAGTTAATACGCTCGATCAGTATCAATTCTGGTGGGTGAGTTACTTTGTTCTGCGGAATATTAATAGAAATTCTGAAATCCTTTGTTAGCCTGGAAGCCAGTAATTTACACGCTTCAGTTTCAGTTTGTCCGCCGGGATGGCCGGTGTAGCCGATAACGCTAATACGTCCCCCCACGGCAAGCATTTCTAACGAAGTATGCAATGCGCTGAGAGTGGTTTCTGGTGTGGTTATTTTTTGCTTATCACTTCCTGGTAAATAACCCAGGTTAAACATGACTGCTTTTAACGGGGCGGGAATACTTGCAGAGATATAATCACTGAGTTTTTCATGGCCTGTTTGGTAGAGTTTGGTCTGATTGTGTAAGCCTGCTTGCCTCAATTTTTCATTTGTTAGTTCTATTGCCATTATTTGGATATCAAAGCCATACACCAGACCACTATTGCCGACTAATTTAGCAAGAAATAGTGTGTCATGACCGTTGCCAACGGTTGCGTCTACGGCGAAATCGCCTGGTTGTAAACATTCGCCTATAAACTGCTTGGCAACATCAACCTGGCGCATATGATTTATAGTGACGCTTGATATCTGCTTCAATTGGTAGTGGCGTGGAATTGAGTAAGAAACGCACCATACGCTCACCGAAATACGGGATTGTCAATGCACCTTTTGAACCGAAGCCATTAAATATATGAATGCGTGGGTGTTGTGGGTGGGTTCCCAGAAACGGTGCTTTGTCCTGTGTTCCCGGACGTATTCCCGCTGTGTGATTTTTCCACTCGCTGGCAAAGGGTTGTTTCAACAATCGATTCATTCCGTCGAGCAGAGCATTTTTCCCTTGCAGAGTCGGATGTTCATCAAGCTGTGTTGTTTCGTAGTTTGCGCCGAATCTGAATTGTTGTTGGGTCATTGGTAGGAGCCAATGACCTTTATTGATAATCGCGTTTGGCAGTGATAAGTGATGCTTGACTGTAGCGATTTCCCCTTTGGATAACTGGAATGGAAGCCAGGAGAAATACCCACTGTGGTTTCCTCTATAGCCTTCGCATGAGATCAAATTACGGATCGGGTGGTTTTGCCACCTAAGGCCATTTTTATCGAAACTTAAATCATTCCAGCAAAAATCAAGTTGTCTGAGAATTCCTAGTTGTTTGAAATGCATGGTGAGTGCAGATAACAATGGACGGGTATTAAGGTGGCCGCAGTAATTTTGATAAATCCCGCCACATGAAGTTTGCAGATTCCAGGTTTTTTCTGAAAAATCCAATTCGTTTCCAAAATAATTTACGACACTTGGGTCGCTTAGTCTTTTTAAACACAAAGATCGATCAGGCTCGTTTTTAAATATGCGTATCATGGGCCTGGGAAAATAATATTGCTCACCAAAAGCCCGAGAAAATGATGCATACAAGTCAGTTGCGTGACTCAATAGTCTTTCAGTGTTATTAGCTATTGAAAACCGTTTACCGCTGGCCGGGTTGATAATGCCTGCAGCAATCTTCGAGGCAGACATGGCTTGATTCTGGTCGATGATTAAAAGTTTTTGTTTGCGGTTGATCAATAGCCAGGCCAGTATGCTTCCCGCCAGGCCCTGGCCAATAATTAAGAAGTCGATTTTGCGATCAGTAGTCATCTAACAGTTTTTTGCTAAGAATAGTGTCGAGCGTCGATTCCAGTTATTTAGGATGATACACTGCATATTTTCTAGGGTTGCAGGCTATTCACAGTTTATTTGTTGAAGGCATGGATCGGTAGATCAGGTTTTTTCTGGAATTGCGCGGCAGGGTCATCATGAGTGGTGTTGTCTGGCCCTAGGCATCCGAAATGTTTAACAGGCAAATTTGTTAATGGTTCGTTATAGTAACCTAATTGTTTTAATTTAACTGATATAGAGTTTTAGAATGGCAGGACACAGTAAGTGGGCGAATATTCGTTTTCGTAAAGGTGCGCAGGATGCCAAGCGCGGCAAACTTTTCACCAAATTGATTCGTGAGATCAGCGTTGCGGTTAAGAAAGGTGGTGGTGGAGATCCGGCAAATAACCCAGGCCTTCGGTCTGCGATTGATAAAGCTTTGTCAAATAACATGAAGCGCGACACAATCGACAATACTATCAAGAAAGCCAGTGGTGCTCAGGATGGCGTCAACTACGACGAAATTATTTATGAGGGATATGGTCCCGGGGGTGTGGCGATTCTTGTCGATTGTTTGACGGACAATCGTAACCGTACAGTTGCCGAGGTGCGTCATGCTTTCGCCAAAGCAGGCGGCAATCTAGGTACCGAAGGTTCGGTGGCTTATATGTTTAACAAAGTGGGTATCATCAGCTTTTCGTCCGAAGCCGATGAAGATATGTTGATGGAGGCCGCATTGGATGCAGGTGCCGAAGATGTTGTCAATAATGATGATCAGACTGTCGATATATTGACTGCTGCAGAAGATTTTCTTTCGATAAAGCAGAATTTGATCGAGCAGGGCTTAGAGCCTGAGCATGCTGAAGTGACTATGAAATCGACTACCAATTCGGAACTGGATGCAAAAGATGCTGAGAAAATGGTTCGTTTAGTGGAGGCGCTTGAAGATCTTGATGATGTGCAAAATGTCTATTCGAATGCCGAAATCAGCGAAGAGATTATGAGTGAGATATCCTAATCCTATCTCGGATACGTTGCTGGGACATTGTCCGATAAAATGGCCCTAAATCCCTTTTTTTTGTGAAGACTCTTTTTCCTGTTTTTACTTATGTCCCGTATACTGGGTATTGATCCGGGTTCAAGAATTACTGGCTATGGTTTGATTGACCAAACATCCGCTGGACTGGAATATATTTCCAGTGGTTGTGTCCGTGTCGATGCGGACAGCTTTCCAGAGCGTTTAAAGCGAATCTTCGATGGAATAGCAACAGTGGTTCGCGACTATCAGCCGGATCAACTGGCTATCGAACAGGTATTTATGCATAGAAACGCTGATTCGGCATTAAAACTAGGCCAGGCCAGAGGCGCCGCTATTTGTGCTGTTTTTGCCTTTGATATTCCAGTGTACGAATATGCAGCCAGGCAGGTAAAGCAAGCTCTGGTCGGCAAAGGAAATGCGGACAAAGGGCAAGTTCAACATATGGTAAAGGTTCTTTTGCGATTACAGGGTGAACTGCAGATAGATGCGGGAGACGCTTTAGGCGTCGCTCTGTGTCATATACACAATCAACAGACATTAAAAAACATGCAAAGATTCATGGAGCAGCAATGATTTGCGAGAGGCTGTTTTGATCGGATTTTTGCGTGGCGCACTGGTGGCAAAAACAGCACCCATATTGGTATTGGATGTGAATGGTGTCGGCTATGAAGTGGAAGTGCCATTGACGACTTTTTATTCTTTACCTGAAGTGGGAGAGCAGCTTCATTTACATACTCATTTTGTGGTGAGAGAGGATGCGCAACTTCTTTTTGGATTTTCAACACTGGCCGATCGTAGCTTGTTTCGCAGCTTGATAAAAATTAATGGGGTCGGTGCGAAATTAGCGCTTAACCTGTTATCAGGGCTCAGCGTGGAGGCTTTTTACCGTTGCGTACAAGACCATGATACCGCTGCATTGGTGAAGTTACCGGGAATTGGAAAAAAGACGGCTGAGCGGCTGATTATTGAAATCCGTGATCGTTTGCCTCAAAGCGTTGCATTGGACACAGATTCCTCTGCTGATTTGGGGTCGAGTGGCACGATTCGTAGCTCTCAACATGAGGCCGTTAGTGCGTTGCTGTCCCTGGGATATAAAGAACAGGACGCACGCCGTATGGTTGCAGCAGTTGATCATCAAGGTAAAAGTATTGAAGAACTTATTCGCCTGGCACTGCAATCGGCGAGCTAATAGGGTGGTTACAGAATGATTGAACAGGATCGGCTTGTTAGTGTTAACGGACGAGCAGATGAAGACAAGATGGATCACGCGATACGGCCGAAAAGTCTGAATGACTATATTGGTCAGCAGCCGTTGCGAGAGCAAATGGAAATATTTGTTCAGGCCGCATTACAGCGTAAAGAAGCTTTGGATCATGTGTTGATATTTGGTCCACCGGGATTGGGTAAAACCACTCTGGCTAATATAGTTGCCTATGAAATGAATGTGAGTTTGCGCCAGACTTCCGGCCCGGTACTGGATAAAGCGGGGGATTTGGCTGCATTGCTGACCAATCTGGAATCGGGCGATGTGTTGTTTATCGATGAGATTCATCGCTTGAGTCCGGTCATTGAGGAAATCCTTTATCCAGCGATGGAAGATTATCAGATAGATATCATGATTGGTGAAGGTCCGGCAGCGCGTTCGATAAAACTTGACTTGCCGCCGTTTACCCTTGTCGGCGCGACAACCCGCGCCGGTTTACTGACTTCGCCTTTGAGGGACAGGTTTGGTATCGTTCAGCGCCTGGAATTTTATTCGGTTGATGAACTTGCAGAAATTTTACGGCGATCAGCCGGGATACTGAATATTCAACTGGATGACGATGCAGCACGTGAAATAGCAGGTCGATCCAGAGGTACCCCAAGAATTGCCAACCGTTTACTGCGCAGAGTGCGGGATTATGCACAGGTTAAAGCAGATGGTCGGGTAAACAGTGAAATTGCTGATCGCGCACTGACCATGTTGAATATAGACCATAATGGTTTTGATGCCATGGATAGAAGGCTGTTGAAGATCATGATCGATAATTTCGAGGGCGGGCCGGTCGGTGTGGATAGTCTTGCAGCGGCACTCAGTGAAGAGCGCGGTACCATTGAGGACGTGTTGGAACCCTACCTAATCCAGCAAGGTTACATTATGCGTACTCCGCGCGGCAGAATGGTCACCCGTAATGGCTATCGAATTTTTGATTTGCAAGCGCCGAAAGAAATTCAGGCCAATCAGGAGTTGTTCGAATGAACAAGAACTTTCGGTGGCCGATTCGGGTCTATTACGAAGATACGGATTCCGGGGGTGTTGTCTATTACGCAAATTATCTTAAGTTTTTTGAGCGTGCGCGTACAGAGTGGTTGCGAAGCCTGGGTTTCGAGCAGGATACTCTTCGTGACCGGGAGGGTGTGATCTTTGCTGTTCGCTCGGTTCAGGCAGAGTACCTCAAACCGGCTCGATTTAACCAGAGCTTATCGATTAGCGCCGATATTGTTACTGTCAGGCGAGCCAGCCTGGTGTTTAATCAGAAGGTTTTTCTTAGCGATAAAAATGATGAGGTTCTGTGTCAGGGAGAGATCCGAATTGCCTGTGTTGGTGAGCAAAGCATGCGGCCATGTGGAATCCCCGATCGGTTATTGAAACATTTAAGAAATGACTCCTGAAAGTTCGTTTTTTCAATTAATTCTGGATGCCAGCGTTGTTGTTCAATTGGTTATGCTGCTCCTGGTGCTGGCATCTTTAGTTTCCTGGACTTTTATCTTTTCCAGGCGAAGGGATTTAAAAGCAGCGATTATTGTTACTGAATCTTTCGAAGCGCGCTTCTGGTCAGGGATAGATCTTGCTGATCTGTACAAGCAATTGTCGACCAAACACTACGAAAGTGAAGGTGTTGAAAACATTTTCCTGGCGGGATACCGGGAATACGCACGTTTAATTCAACAAGCGGATATTGATAGCAACGCCGTTGTGGAAGGTTCGCAGCGAGCGATGCGAATTGCATTGGCGCGGGAATTGGAACTGCTCGACGAACACCTGCCGTTCCTTGCGACCGTGGGTTCAATAAGTCCATACATCGGTTTGTTTGGTACGGTCTGGGGAATTATGAATTCTTTTCGAGCCTTGGGCAATGTGCAACAGGCGACTTTGGCGATGGTCGCTCCGGGGATTTCAGAAGCGCTTGTGGCCACTGCCATGGGGCTTTTTGCTGCGATACCTGCTGTGATCGCATACAATCGTTTTGTTACGCGTACAGATCGTCTGTCCAATCGTTATGAAATCTTCATGGAAGAATTTGTGAGTCTTTTGCAACGCAAGGCTCATGCGTCATGATAGGGCGTACTTCTCGCAGGCGGCCCATGGCGGAAATCAATGTAGTACCCTATATCGATGTAACCCTGGTTTTGCTGATCATCTTCATGATAACGGCGCCCTTACTGCAAACAGGCGTTGACGTTGAACTTCCAAATGCTCAGGCAAAGACGGTTTCGCATGAGAAAAGCCCGCCTCTGGTTGTTTCAGTAAATATCGATGGTGACTATTTTTTGGATATAGGAGATCGCCAGGATGAACCCGTTAGTCGCGATGAATTGACATTGAAAGTGGCTGCGGTATTGCGTCATAAACCCGATACCGCGGTGTTAATCCGTGGTGACACCAAAGTAGGCTACGGTAAAGTGGTTACGGTGATGGCAGTATTGAAACAGGCAGGAGTCACGGGCGTCGGTCTGATGACGCAACCGTTGCAACCATGAGAGAGACACTGAGACGTTTTGGCTCACCGTTCAGTTTTTCAGTATTGTTTCATGGGTTGATCATCGCACTATTCTTTGTCAGTTTTTCCAATTCCACTCAACAACTTGCGCAACCGCCGATCCCGGAAACTGTCAATGCGACAGTTCTGGATGAAACCAAGGTACAGGCAGAAGTCGAGAAATTAAAACTGCAGGAGGAAAATAAGCGGGCTCAGGAACAGTTACGTCAAGAGCGTGTTGAAAAGGCTCGGCGTGACGAAGCTCAGCGTTTGACGCAACTACAGGAAAAAAATAAAATCGAAAAGCAGCGCGCTCAGCAGCAAGCGGAACAAAACAAACTTGAGCAACAAGCCGAATTAGAACGTATTGAGCGACTCCGGGAGGAAAAACAACAGGAACAGCAAAGACTCGCGGAAATTAAACGACAAAACCAAAAAGCAAAAAAGGCGCGACAAATTGAGTCACAACGTTTGGCTGAGTTAAAACAAAAACGTGAGGCCGAAGAGGAAAAACGCCAGCTTGAGCAGGAACGCCTGGCCGAAGAAAAAAAAGCGGCGGAAAAACGTGCTGCAGATAAGCAGGCAGCCAGGGACAAGGCGGCTGCTCAACAAGCTGCTGAGAAAAAGGCAGCAGCCGAGCGAAACAGAAAGGTACAAGAACAAAAGCGTGCTGCTGCAGCGCGTTCACAAAAAGCGATTGCGGATGCTAAAGCTTTGATTCAGCAAAAAGTGAATCGTAACTGGTTGCGGCCGACTACGGCTCTACAGGGTTTAACGTGCCGAATTCAAGTCAAATTAATTCCCGGTGGAGAAGTCATCGCCGCCCGTGTGACTCGAAGCAGTGGTAATTCAGCGTTTGATCGATCAGCCGAAGTGGCTGTTTTAAAAGCATCCCCCTTGCCCTTGCCTGCTGGGAGTGAGTTATTTTCATTATTCAGGAATTTTGATTTTGAGTTTAAGCCTGATTCGTGAATCGTACTGGTTTGGGCTCGGGTCGCGGCTGGTTATAGGCTGGGTATCTGTGAGTTTGCTGTGTCTGATTTAGGTGTCTATTGAAGCTATTGATTTTGAAAAATTGGGAGTTCGGCGTGTATAGATCGGCTATTCGTATCATAAATTTGTGCTTGATTTTGATTTTTTCAGGATCGGTAAATGCGCAACTGACGATAGAAATTACAGGTGGTGCCGAGGGTGCTGTGCCAATTGCAATTGTACCGTTTGTGGAGGATCAGGGAGCGGAAGGCGTATCTAAGTATGTGCGTGGAATCATTCAGGCGGATTTGGAGCGTACCGGTGGCTTCAAATCTTTAGCGCTGCGCGATATGTTGTCGAATCCGGTTGATGCCAGCCAGATTAAATTCCGTAACTGGCAGGCTTTGGCTCAGGAAAATCTGGTCATCGGTCGTGTGGAACGAGTGTCTGCCAAAAATTATATTATTGAATTTCGTTTGTTTGATGTTTTTAAGCAGCAACGGTTGAGTGGTTTGCGCATACCCAGTTCCAAATCCCAATTGAGAAGAACTGCTCACAAGATAGCCGATATAATCTATCAGACCATCACAGGCACTCCGGGAGTGTTCAGTACACGGATTGCTTATGTGACTGTTGCTCAAGGAAAGAATAAGTCACGAAAATATAGATTACAGGTGGCCGATGCGGATGGTTACAATCCACAAACGATACTGACATCACGTGAACCCATCATGTCACCCGCCTGGTCAGCGGATGGAAGCCGTATAGCATATGTGTCTTTTGAGAAGAAATTATCAGCGGTCTATATTCAGACCGTGAGTAGTGGGCAACGTGAATTGGTGGCTTCCTATCCTGGTATAAACGGGGCTCCGGCCTGGTCTCCGGATGGTCGTCAGTTGGCTCTTACGCTGTCCAAAGACGGTGAGCCGGATATTTATATCCTCGATATAGATTCTCGATCCTTACGCAAACTGACGCGCAGCTATTCAATTGATACGGAACCAGTTTGGTCCCCCGATGGTCGCAGTATTGTCTTTACTTCTGATCGAGGAGGCAAACCCCAGCTCTATTCGGTCGCCCTGGATGGCGGGACAGTCAGGCGATTGACCTTTGAAGGAAGTTATAACGCGGCGGCGACTTTATCTCCAGACGGTAATCTGGTCGCCATGGTGCATCGTGGAGGTCAGGGTTATCAAATTGGTGTGCTTGACCGGAGTAGCGGTTTTTTTCGAGTACTAACCGACGGAGGTTTGGACGAAGCGCCGAGTTTCGCACCGAATGGTAGCATGATCCTTTACGCAACCAGGAAAGGGAGTCAGGGCCAGCTTTCCGCAGTTTCTGTGGATGGGCGTGTACGTCAACGCCTGGTTTTGGATGCAGGCGAGGTACAGGAACCCGCCTGGTCTCCATAGTCTGGTGTCGCGTGAAGATAAAAAATTAAGTGTGTTTCAATCGAAATGCATCAGGATCTATTTTGATCCAACAAATGTTTGAGGAGAGTATTAATGAAAACTATCGTCATTGGACTGTTTATTGTGGTATTTGCTTTCGTTGTTGGTGGTTGCGAGACCACAGCTATTGACGACGAGGATTATCAATCCGGACAGGCGGGTTCAGATGCTTCTGTCAGTGGTGGAGCGAATGCATCGGGCGCGGATGTCCAGGGGCTTGATTCTGGCTATTCTGGAGGGGGAAATCCACTTGACGATCCGCAGAGTCCTTTATACAAGCGCGTTATTTATTTTATGTACGACAGCGCGGAAATAAAACCCGAATATCAATCTGTAGTGGCTGCGCATGCACGCTATCTGGCTGCTAATTCGTCAATCCAGGTGACTCTTGAAGGTCATGCCGATGAACGTGGTTCACGGGAGTATAATATCGCCCTGGGTGAACAGCGGGCGAAGTCAATTGCGCGGATGTTGGTGATTCAAGGAGTCCGAGACGGCCAGATACGTACAATGAGTTATGGAGAAGAAAAACCTGCGTCTGGTGGGCACGATGATCGAGCCTGGCAGTTGAATCGTCGGGTGGAGATTAAATATCCGGGATATTGAATATGAATAGAATTTTGTTAGGGATGCTGCTGACCGTTATGTCAGCAGCAGTATTTGCTCAATCCGCGACCTCTGAGAATATGGCTCGACGACTTGATCGTCTGGAGCAGAGGCTTTCCAGTAAAGTCTTTCTTGATATGGTGGAAAAAACTGAGCGATTGCAATCCGACCTTCAGCAGATGCGTGGTGAAATGGAAACTTTGATGCATAAGGTAGAGGGTATGCAAAAGCGTCAGAAAGATTTATATCTTGATTTGGATAAGCGACTGCTTGACCTGGAAAATGGTGGCGCACCCAGCTCGAGTATCAGCCAGGGGGGTGATAATACGCAGGATTTGAGTAATGTAGACGCTGCGCCACCTGTGCAGGTTAAAGAAGAACAGCCAGTACAAAAGCCCAATAAAGTCGTCGATGCAACAGAGCTTGCTAAAAAAAGTCCTGCTGTCAAATCAGGCAGTGATGAGGATGCCTATAACCAGGCTTTTGGATTATTAAACAATGGTCTCTATGATGATGCGATTGCGGAATTTACCGCGGTATTAAATAAATATCCAGACAGTAATTATGCAGACAATTCTCAATATTGGTTGGGTGAAACTTACTATGTGCTGCGTAATTTTGATGCGGCAAGAGGCAGTTTCGACGCGGTTATCGAGAATTACAAGGAAAGTGAAAAAGTACCCGACGCAATGCTAAAACTGGGCTTTATTGATTATGAGCAAGGGCGATGGAAAGCTTCAAAAAAGAACTTGAAGTCGGTCATTAAGGCTTATCCGGAAAGCAATGCCGCTCGCCTGGCAGATCAAAGATTAAAACGCATAAAAAGTGAAAGGCATTAGGATATTGTCTGACTGTAGAAAAATTTAATATTCCAGTTCCTGAAGTGCTGCGAATTACCGAAATATTCCATTCTATCCAGGGTGAATCAAATACAGTGGGTATGCCCACAGTGTTTATTCGGCTGACGGGTTGCCCGTTGCGTTGTACATACTGCGATACTGAATACGCATTTTTTGGTGGTGAGCGTGTGTCAATCGATGATATTGTGGCGCAGACAAGACAATACGCAACTCCCTATGTGACGGTCACAGGGGGCGAGCCTTTGGCACAGAAAAAGTGTCCTGAATTGCTCGATAGATTGCTACAAGAGGGTTTTCACGTTGCACTCGAAACCAGCGGTGCGATAGATATTTCCGTGGTTGATCCTAATGTAACAAAGGTTATGGATCTGAAAACGCCCAGCTCGGGTGAGCAGCAGCGTAATCGTTACGACAATTTGGAATATTTGGATAAAAAAGATCAGGTCAAGTTTGTTGTAGCTGACCGGGAAGATTATGAGTGGTCTAAAGGCGTATTGAAAAAATACAGTATTAACGAACGTTGTGAAGTGTTGTTTTCTCCTGTTGCGGATCGATGCCCTCCGGGAGAGTTAGCAGATTACATCCTCAGTGATCAGTTGCCGGTACGCTTTCAGATTCAACTGCATAAAATTTTGTGGGGAAATATTGCCGGACGATGAACAGTCGCGAAAAACCTAAAGCGGTTGTGTTATTGTCAGGAGGGCTTGATTCCTTAACAGTTCTGGCGTTAGCTATCCAGCAGGGCTTTGATTGTCATGCCTTGAGTTTTGATTATGGCCAGCGACATAGTGCGGAACTCAATGCAGCGAAAGTGATTGTAAAAAGATACGCTCTGCAATCGAGTAAGGTGATTCCAGTTGGTTTGAATTCGATTGGTGGGTCGGCATTGACCGATGAGAGTATTGCTGTTCCCAGCCAACCGGGAGATGGAATACCCGTCACGTATGTGCCAGCCAGGAATACAATATTTCTTGCATTTGCACTGGGCTGGGCTGAAGTGCTGCATGCGCATGATATTTTTATCGGCGTGAATGCTGTGGATTATTCCGGTTATCCGGATTGTCGCCCGGAATATATCCAATCCTTCCAGGAGCTTGCTAATCTTGCAACCAAGGCGGGAATCGAGGGCCAGCGTATTGCCATAAAGACCCCTTTGATTGATCTGAGTAAAGCCGAAATAATCAAAATAGGTAGTGAATTGGGTGTGGATTATTCGACCACAGTGTCCTGCTATTCCGCTGATGAATCCGGGTATGCCTGTGGTGTTTGCGAATCCTGCCGATTAAGAAAAGAAGGGTTTGTCACAGCCGGAGTCGCCGACCCGACGCGTTACCAAAGTTAATGTCTAATGGAGACTTGATCTGGATGTCGATGGCTGATTCTTGCTTTATACTTGCGTTTTTTTAATATTAAGGTAACATATCCCGGCTCAGTGGGGTCGTTAGCTCAGCTGGTAGAGCACCGCCCTTTTAAGGCGATGGTCGAGCGTTCGAATCGCTCACGACCCACCAAATTATTCAAGCACTTACGAGAAATCGAAGTGCTTTTTTTATGTCTGCGGGACAATTTCGGGACACTCAGAAATGATAAGCCGCAATAGTTCACAACATTTTCTGTAAATTTAAATTGTCTGTAGCACTAAAGAAATATGGCCCTGTTGCAAAAACTTAGAAAAGCCAGAGAAATGTCTTTGATAGGATTGATTATGCGGTGTAGGTCTCGAACTGTCTTTCAATAAGGCGGATTTCTCCTGGTAGTCCTTGCCCGTTTATCCAGGTATTCATCTTTCCTTTTCTAAACAGACGAATGACTTCAAACCCTTTGATGGTGGCATATGCTGTCTTCAGGGATTTGAGCCCGCGCACAGGGTTGATGAGCCGTTTGAGTTTGCCGTGATCGGCTTCAACGCGGTTGTTTAGGTATTTCACCTGTCGGTGTACGGTATCCTTCGGGCATTTTCCTTCC
>CAZGQY010000047.1:0-23228 GCA_964528035.1 uncultured Methylococcaceae bacterium | reverse complement strand
GAATACGATTGCCCGACTGCCTTTCAGATTGCCGCCATGCCTGGTTTTAAGCTCACGTTCGACACACGCGACCAATGCCGCAGCGGTGGTAAATGCGCCACTGGGATCTGCTAACACCGACACCTGAAAAGGCGGTACCATCGCCTCCCTGGCTTGTTCCAGCATACCCATAGCGACACCCATGTCTCTACCGCCGATAAAAATACCGGTTTTTCGCACGCCCGCAGGACTGCGCGAAAATATAACATCCTGAACCAGAGCGTTGATCTGTTCCAATTTGACATTGCTATAGGGCACTATCACGTCGAACTCTGCATCAACCGCAAAATTAATATCAAAAGGGCTGGTATGCGGCGACGGATCGAACATATGAATAATACTACGCTTATCCATTAGGGTTTCTCTCTATACTTGATTGTTTGCTTAAGTTAAACCGCCGAAAAACATCAAGGCCTGACGTATTCACGCGCAACATCAAACGCATGTTCAAAATGCAGATAGACCGGCTTCTCTTCTTCAATCATGCGTTTCAACAATTTATTCTGAGCCTGGTATTTCACATTACCTATTGCCAATGCACCAATGCCGACCGCGCCACTTTTTGACCCATGAATCGGTTCACCATCGTGGTGAGCATTCAGACCCGCAATTCCGGATGGAGGCACTGCGTTAACGTCTGCTGCCACCTTCAGCGCCGGAGCAGATTCAATGAGTTGCGCGTTTAATACTTCAATTCCCGCCGCAGCGGTCGCATAAACAATGTCCGTTGTCTGTAAAAAGTCACCTTTATCCGCATCAGCGCCACCAGTAATGCCGGTTTCATTGTTTCCGAATTCTGCGTTACACATATCGGCAATCCGCTGGGCTTTTTCCAACTGGCGGCCAATAATGCGTACATTCGCGCCTGCTTTCGCCGATATAACCGCAGCAGCCTGCCCAACCGGCCCGGTTCCTCCCAAAGCAAGAATATTTTTACCGACTAATGTGGTATTGTGCGTTTTTGCCAACTCTCGCTCCACAGCAGCAACCATACCAGCAGCCGTAGTAAATGCCCCGCTGGGATCCGCAAATACCGGCACTTCGAATGGAGGAACCATCGAGCTTTTAGCGGTCTTCAACATGTTAATCGCCTGCATAGTATCGCGCCCGCCAATAAAGATACCTGTCCTGGCGACCCCTTTGGGACCACGCGAAAACACCGCGTCCTGAACCAAACCTTCGACTTCGTCTTCTTCCACGTTGATATAAGGAATCGCCGAAGTCCAACCCGCATCCAAAGCCATGTTTACATCAAAGGGGCTAAGATTTTTAGCGGTCGTTAGCATATGTAAAATATATTGTTTTTCCATCAAATTACCCTAGTATTTTTAGTCGGGGTAATATAGTTAAAAGAAAGGGCGAAAGCAACTCCCGATACCACCTTGTCAGCTAATCATACTGAAAAGCCTATGTTTCAATTGACCCAAATTGACTAATAATCAAGCAATGAAAAAAATCCATCAACTTTTCCCTCCACCTCATCGGGAGAGATCACTCAGGAGTTTGTACCTGAATCATCACATTCATAAACTCGGGTCTGCGCAGAAACCTTTCGTATATGCAAATTTCTTGTCCTCACTGGATGGACGTATTGCGCTGGAAGACAAAAATACTGGAAAAACTTATTTACCCAAGACACTCACAACTGCCGATGATTTTCGCCTTTTCCTGGAACTTCACGCCCAGGCAGATTGCTTGATAACGCATGGTGGCTACCTACGATCACTGGCAAATGGCACACTGGGCAATATCCTGCAATCAGGAGTTACACCAGAGACTGCAGATATCGCCGAGTGGCGAATACAACAGGGTTTAGTGTCACAGCCGTCAATAGTTATCGCCAGCGGAAGCCTGGATTTCCCAATGCCTGCATCTATCAAACAACATAACCAACGCTGTTATATCGCAACCGGTCAATGTGCGGATCCGGCTCGGATCAAAGCATGGGAAAAGAAAGGTTATACAGTCATTATCGCGGGTCGCGATCGAGATGTAGAAGGTCGTCCCTTAGTCACTGCTTTAAGCGAACTGGGTTTCCAGCGCATGTACCTGATCGCCGGACCGCAGATTCTGGAAACCATGCTCCGAGACAGACAACTGTCACGTATGTATCAAACAATAACGCATCAACTGTTGGGCGGGGAAGCCTTTCGTACCTTATTGCCTGGACCAGAGCTCGGGGAATCAGGTCACCTTAAGCTCAACACTTTGTATTACGATCCACTCTCAGCCAACGGCAGTGGACAATGGTTCGCCCAGTTTGAGCCGGAATTTTAGAATTCACAATTGGGTCAATTACCTGTTTAAAACCAAGCGATATTCAAATGTCTTAAGTATCTATGCAACGCGTCGGGTAGTTAGTGTATATACCGTTGACTGTTAGAGACACGTAAATAACTACCCGGCATGCTCTGCTACAACTTCTCCGTTGCCGAAGACCAAAATCAATGGCTCAAAATATATACTGAATAATTACAATACCAGCCTTAATATGCCATACTTAAAAAGTTTTGGAACTGGATATTAGTAATGTATAAAGTCACATTAATTAAGGGCGACGGTATCGGGCCGTCAATAATGGAAGCAGCGGTCAAAATTATTGACGCGACAGGTGTAGCGATTGAATGGGAAGAACAGTTTGCGGGTTTATCCGCCTACGAAACATTCCATACGCCTTTACCGGATGAGACTCTGGAATCCATCGAAAAAAACCGAGTCGTATTCAAAGGTCCTCTTACCACTCAGCTTGGAAAAGGGTTTAGAAGTATTAATGTGGCTCTACGACAAGAATTCGATTTATACGCAAATGTACGACCGGCAACCAGTTGGAAAGGCGCAAATTCACGTTACGAGAATATTGACATTGTGGTTGTTCGGGAAAATACCGAAGGACTGTACGCCGGCCTGGAACACTATATTGGCCCTAACAAAAATACCGCGGAGAGCATTGCCATCGTCACCCGCAGCGGAGCAGAACGCATAGTCAGATATGCATTCGAGTACGCCTCAGAAAATAACCGCAAAAAAGTTACTATTGCGCACAAAGCGAATATCCTCAAATTCAGTCAAGGCCTGTTTTTAGATGTCGCCAGAGATATTTCAAAAGAATACCCCAGTATTGAGTGTGATGAACGTATAATAGATGCAACCTGCATGCACATGGTGATGGATCCAAACCAATTCGACACGATTGTCACCACCAACATGTTTGGAGATATTTTATCGGATCTGACTGCTGGGCTAGTCGGCGGACTGGGCCTCGTCCCAGGTGCAAATATTGGTTTTGAAACCTCGCTATTCGAAGCTGTTCACGGCAGCGCACCGGATATTGCTGAACTAAACATCGCTAACCCAACAGCTGTCATACTGGCAGGCGTCATGATGCTGAATCACCTTGGTGAAACCGATGCAGCTACTCGGATCACTAATGCTGTTAAAAAAGTCATCAACCAGGGAACCTACGTCACTCCGGATCTGAATGCAGGGTCAACAGTAAAAACAAACGAAATGAGCGATGCGATTATAGATGCCTTAGACTATGAGGCTGTTCCCGCGTAAATATCCACCATAGGACTTACCATCCTAAATCCCGGATTCCGTTACAATCCATCCAGGCTACAATCGGCTTCCTGTAAACCATGTCTACCCAGGAATTAGATAAAAAAAAGCAAGCACTACGGCGCGCTGCCTATACTGCGCGTGCGGCACAACCCGAAAAAGAAACTCATAGTCACAAAATCTGTGACACTTTTTTCGAGTTATCGGATTACCAGCAGGCGGACACGATCATGCTGTATCTCGATTGCCGTACAGAAGTGCAAACCACGCAATTTGTTTTGCAGCAATTAAGCGGCGAAAAACGCATTGTCATTCCCTATTGCACTCAAGACGAACAGGGAGACAATAAACTTGGACTGTGGCATCTGGAATCATTGGATGAACTTGTCCCAGGTATGTGGAACATACTCGAACCACCAAAAGATCGTTGGAATGAAGCCGGTAAAGAAGTCGATCCACAATCGATTGATCTTATCATGGTTCCTGGAGTCGCCTTCGACCCACAGGGCGGTCGACTCGGAAATGGAGGTGGATATTATGATCGCCTGCTGTGCTCAGTAGCTTCGGATACAATGCTGATTGGAGTGGGCTTCGCAAGCCAGATATTTGATCAGATTCCGATGGATAAATACGACATTTATCTGGATAGGATCATCACTGAAAACTCGACATTCCAAGGACGTGGCCGAACCGCATGACCACTATTGATCCCTATCTTAAAATGGCTGAATTATTCCGTACAGTCAGCCATGGCGTTTATGTTATCGGCGTCAGCGACGGTCACACGCATAACGCGTTTACCGCCGCATGGGTCATGCAAACATCCTTTAAACCCCTGATGTTGGCATTAAGCGTCAACCCGGAACATTCCAGCTATAATCTTATGCAATCAAACGGCATGTTTTCAATCAATGTATTGAGTGACAACCAGCTTGACCTGGCCGAACATTTTGGCCAACCCGCATCACACAACAAATTGCTATCGATACCCTGGCGATGTCATAAAACTCAAGCACCGGTTATGGACGAAGCTATGGCTTTTTTTGAATGCCAAATTGTTAGCGAAACCAATTCCGGCGATCACAACATTGTAGTCGGATCGGTTATTAACGGAGAACTGAGGAAACCAGATGCAATTACTTTAGATTACCGACAAACAGGGGAGCTGGATCAGAGCAGCAGCCTGTATCCAAAATCCTTCTGAGTGCTGTAGTAAAGTCACGGGTTCAGGTTTAAACTCTCAATACAGAAATTGGTCCAGCCCTCTTTATTAGTACTCCATCACACTGGTATTGGGGCGGTGAATTGTGTCGAGAAGTGGTCAGCTGCCAGGCACGCGCGCTGGACTCGTTGCGCGTGTAAAGCGGGTGCAACAACGCAGATGGCCGATTACTGGCTATATATCCGTCAATATATCTGGGACGGAGCACTCGCACTCCCTATAAAAAAATGATCGGATAATTCGGTCAATCAGTCGTCTACAGTCAATCAGTTGGTTCTCAGATGGGCCTCTTGGAGCCCACCGAAAAATAAACCAGTTCATTGAAAACTTGTCTAATCAGCCAAATTTCCGATCGCTACACTCGAACAAGATTATATTGATGGAGCGTTGGTACCTTGTTCGAGGCCATGGAAACCTTCAGCGGACACTAATTAGCAGTTAAGTCAGATTTTTTACCCATACCCGCACTACCACCTGTACCACCTTCGCACCCGACTAAAACAACCGATAAACCGATCACCAGGATCAGTGAAGTTAAAACCTTCATTATTTTCTTCATGATTTTCACCTTTTTTGACAAGAAGTTTTTGTTACTTTGCAACTATTCAGCGACTATATTTCTGAGAGTGTCAGATGTTAATCATTTGGGGTTCTGCAAAAGGATTGTTGCAGAAGAGCTTATATGTACGTATTCACGCGTCCCCAACAATCAACAGTTTGCAGCCTATCCACGAAACCCGCTAAATAGATACGTTACTTTTTATACCGAAACAAAAATTACAATATCAAACCAAAACAAAGAACTTCTTTCTAATTCTTTGCTTGCAAGGCTCAGTTCGTTGCAAAAGATTCAAGGTTTCAGTATTGAGGAAATTTTATTTTCTTATTGATTGCCCGACATTGATTTATATCAATCAATCGCGTTTCTTCGCCATAGTAAAAAATTCACGTAACGACTCGCCCCCCACCGAAACAGCCCTCTATAGGTGATCTGTGGAGGAAGTGTATGCGGCAGGGAAGCCGCATCCAAGCTTACATGGATTGCATTTAAGGCGTCTTCCGGTACAGATCAACCATAGAGGGGTGAGCAGTTACAAAATCACTTAATAAACTTCGCTGAAAAACGACCCCGGAATACTGCCAATCCGATGGTAATTGCCGCAAGTCCGAACAATATCCACATAAAATGTTTCAGATAGGCTATTGAAACTGCTGTCAGACCCAGAAAATTACCCACCAAACTAAAGCGCCAACCAATCCGCAGGCCATCGATATAGGTTGCCAACGACAAAATAAGCAACATGACCAATCCGGTATTTTTATTATCCAAGGCATTTACATGTAACAGCATCAGCGTTCCACATAAAGCTAATAGCACACCAAACCACAAAAGGCCCTGCTCAACAAAGATTTCCTGAACGATTCGGTCTTTTTGTTTGGCTTGTGAAAAGTTGATTGTTATGGCCCCAATCCCAAAGACCGGAATCATACCAACCCAGTACTGATATCCTTCAGATGGAGAAAACTCCATAATACTGACGCCGACCATCGACAGAATAATAAGGAAAATCATAGTAATTTTTTCGATCAAAGCATACCGTTGTTCACGTGCAATGGTCTCTGACACAACCTGTTTTGGCTCCTTCATGCCACCTCCTGAATTAAAGCTTGAAATTCAATTTCGCATATACACTATTTACCGAAGTAAATTTCTCACAATTGTTGTTGATAAAAAATACGATCTATTTCCCTCGCATGATAACCGCAGAGCCATAGCTTGACTTTGACTCAGATCAAACGGCTATTTATTCCAATCCAGTGTAACTAATTACATTATTGAAGAGAGATAATCCAACCCTCCGCCGGCATTTCAGTACGAATAAGAATACGGAATTGATACTACGGATATTTTCCGAAACAGTTTTCACCACTGGAAAATAATTTGATCCACATCAAAAATTAGACCATTGATTCAGGTTAGGCTTTTGTACATTAGAATGATTAAAGGTTCAGATGACTATTCCTTTGCAAATTACGTTTAGTGGATTTCCTCATTCCGCTGCAGTCGATACCGATATTCGCGAAAAAGTTGCTACATTGGAGAGCTCTCCTATTTTCATTGCACGCTGCCATGTATTCGTAGAAGCCCAACATCAAGCCTCAAAACAAGGCAAACTGTCGCGGATCCGAGTTGAATTGTCAGTACCGGACAAAATGCTTGTGATTAGCTATGCTCATCAGGGCAGCGGCATTTGCAGAATGATTGAAGAGGCCTTCGACTCCGCCGCCGAACAATTGGCAGAATACGCTCTCCATCGATTAAAATAGTTAAGCTAACAGACCTAGGAGTGGCGTTTGCCGGAAAATTTAAATAACGGACCTGAAAAACCCGACCCGAGTCAGATTGAACATCAACTGAGGCAAAGCGAGGCGCGCACCGAAGCCATCGTCAATACTGCAGTCGATGGCATCATCACTATTGATTCAACGGGCCGGATCGAACTCTTCAATCGTGCAGCCGAATCGATTTTTGGCTACTCCGCTGAAGCAGTACAGGGGGAAAATATATGCATGTTAATGCCTACACCCGACGCCGAAGCCCACGATAATCATCTCGCTCGATATATGCAAACCGGCGAGCGGCGCATAATCGGCATCGGACGTGAAGTACTCGGACAACGCAAAGACGGCTCGGTTTTCCCCTTGGAATTATCCATCAGCGAATTTCAAGTTGGCGAACAACGGTTTTTCGCCGGAGTACTACGCGAAATCACCGAACGCAGACGGATGGAAGCAGCATTACGGGATGAGCGCAATTTTGTGTCCGCGATTCTGGCCACCTCAAGCGCACTCCTCATGGTTTTGGATCGACAAGGACGGATCGTACGTTTTAACAGCGCCTGCGAGAATATAACCGGATATCGCTTTGCTGAGGTCGAAGGACAATATTTTTGGAATATTTTCCTTCCGACTGAAGAAATAGAGCCCGTAAAAGCGGTATACAGCGAAGTGAATGTGGATTATTTTCCCAATCAATTCGAAAGTCATTGGCTGACAAAATCTGGGTCACGTCGCCTGATTGCTTGGCACAATACCGCCCTGTCAAATGATGCTGGTGGGGTTGTCAACATTATCAGCACCGGTATCGACATTACTGCGCGTCGTCGCGCCGAGGAGCAGAGCAAACAGCACCAGGCCGAATTAGCCCACATGGATCGTCTTTCTTTGATGGGTGAAATGGCAGCGGGGCTGGCACACGAAATCAATCAACCGTTGACGGCTCTCTATGCGTACGCCAAAGCTTGTTTACGGATGCTACACGACGGCACGGAAAAATCAGAAAAATTCGCTCATGCACTCGAACAAATCGCAAAAACAGCGGCTCAAGCCGGACTTATTATTCGCCAATTGAGGAAATTTGTCCGCAAACAGGAAGGTAGTAAAATCAAAGTCGACCTGAATGAATTGATTGACGAGGTCATTCAATTTAGCGAGGCCCAAACTCGTGGCAGAAATGTAGCGCTACAGGTAGAAATTGACCATCGACTGCCCCGCGTAACGATTGATAAGGTGCAAATAGAACAAGTCATGTTAAATCTTATGCACAATGGGATCGACGCGATGGCCAATCAGGAAAAACGCGTTTTGACGATTAGCGTTGGCTTGACCGGTACATCGGAAGTTCAAATTACTGTGCGAGATACAGGCCCTGGATTAGACGCCGATCAAACAGAACGAATTTTTGACGCTTTTTATACCACAAAACCTGAAGGTATGGGCATGGGCCTGGCGATCAGCCGATCAATCATCGAAGCCCATGGAGGCCGATTATGGGCGACGGCTGAGCTTGACCAGGGCGCAACATTTCATTTTACTTTGCCAGCAGATTCGGGGAATTCTCCATGAGTGTTGAGCCGATTGTTTTCTTAGTGGACGATGACCCCGCCGTGCGCGATGCATTGGGACTTTTTCTGGAAACATCGGGACTCAGTGTGAAATGCTACGCGTCGGCCCAAGCCTTTTTAGATGATAATCAAGCATCACGGCCCGGTTGCCTGGTACTAGACATCCGCATGCCAGGAATGAGCGGTTTGGAACTTCAAGACACTTTACGAACAAAACAATTAGAGATTCCGATCATTTTTCTAAGCGGTCACGGCGATGTGCCGCAATCTGCTCGTGCATTCAAAGGTGGAGCTGTTGATTTTATTGAAAAACCGTTCGACGAAACGCAGTTGCTGGATCGCATCCGTAACGCCATCCAGCTCGATTTGGATAAAAGGGCTAAACACGCCCAAATGCATGATGTCAATGTGCGGTTCGCACGCTTGACGCCACGAGAAAAAGAAGTCATGCGGCACGTCGTAGCAGGACTTTCTAACAAAGAAATCGCCCGCTTGCTGGCGATCAGTCACCGTACAGTCGACGTACATCGCGCACGAATAATGGAAAAGATGGAGGCTAAATCACTGCCTGATCTTGTACTCATAGCCGTTGACTGCAATAGGTAATACTACCTAAGTGGTCGTACGGATTTTTTCTCATCAATCTGATCTTTATCATGACTCTAAATATAGCAATTGACTGAGTTAATGGAGAAAAGAAGATGAAAAGCAATATAAATTGTCAAGATTGTCCGACCCACAATGCTTGTCTATGGACGGGACTACAGGCGGATACGCAGGAAGAAATCAAAAAAATGCTTAAAGTGCGCTATCTTCCGCAATGTGGCCACACCTTATTCAAGATGGGCGATCAATTCCGATCCTTGTATTTTATACGATCGGGTAGTATTAAATGCTCCAGCATTAACCTGGAAGGCGAAGAAAACGTGACTCGTTTTGGCGTATCAGGTGACATACTCGGGTTGAACGCGGTCAGCAGCGGAACCTATGATTGCACCGCAACCGCACTCGAGATTAGCAGCGTATGTGAGATGTCCTATCATGCATTCCAACAGCTCGCAAACAAAACACCTCAACTCAATCACCGTTTACTTGAATGTATGAGCCGGGAGATTAATCACAAAGAACGGATGATGCGATTACGTGGCAATACTCGCGCTGCAGTACGACTTGCCAATTTTTTGAGCAGCATATCCCGAGATAATGGTATCCGGGGTTATTCTACAGATGCCTTTTACCTTAGCATGAGGCGTTGTGACATCGCCAACTACCTCGGCCTGGCATTAGAGACGGTTAGCCGGATGTTCAGTCAATTTCAGGACACTGGCATGCTGCGCGTTGATGGCAAACAAATTGAAATCACTGATTCTAAACGTTTGTCTGCACTTAGTGGGCTATGAGAGTTTGGATAAAAAACTGTAAATTCGTCCCACTTTTTATGCGAACTCGTAAACATAGACTAACAATACCGAAGGCGTGCTAAAATCATGTTAAAGGTATTGCAATTAAAATAGCAAACTAAATGAGCGAAGAAGGATTATCAGGAAGATCTCATGAAGATATTATTTATTACCTTGGTGACGTTGACCGCCATGACTGTATCCGCTAATGAATTCGATCAGCGCCAAACCATTAAACTGACCGAACAACAACAAGCACTGGTACTTAAAGAAATGCGAAGTTTGTTAGTGGGTACACAGGCGATTCTGGCGGCCTTATCGATTAACGACATGGACGCGGTAGCGCGACATGCTACACCTTTGGGTTTAAAAATGCGGCAGGCTCCTGAAAATAACGAACAGATAAAGTTACCGGCCACTTTCATGAACCTGGGAAAATCAGTTCACAGTAATTTTGATTCAATCGCGGATGACGCAACCACAATAAAAGAGCCCCAACATACAATGAAACAATTGAGTGAAACTTTGCTGCATTGTAACGGATGCCATGAAAACTACAGGATTGAAGTTATTCCAATAGCACCATATGTAAAAATAAAACAATGAAATATACCTGTTCACTGTTTCCTGGCAACTTCCTATCTAATCTATCAAGAAACACCAATTTTGTTTAACGGGATTTTCAAATACTGGCCACCATCGTCTTCAGATGGAGGCAATTCTCCTGCGCGAATATTGATTTGGATCGATGGCAATAGCAAAACAGGAGCCTCCAACGATGCGTCAATACCGTTACGAACTGCGACAAACATCTCCTCTGTAACCCCTTCTTGAATATATATGTTTTTCTTCTTCTCGTCGTTTACCGTTGTCACCCACCTCGGATGTGGTTTGTCCGGCTTATAATCGTGACACATATACAATGTTGTATCGCCGGGTAGTGCAAAGATTTTTTGAATTGAATGGTAAAGTGTAGAAGCATCACCACCCGGAAAATCAGATCGAGCCGTCCCCGAATCCGGCATGAAAAGCGTATCGCCAACGAACGCCAACCCTTCAAAAATATAACTAATACAGCCGGGTGTATGGCCTGGCGTATGCAAGATTTTTCCCTCAATGTTGCCAATGTTAAATTTTTCACCATCCTTGAATAAGTGGTCAAACTGAGAGCCGTCAGATTTAAAATCATCGCCAAGATTATAAAATTTCTTAAATACCTCCTGAACCGTAATAACGTGCTCGCCAATAGCCACCTTTCCACCAATTTTCTCTTTAATATGGTGTGCTGCGCTCACATGATCCGCATGAGCATGAGTCTCGAAGATCCAATCTACGGACAAACCCTCCTTTTCAATATAGGCGATTACCTCGTCGGCTGCAAAACTGCAGATTCGACCCGCTTTATAATTGAGATCAAGGCACGGATCAACGATTACACACTTTTTCGTCACAGGATCCCAAACTACATAGGTATAGGTCCATGTTTGATTGTGAAAAAAATGTTTAACCTCAGGTTTCATTACTAAATCCTCCTGTAGACAAAATAACCCTTGAATGTCCATGATCCTGGCCACATTAACACTGAGCGCATGTAGGATCCATCATCCCACGCGCCCGATGTCTGAAAGCTAACATGGACAATCGGCCCCAAATCCAGCAGGCAATACCTCAATTCGATTTTTCCACTTTTACCCGCGATAAAAAAGAGAACCCATTTTAAGCATTTCATTTATAGGTATAAATGGTATGAGTCATTGATTGTTTCAGCAACGCCTATACGGACCATTTACGTGCCCCTAACGATCCCTGACGTGCACTCTAAACAATCTAACGGAAATATATCTGCCTTCTTCCCAAAGCCACGTCACACCACAGCAACCGGTTGCCGAAATTTCTTGAAATATTGAGTCATCCGAAGGATCATTCGAGATTTCAATTCACCACTCCAAAACCCTGTATAAAGCTTCGTTCCCATGTCAAGTTCGGCGAAATATTCGATATGCTCCTGCGGCATTTGTAAATTACCCCAAATCGCACGAAATTGTGGCCAAATCATCGCACACTCCCGTTCACTGTAATTTTTACACAACGATTCCAGCGCAAGCTGATTAAAACGAAAATGGCGCGTTTCATCTCGTGCAATACGTTTAAACAGCGCTCCCATTTCCGGGATTTTACATTTTTCACTGACAGCAGTGTAAGCAATTACAGCTGCAAACTCCTGAATCACGCCAAAGATAAGTTGAACCATACGCCTGTCAACATCAGGACTGATTAGAATACTCTCAAAATAGTCCGCATAACTGTTAACGAATTCACCCTTCTCAAGACCGGTAAAATCTTCATCCGTGAGCGATTCGCCTAGGCCTTCCAACATTCGCCTCAAAACCAGGTAGTGAACATATTCTTCAGCAGCCCAGATAGCTGACCACATTCGCAATTTGAAATCGTCCTTATAGCTATTTAAATAACTGCCAATGTAGTGAGCAACACCATACTCATTCAACGCTGTACTACGCATAAATTGAACGACTTCATCGTCAACCTGAGATCGGTCAAACTTCAGGTTTTTAAGTTCCGCCAGATCCGGCCACATTTTACGACCGCTGATATAGAATTTGTCCAACGTATCCGGCGACGGAAAACTGGGAGAAAAACACTTCGTCTCTGTAGAACCATTCATTAGATCGTAGTTGCACTAAGCTTTGTTGATTGGGGCTTATCCAGAAGGTCAAGCACGTCTCCAACTCGCTTGATTTTGCTTAAATCGGTGTTTGTCGGCAATACAATGTCAAAGCAATCTTCAACCTGCATCACCAGATCAACCATTCCCAACGAATCGATCTCTAAATCTTCCACAAGACGCGTATCCTCGCTAATGGCGTCAGAAGATTCAAGGCACAGGAGTTCAACCAGCTCGAGTTTCAATGTGACAAATATTTCCTCACGAGAAATGCTCGGGGCAACAACTAAATCATTCATATCAAAACACCCTTTTCAACAAAAAACCAATCAGACCTCACCCGTCTCTTTCCAGGAAGAAAATTTCTGCTTCCAGTAATCAAAGGATATTCAGCCTGAAACTAAGAAATCTGCGCATCAAACTTAACCGTCAGCGTGCAAATCCACTAGCCTATTTGCGCTTGAAATGAAGATACCCCTCCGATGTTCCATACAAAATCATACTATCAACCGACTGCTCAATCAGGCTAAACTCATCAAATTTCCCTGCCCGACCAATCACTGCCAAAAATAATTTTCCATCTTTGATCTGGTAATCAATGGGAGGCACATCATAGGTTCCACTGCGAGCAAGTAGTAATCCGGTCTTTGTTACCGTACCGCCGTCAATAGTCCAGGTCTCACCTCGTCTTACTGTGGGACCATCCAGTTTCTGGGACGCCGATTCCATCAACCACGAACCGACAATTTTTGCGTCATCCGTAATGGGTATTTCAGCATATGCAGTCGATGTTAATAAGGCCCAACCCATCAAACACTGCATCATGTAACTTACAAATTTATTTTTCATCGTTATCTCCTGTAGATAAAATAGAAAAAAGAGAACAATATTCGAACCCTTGTAAATCCCCTACGACTTCAGCCCATCAAAATCAGCGCAAAACAACGTGCTGCAATACGAAATATTTCGAGTGTGCTTACATTTTTCACCTTTCAATTCGCACCATTTCCCGGGTGTCTATCGATTCGCTTGCCCTGCATTGAATACATCTAATAGGTGTTATCTTTTCTCGTACGAGATATTAAATTTTAAAAACCCTTTAATGGTTAAATCGATAAGACTCTATCGGCACCAGTGATCCCAAATGCTTACAATCGGATCGTCTTGCTTAATTCTTACAAGGCAGGAGTTCATTGTTTCATTGTGGCAGGAAGATTGGTTTGACCTGAGTCAAATCTGTGGTCAATAAAATGGGCTATGAACGAAGCGGAGCGGGTCTACATTTCAAACTGGATCCGTGACTTGGCAACCCGCTCAAAAGTGCCAGGAGCCTTGTTCGGGAAAGTCTCAGATCTATTCTTGAAACAAAACAGAAGGGTCAAGTACCATATTGACTGTTTATTATTATCACTTTCCTCAATAACACTCTATCCTCACCCATCATCACCTGCAGCTTCTTTATCGTGGCTGGAACCCTACGTATCCTTTTCCGACGAAAATATTGAGCAGTCTTATTTTAATGTCATTCCCGTATATTCTCGTGAGATTTCAGTGCAACCCAAGGCGGCAATTTTGTTATCCATTCTTCCGCGCTGACGACCTAGTCGGCCATGAAAAACTTGCACATTTAGGCTAAAACCTAAATTTGATTACCTATAAAAACTATTGAACATCAAAAATAATAGGCTAAATTGAAGCGAATGTAGTCATCGTGAGCAAAAGCAAAATTAGCATCAGATGCATCGCTCCCAGTGAAAAACCGAGCTTGTATCTCCATCGCGAAATTTTGACCTAAGCGTCTCTCAGCTTCTATGTTGATAAAGATTTCCCCGCTGGATGGGTCATACATTGTCGCCGCCAGAACAGAGGTATCATGAGCATCATTTAAAGCCAACCGAAAACCAACAAAAATGTCATTCTCAAAAATAGTTGGTGGCTGGAAAGAACTACGACCGTCGTAAAGGTACTCTAATAAAATCCCGATATCCGCAGAATCAAATACCTGATAGAAAGTGAATTCTGCACCAGCCACCATGGCTGCAAAAGTCTGTCCACGGCCTGACTGAACTATTCCTTCAAACTTGTACAACCAAGCGTCTCTAGTATATTGCATATCTACACCACCTTGATGGATGATGTCATAAACCGGTCGCAATTTATCGCCTTGATGATCGAGGATGAACCGGGGTTCTCGCCCCGTTCCATAAAAATAATAGGCACCGACATCCCAGTTTCCGAAATAATGGGAATACCTCAGTGCGACATCAATGTGTTTTTGTCCATAGCTCGATGTATATTTCGGATTATTATCAATCGGTAAAGAGAAGCGAAACCGCCCTTTTTCTCCCGGAAATGTGCGCTCTCTAAAACCTGGAAGAACAAAAAGATCGACTTGACCAAAATTCTGGTAGGTTCTAAGATTGATCATTGGTTGTCCCAGGAAATCCTCCTGGTCAATATCTTCCACAAGATCAACCTGATTTATAATATTAATCAGATGACGTGATTCCGCAACGCCCCAAAATACCCTATTGAAACCAAGCAGAATTTCAAAATCTTCGTATGAAGCCAACCAGTAGGCTTCCCGGATATCGAAATGGGATCGTTCCTGATCCCTGGAATCAATTCTTGCAAAAGGACCAAAACTAAATTTATGCGTGCCCTTATTGGCTGCATACCTGAATTCCGGAGATAGGACAAGGGATACTTCGCCATGCCCTCCCTGGCCAAAAAATTGGGCATCCTCAAAAAATATTCGGGTTTCAGTTCCAATAAAGCCTGAAACATCTAATTCATCCAAATCCGATGCAGCGACCCATATAGGATAAATAAGCGTAAAGACTAAAGTTACAGCACAATGGTAACGAAATCCCATTTAGCGTAATCGAGCCAAAATTCCTTTCTGAAAATCCTTATCCTTTAGTCCCGTAGAAAATTGATAATTCGAATATATCAAATCGGTACTCTTGCCTTTCAGGTGATTGACCATATAAAGCAAGTGAGCCCTCCATACACCGTTATCGTATTGTCGATATTCCTTGAACTTAAGGCTTTTCAGATGAGCGTTCCCACGGTCATAGAATTCCAGTTTTCTCATCTGGTAAACACTTTTATCAATGAACGCCACCTGCCGGGTATAGCCAGAATGTCGATAACGGGGTACACGCTCAATCACATCGCAAATAAATTCATCACAGGTTTCTTCGCCAACATACTTGTACTGATATTTATTCAACTCTAAAGATGTAAAATCTTCAAAAGCAAACTCGCTACCGACAAAAGGTCCAGATTTGTTAACGGATGAGATTCGTTTGACTCTTTTTAGAGCTGGAAGAAACAACCATTGATCATCAGGATCAAGAATTTTGGCGTAGGATAACAAAGCTGTACCTTTGATATCAGAAGGACTATCAAAAATAATCAGGCTTTTATCCCCCAATTCCTCACTCTCTATTTCCAAGGTTTTCAGGCTAAGAAGTCTGATCGATTCCAGCCCATTAGCATTACGAAGCACCATCTTCAACTCTACTACGCTGTCGCCAAAACCTCGGTCGCTTCGATCAGATCGAGCGGCTATGTTAAAGCCTTTTTCTTGCAGAGACAGATCTTCGGCCCAAGTGACATGAATTAGACTAAGAAAGACAATTAAAAGCGTTTGGCTTAATCTCCAGGCTAATGTATTTTTCATATTTTCATCCCTGTTCCTGCTTTTTGTACCCAATAAGAAGGATTGATGGCAAAAGCAATAAATCAACAAGCAGTGCGATTAAAATTGTAATAGCTGTCAACAGCCCCATTTGGGAATTTACCAGAAAGGTCGATGTCGCCAGCACCAGGAAGCCGGTTGCCAGTATAATTGAGGTAATAACAATTGCCGGGCCTACCGTTTCAAAAACGTATCGAATCGAATCAGGTTTGTTCAGTTTTTTTTCTCTTCTAGCACGGAGATATTTGATAAAAAAATGAACCGTATCATCCACAACAATACCCAGGCTTGTGGAAGTAACCATTGCTGCGGCCAAACCTACCTGGCCGACAATGAGCGCCCACAAACCAAAGGCCGCCAAAATCGGAATTGCATTCGGAATTAATGTTAACACTCCAAAACAAAAACTCCTGAAGATTAAAATCATTATCAAACCGATAAGTATCAAAGCAAAAATATTACCGTTAATCATTTGATCAATATTGCGTTCAGAAATATAAGCAAACATGACTGTCGCACCAGTCGGTTTGCTGTGCATATAGTCGGGTAAGTTTTTTGCTATCCAACTCTCAGATACATCAAAGAAAGCCCTGACTTCAGAAGTTGACAGATGCTTCAATGTTGCAGTCACTCGGGTTGCAGATTTATCGATATTAATTCGATCATTAAGATCCAGTCCGTAAGGTAGAGAAAGCTCGTAGAGCAGTAGATACTG
This sequence comes from uncultured Methylococcaceae bacterium, assembly GCA_964528035.1. GTDB lineage: Bacteria > Pseudomonadota > Gammaproteobacteria > Methylococcales > UBA1147 > CAZGQY01. The sequence continues at coordinate 6,000 of CAZGQY010000047.1, read as the reverse complement.
GGCTGCAAGCTCCTGGCTCTCTGGAATAAGGTAAGATTTCTCGTCATCCGCATTGAGATTCTTATTCAGCCGTTTAACCAGATCGGAATAAGAAAAAACGTGAGTGACTTCATCGCGGGTGCGTAACCAGGCCGTAAAACCCTCAAGATTTTTCAAATATCCTGGTGAGCTGATGCCACCAGGCACCGCAGCAGGCAAAGAGTACTCTATTCCATAAGGACCGTTAAGATTCTTAATCGCAAACTCCGCATCGTTTCTGAACTCGATTCGTTGGTCAAAATATTCAACCCATTGATCGTTGATCTGTATACCAGGGATCAACGAAACAAGGACAAGAGCTAGAATACTCATAGAAATCAGAATTAACCTGTAGCGGAAAATTACAAAGTCGGCTAGCCGCCCCATTGAGGTGGTAAAATTAAACCGGGTTGTTTGTACCTGCTTTACTTTAATCGGCAAAAGCGTGAGCATTGCCGGTAGAAAAACCAAAGACAGAAGCCAGGCTGTCACAATTCCGACGGCAGTAATATTGCCAAGATGCCAAAACGGCGGGGAATCAGAAAAGTTTAGGGCGAGAAACCCAACTACAGTAGTCAGCGAGGTAACAGTCACCGGCAATAAATTTACTCGAAGACTTTCTTTAAGCGCAGAAACTTTTTCCTGTCCGGTTCGCATCTGATTTAACATAGTAACAAGAATATGTATCGAATCCGCAATCGCTATAGTCATGATTATGGTGGGCGCTGTTATCGAAACCGGCGTAAGCTTCACCCCCGAATATCCTGCAATACCCATAGCAGCGATACTTGAAAATCCAATAACCAGCAGAATAGAAAAGGTCGCGCTTATACTACGAAGTATTAAAATCATACTCAGCAGCAATATCCCATACATCAAGGGTATAAGATTTACGATATCATTTTCACCGGCCTCAGAAAAAGCGTTATTCAACATAGAGAAACCCGCGAGGACTATTGTTACATCCGGATATTTGGCACTAATTTCGTCTATTATTTGTCTCGCTACTGCGACTGCTTCAGGAGTTTCCTTAGTGTTAATTTGGGGTATTTGTAAAGTAACATTAACACCGGTAGTTCTACCGTCCTTTGAAATCAGGTTGCCGAAAAGAAACGGTTCTTGAAAAGCAACCGCTTCCTTTACGTCAAGTTCAGCTTGTGTGAGACCAGAACCATTGACAATCAAATCCTCGACTGTCAAATCATCACCATCAGCCCAGCTATGCTGAAAATTAGTCACCGAATCAACACGAATAGTGTAAGGAATAGACCATGCACGCTGAGTCAATTTTTCTGTTACAGCGACCACTCCAGGAGTAAAAACCTTCGCACCCCCAGACTTGACAACAAAAACAATATTGTCATTCTTTGTATAGGTCTCCTGAAAATCCTCAAAAGCAGTTAGTTCCGGATTTACATCTGAAAAATACACTCGATAATCGGTAGAAAATTCGAGATAGCCTAGGCCCGCACCTGATCCTCCGATACCCAGGATGGTAATTAAAATCACGATCCAGCGGAATCGAATAATTAGCTCTATATAACCCGGAACGAATTGTGCAAATGATTTTTTCATTTCATATTCTTCGTTATTATGTATCCACTCAAATAGTTTTTAATTTAGGGTACAAGATATTCAATTAATTAAGCTTGAATTCGCGCCGCTCTGATACCTGTTAATTTTGAATACTCTCATCCTTATTGATAAGTCCGTGCTTTATACCCAGTTCCCGCAGAACCGTGACCACATAATTGATATCACCAAATGAATGTGAATTATTTACAATAAAACGGAAACGAACTTCGGTTGCTTTGACCGCGGGGTATGGAATGGCCAAGGTAAAAATATTCCGTTCAAAAAGCTCATATTCCATTTTTTTCAGCGTTGGATAGTGTCGAATATATGCCGGAACAATCGGACTTTCTCCACTTCCTGTATCAAAGCCCAGCTTCTCCAGCTCTTTTCTGAAATATCTGACTTTGTCCCACAATTGATCTACAAGAGTGGAATCTTTTTCAAATAAATCTAAACATGCATTTATCGCTGCGACATCTGCAGGAGGAATTGATGCTTGAAACATATATGCGGTTGACCAACGCAGCAGGCTGCAAAAAGCTTTTGATGTTGCAATCAAACCGCCTATGGACGCCGTCGACTTCGATAAAGTCGTCATAATGAAATCGACATTTTTTGTAACACCAAATTTGTTACATAACCCCCCACCATTCTTACCATAAAATCCAAAAGAATGCGCTTCGTCAACATAGAGCAAAAATTCAAACTTTTCTTTTAATTTTACTATTCTCTCTATTGGCGAAACATCACCTGCCATCGAATAGACACCTTCTATAATAACAACAATATTAATGTATCTGGATTTATAGGTATCTAATTTTTTCTCTAGATCGTTTATAGAATTATGTTTGAAAGGTAAATATTTTGCTCCTGATGCTTTACAACCATCGATAATACTTGCATGGCAATCTTTATCCAACAAAATCAGCGTTTCTCTCCCATGGCATATTGCCGACAATGCGCCAATATTCGCTGTAAAACCCGTTGGGAAAAGCAGCACCTCCTCTTTATCCAAAAAATCAGCCAAACGAATCTGAAGATCTTTATGAAGGTGACTATGGCCACCCGACATGGCCGAAGTCCCGCTTCCCGTGCCGTATTTTTTAACCGTTTCTACTACCTTGTTAATCACATAGGGATGCCTGTTTAAACCAAGATAATGATTAACAGACCATATAGAGCAATGTTTGCTATCACTGCTACCAGGAGAACAAACCACCGAGTTTCCTGAACTGCCATCGTGCTGATAACGATCATATGACCATTCACCAACATCTGTCTGTAATTGTTGTTGTCGGTAATATTCGTTTGCAATCTCATTAATGTTAAATACATTGTTTGAATTTAAAATCTGTCTTGTCATACCTATTTGTGGAATATCGTATTTCATTAAATATTCTCCAAATAACTATTCGGATTAATAACTGAACAATCAAGATAACTTTCGTCTGCAAGAAACCAATTGTTACAGATTGAGTTTTCATTTGAAGTTTCTGTCAAAAAACACGATACAATTAATTTCCTTATATTGCTCCCAAAACTTAAATGTTTCAGTTTTTTATTATCTTCCATAATTACTCCCTTGATCTTAATTTGGCTATAGACCAAACACACGATACAGTTGGACAAACAGTCGATCAGAGCAACCGTACTAATCCTAGTCTCAACTAGGACTAGCACCCGAATAGATGCGCCAATTTTCGTTTGGCGCATTAACCCTGCTTCGCTTTGTTAATATTCTACTTAAACCTATTATTCAGTTGGTTCACGACTATTGCCCTTTACTATGCAACCGCACCACCTATTGCAATAATAATTTTCTCAACCGAATTCACGAGTTGGCCTATACTCTGAAATTAGCTGCAATGCAGAAAGTCTAATTGCGATTTGACGAGAATCAATTCCAGTACTTAGATGCTGGGTGCCCCATTCTTGATCCAGTCTTAAAGCACTGTATAGCTGATATTCCGTCTCCACACTATTTAATTCAACAAAATAGGGTTGAATAGTAACAATGGTTTTATTTACTGCTGATTGGTATTGAGTAATTGGACTTTTATATACATTACTCGTTGAACAACCACTAAAGATAAATATTAAGACTATTAATAATGGTTTTGTTTTACTTATCCCTTCTCTCATAATTACCTCCTAATTGTATGGAACATGAAAAACATTTATTCTTCGAATTTTTAATTCAATGATTGCTTTTCAAATCCAGATTGAATACTAAGGGAGATACAGATTATCCGAACCAAAAATCAGATTCATCCCCCATTTGGGGGATACAATGGCAAAAAAAAGGTAACTACTTGCCCCCTACCGAAACAAGCCCTCTATGGGTGATCTGTGGAGGAAGTGTATGCGGCATGGAAGCCGCATCCAAGCCTACATGGATGTATTTACGGCGTCTTCCGGAACAGATTATCCATAGAGGGGTAAGCAGTTACAGAAAAAGAATATACAACTACGTTCGACGTTATCTACAAGAAATGTAAATCGGTATATTTAAGCTTTCATCAACAGAAACGTTTCGACAAAACTGATAGCGATAGTTTGTACGCATCCCGATCAATCAATAGCCTGAACCCTAAGCGCCAAACATTCTGAATAGATTTGAGCGAACTGATTCATAAACGTTTCAATTATCGGTATTTTTGTCTGGATCGACCCTCTTGTTTAAGAATGCGCAAATTTTTGACGCACACCCGATATTTACGCAAAATAGAGTCATGGTTGTTCCGAGCTTAGGAGTTCAGAACCAGGGTTAAATAAAAATTATTCTATATTTTCATTTAATGTTTCCATCTATGACATACAAAACAGTGCTCGATCTTGTCGGTGATATTTATGAATCCTCATACAAGACAGCACACTGGGAAGTTGTACTGGAAAAGATTTGTGTATTGCTTAACGCCAAATCAGCAGCGTTATTCATACAGGATCAAAAGCTTAAAACAGCCAACGGGGTATATTCCTATAATATTCCCAAAGCGATTAAATTCGCCTACAACCACGGCCTGGGAAAACTTGACCCGGGACTTCGATTGATGAAAGACCTGCCAACCGGTAAAACCTACGAAATCCTGGGTCCGATAGAACGTCATGGTCATGCACCCATTTTTCAGAAAATGTTGCTTGAGCCAATCGGCATTCGCTATGTACACGGGTTTAACATAGTGAACGAATCCGATTGGCAAGTCGCAATTGGCCTTCACAGAGGAAACGAAGCCCAAGCTTTTACTGAGCAGGAAATGAGCTTACTAGAGGATCTTCATCCACACTTCGAAAGATCGATTAAAATACAGAAAGAATTTACCCGCCTACGTATGCACCGTACGGCTCTCACTGCGGGCCTCGCCAATATTACACTGGGTATCATATTGCTCGACCAGGACGGATGCCTGCTTTATGCGAATCCGGTAGCATTGATGATTGTTGAAAATCATCCTGCGATAAACCTGACAAAATCGGGTATCTATGCCACTAATCCAGCGCAAAATAATGAGATCCAAAAAGCAATTCACGAAGTGACACATCAAGAAAACAACACAGATACCTATTCTCTGGGATTGCGTCACCCGGACATCGAGCACCCTCTGGCAATTACCATCGCTGCCCATCAAGAAGTCGAGTATGATAAGGATGCTGAATGGATCAGCGAACCGAACAATACCGCTGTCATTTATCTCAGCGATCCTTCTGCAAAAACCCAGGTTTCTCCAGAAGCTTTACAAAAACGATATAGCTTGACTAAAGCTGAAGCTTTGGTTGCTATCAGTATCGCTAATGGCCTGCCTATCAAACAGATTGCCCGAATCAAGCAAGTCAGTCTGAGTACAGTAAAATCCCAGGTAAAACAAATATTCCAGAAAACTGGTGTTGGACGACAATCAGAACTTGTAAGACTGGTTTTATCGAATCAGCTGCATATGACACCATCCACCGAATAGTGTTTGACGAAAACTCGGGAAAGATGCCTCCACTTAGCGGCCCAGCTACTCAAATAAATTATCCTATTCACAATAATCGTCAGCATAAATAATATTACCCAAATCAAGTTCATGCTTTACGTTATTTGATGGCGACATCTTTCTTAGATGAGACCATTGAACAGTTTCATTCGACATTTCGGTAAACAATTACAGAATGCAAACCCTAAATTGACACCGATGTAATTAGTCACAACGAAAACATGTCTGCTGAGTGCATTCGAGAAATACAGCTATAAGAAAGTCGAGACTAAGAATAGTCAATAGAAACCTGCAATCCATTGGCTATTTCCCGAAATTATCGGTTGGCTAATTCAATCGGTGGAGTAGCTTTTGCTGCAAGACGGATCAGGTCGGACTGGGTCGAGTAAGCAAGGGGAACCTCCCCCCAAGCTTCTCACAGAACCGTACGTGA
>CAZGQY010000046.1:0-23558 GCA_964528035.1 uncultured Methylococcaceae bacterium | reverse complement strand
ATCTGTAGTGCCATAAGACCACTTTGATAAATTCTATCCTTCTGTTTTTTATAGCATTGTTGTCACTGGAATCGAAAGATGGGTTAAGCGCAGAGGGCTGATGAGCAGGCCAAGATGGTCAAGAATCCTGGCAATGACCCTGCGTTCCTGGATGGCAGCGATGATTTTCAATTCGCCTCCGCAGTGAGGGCGGTGTTCGATGTCGATAGAGATATATTAGAAACTGGTGATTAAGCAGTTGAAAAAGAGCGGCGTATCTGGTGGGTATTCTGGCCATTCCGATCACCCATTCTGGTTTTATCCGATCACTTAAGCAGCCCAGCGCGCAGACCGTCATAATATCACTCTGAGTGATCGGATTCAGTAAATTTGCTCATCACCTTCCTCATTGACTCCCCTTTCAGTTTTAGTTTGTGACTATTGTGTAATAATCGATCAAGAATGGCATCAGCCAGAGTCGCATCGCCGATGGTTTTATGCCATCGTGTTGTGGGTAGTTGACTGGTTACTAATGTGGATTTAGAACCATGGCGATCATCCATAATTGTCAGCAGGTCGTTGCGCTGACTCAGGTTCATTTTTTCCAGTCCCCAATCGTCAAGACTAAAGGGTCAAGCCTCTTTATCTATATGAAATACTATTTTTGGACTCATATCCTTATCCAAATTCACAAATATTGACTACTTAGAATTTCTTTAGGCACCCTTGCTTTCGCCGACTTCTTTCCTTTTCACGAAACAAAGACCGGACTTTCACAGGCTGATTGACTACCATTCCAGTCGACTGACTACGACAGCAACTGAGTTCAATCCTTAGGAGCGAGGATTCAATAATATACGAATCTTGACTTGTCTTATTGTCCGTCTTCTGCGTTGTAGCAACAGTTGCGTAGCCCTGCTATGCGCCTGTTACTACGCCTTGAAGACAAACAATAATCCTGCGTCAATCTTTCCCATATTATTAAAACCTCGCTCCTTAGCTTTTTAAATGCAATGCTACAGGAATCATCTGAGAATAAAATTCGAAATCTTTATCATATGTAAAAATGCTTATTTTTAGCCTGTTAGCTACAGCACAAATAATAAAATCTATATGTGAGCCTTGGATTCCTTTCTGTCTGCAACGGTTAGAGAATCTAGCCGCAGACAGATAGTCATCATCTATAATAGGCTCGTTAGGAAAGTACATTAATTTATGTTTAAGTTTATTGTACTGTTTTATATCACTGTAACCAGATAATACTTCTTGTCTAATCGGCCCGATAATTTTTGCTTTTTCAGTATAAATGAGTTTTGTCAGTTCTTCAGAAACCGAAATATCACGAGGAGATTCCCCTGCTAAACTAAAATGATGATTTATTAACCGCTCGTACCCGCGCTATTTGTCGAGATATCAATCCACGGTCAACCAGCTCAAGTAAATTCTGATCCAGAGTCTGCATACCTTCTTTACGACCGGTTTGAATTGCAGAATACATCTGCGCGACTTTATCCTCACGGATAAGATTTCGAATCGCAGCGGTACCCACCATGATTTCGTGTGCGGCCGTTCGGCCACCGCCTACTTTCTTTAACAGAGTCTGCGAAATTACTGCCTGTAACGATTCTGAAAGCATGGATCGAATCATGGACTTTTCAGCCGCTGGGAATACATCGATTATTCTATCAATGGTCTTCGCTGCCGAACTGGTATGCAAGGTTCCAAACACTAAATGTCCGGTTTCCGCTGCGGTTAACGCCAGGCGAATGGTTTCCAGATCCCGCAATTCCCCCACCAGAATCACATCCGGATCTTCACGCAATGCAGACCTGAGCGCTTCATTGAACCCCAATGTATCGCGGTGTACCTCTCGTTGGTTAATCAGACATTTTTTACTCTGATGAACAAACTCGATAGGATCTTCGACAGTAAGAACGTGGGCATAATCATTGGTATTAATAAAATCAATCATCGCCGCCAGAGTCGTGGACTTACCTGACCCGGTTGGCCCTGTGACCAATATCATTCCACGTGGTTTTCGGGTAATCTCCTGGAAAAACTTCGGACACCCCAACTCTTCGAGTGTTAATACTTTTGACGGAATGGTACGAAATACCGCCGCAGCACCTCGATCCTGATTGAACGCATTGACACGGAATCGAGCCACACCCGGTAACTCAAAAGAAAAATCCGTTTCGAAGAATTCTTCGAAGTCCTTGCGCTGTTTGTCATTCATAATATCGTACACCAATGCGTGTACGTCTTTATGTTCAAGCAACGGAACGTTAATACGACGAATATCACCGTCCACCCGAATCATCGGCGGTAATCCAGCCGATAAATGCAAGTCAGATGCGTTATTCTTCACTGAAAAAGCCAGTAACTCTGCAATATCCATAGTATCCTCGTTAATTATTCGATGGTGTCTATTCAATAATTTTTCATATAGAGCAGAATCTAAATACTTCTGAATTCTACAAGTAAATGTTTAAATCGGAACAAAAGTAAAATTTACTCTCCCCCAAAAAACTACGACTTACACTCTATACACTAAACAGGATGAATAGTAACCTTCGATTTTGTATTAAAATATCAACCTGTGATGCTTTCCCATCAATTATAGCCAATTGAAAAACAAAACCATGTTATTACAGGAAAGACTTGAAAAGGTTCGTTCGCAAATCCATATTGCCGAGAATAATCATGGTCGCCTGGCTGATTCAGTTTTATTACTTGCTGTTAGCAAAACGCGAACTGCGGATGAATTGATTTCTGCCTACGAAAATCATCAACGACACTTTGGTGAAAACTATCTTCAGGAAGCGCTGAACAAACAGGATTTATTGAAAGACTACAATATTTTCTGGCATTTCATCGGCCCCATCCAGTCCAATAAAACCCGGGCCATCGCAAACCGGTTTTCCTGGGTACACAGTGTAGATCGTATAAAGATTGCTCGCCGTTTAAGCGAACAACGCGACACAGAACTCCCGGCTCTTAACATTTGCATTCAGGTCAACATCGATTCGCAACCCACAAAAGCAGGAGTATCTGTAGACGAACTCCCTGAATTAGCATCAGCGATCACCGATCTACCGAATTTGCAACTCAGAGGGCTCATGGCGATTCCAGCAACAGAAACAACATTTGAAAATCAACGAATGCCATTTCGTATGCTAAAAAAAGCACAACAAACCCTAGAGGGCAATGGCTATAAGAGCGACACTCTTTCCATGGGAATGTCGGGCGATCTGGAAGCAGCCATTGCAGAAGGATCCACTATCGTCAGAATTGGTACGGCGATATTTGGGCCAAGAAACTAATTTTTACAGTTAAATGCATTTTCTTGAAACGCTTTGCAACACTCTGGCAATTTTCTTTATCGGGTTTTACCATTAATTGTTTGAGATTTTTTAACAGAGATTAGGCAACGACTTTTGCTGAATCTTAAAGTTTTCAGTATCCCCAAGTCTTGAAATCCAGCACGACTCAAAAAGATATTTTCATAACAAACCATTCCAGAAACAACGGGCTCGCCCAACACACGAATCAGATTGTGGCGTCTCGCTTAGGCTCATATTACAATCTAATCTTGATCCTTATGTTTCATTTCATTGACTCGTATTATCAAAGTTTTCCAATGTGTTTCGGTAGCGTAAAACATTAACCTACGTTTGAACATCATAAAGAATCCAACACAATGTTTTTTTGAGTTCAATGAGGAAATTATTTTTTCATGCAACCATTCATCGTCAAAACCAGCCCATTCTCCTGCCGGACTGAGAAGGTTAGTGTAGACAATCGGAGCAACCTCTATCTCATAAATACCCCTTAATACTTCTATAGAATACCCACTTTCAAACATAGCTTTAGCAATTCGGTTGAGATCACCCTCTTCAAGTTCGGTATCTAGCCATAACTGTGACAAAGACGACCAGACAGGCTTTCGGAGTTTTAAGTCTTTTTTCGATAGCATATTATCGAAACAGTCAGAGTTAATGATATTTCCAATATAATGAGTTATATACTATAAAGACCTACAAATATAAAGAAGAAATGGCACGCCTCGATTAGCAAAACTCAATTTGGCGTGTATTTATCAAATTATTATTCAGCAAAGCAATAACAAACAAATCTGCTTCTTTACAGAAAAAGCGTGACGACGGTCGGAAGTCAGAGGCATATCGAGCCACAAAGAACAATCAACAAATCTGATCCCTTCGATTTAAATATCAAATAAGAGCATCTAGATTAAGGAGCAGGCAAACCATTAGTGGCCGCTTTTGCGCCTAAGCGAGCGGCAACTTTAAATGCTTCCAATTTCAACTGATTCTTTCTATTTTGATTTAAAAATCCTGCTTTTACAGAATTTGACACGTCTAAAATATTTTGGCCAATTTGAAACTTAGCTGCTCGTACAATCTCTGCTTGATCGTGAGGTAACTCTTTAGGCTCTATTTCCTTAATCAACGGCATCAATCCTAATATGTGACGCTGCAAATAATCTAGTTCTGATTTTCGGAGTTTCCTATTTTTAAACTGACCCAGTGCATTTATATGAAAGTCTGTAATTATCTTAAAATTATTCGCGGTTGTCGTTTGCAAATTCCTTAAAGATTCACGCAATTCATTACCCTCTTCAGTAATTGTCACCAAATTAATATCTTTTTCGTATTCTTTAGACGTTTTTCTCTGCCATAGAATAAAACCAATAACTCCCACTATCACTATCACTATCGAAATGAGTGTGAGCCAAAAGAAAACCAATAAAATAATTACAACGATAGAAGTATCATCCATTATCGACCACCCTCCTTATGTGCGGCATAACGTAAAAAATATTTTATAACTATCCGTGTCTAACTCCAAAGCCTAACGACTGATGTGCCAACACTTTCCTGGAAATATGTCAACACACAGTTCAGGACAATCAGTACTGACAGAAACCCATAATTTGATTCTGCGTTTGTATTATTCAATTCACACAGAACGTACTTATTGTAACCGGATCACAGCCTTCGTGAAATTTCACCCTTTAACCGCCTGCGAATCTTTATTTGTTAAAGCAAAGAAGAAAATGGAACCTTCTTCTGCATCTAACCGTGCAGGCTAATGTTGCAGTTTTGGCCCAGAATCAGGCATTTTTGGATTTGTTTTTATGGAATTTTCTCGCCAATCACCACTTCAATCAGCGCTTCTTCATGCGTGGATACTGGTTTTACAATTCCGCGATAATCTCCAGGCTGAGGTATTGCATTGCCGGTTTTCGAAATTCTGGCAGCCACACGGACATCTTTGAACTTCGACAACTTCATAGTCGGCATCATCGCCATCGAGTCATCCAGAGTCACCTGTATGGGCAAATCCTTAACCTGTTTACGCACCACAGCCAGTGGCATTGGCGGCCCGGACAATGCCTGTGCATAGATAAACAAAGTATCGTTTTCGGAGACCTGCTTCATCAAACTGGGGTGCAGCAAGACTTTCACATCAATTGACGCTTGAGTACTAACGTTAACAGTTTCAGAGGCAACGGCAATATTTGGCTGCTTTGCAACCGGCAGCCCAAGCCTTTTTTGTGCTTCGGCGATAGCATCATCAATAATGGATATTCCCTTGGAATCAGCAGGAATAAGCTCCTTCAGGCGAACCCAGTAATCTACTGCGATCTGGAAATCACCCCGGGTCGCCGCAGATTGACCCGCCATCCATAAAACCTGTGGATTATCGGGTGCTTTTTCCAGGGCAAGTCTGACAAGCTCAGTGGGCGCTCCAGAAAAATCACCGTTTTGTTGAGCAGTAATCACATCGGCAAGTTCAACGAGTACATCCGGGTCATCGCCCACTATACCTCGTGCCTGTCGCAAAGCTGCCACGGCTTCAGGGAAGCGCGCCATGACTTTGTAGGAACGGGCAAGTAAGCGCCAGCCATTGGCATCGTCAGGATTTTCCCGTAAACGCTCTGCAAGACCGTTTACCATTTTTTCGATGGAGGCTAATTTAGAAATTCGATCGGCGTGCGCGGAGGATGGACTATTTTTTGCCATATCCAAACCGGAAGGATTACCCAGAAACAGATACATAGCGACCGATATGGCGGGTACGGAGACCGCAACAACCAAGGTACCCCACCGCCCTTGAGACAAAGTAGACTGTTGTGGCAATTTCGGCTCATTAACCAAGTCTGCAGCCAATACCTGTTCAATCTCCTGACGACTGCGAGCATGTTCATCAACCGTCAGTATGCCCTCTTTCAGCTCCCCGTCCAACTCCTCTAAACGCTCTCTGGCGATTGCTATATTGCGATCCTGCCGACCTCGAACAAACAAAAATTCGCTGGCCATTAACGGCCGCAGCACAAAATACAACGCGACCGCGATCATCACCATCGCGATTATCCAAAACAAAATCATAAGTTACTATTCACCAAATCTTCAATTGAGCGCACAAGAGTGTTTGATTATCTAAAATGATCCAACGACTATTTTTCGCCCAATGCAAATTATTGATTGCATGACAAACAGAACACCAGTCATTTATTGTTATCCAATAGGCGACGCACTCTATCAATTTCTTCATCATCAATGTCGCTCGTAGTTTGGATTTTACGCTTACGGATCAAAATGATCATAACCGACACTGCTACAATCAAGAGAACAAATGGCCCGAGCCAAAGTAAGCTGGTTTTAGCATTCAACGGAGGTTTATAAAGAACAAAATCGCCATACCGAGCCACCATAAATGCAACAATCTGTTCATTGGTTTCGCCATTAGCTATCCTTTGATAGACCTGTTGGCGTAAATCTTTGGCAAGATCCGCATTGGAAGAAGCAATATTCTGATTTTGACAAACCATGCAGCGCAACTCCTTAATCAGAGTCTTGTAGCGTTTGCTATCCTCGGGATCGCTAAATTCAACAACTTCAACTTTGGCCGCTGCAAAGGACCAGAGCATACAAAAGAAAACTACAGTTAACACCCGCTTCACGCTGATTCTCCCTCCAATTCAGCTAATAAAGGTTTCAAAATGCTATTCAAATCTTCCATTGTGATTGGACCAATATGCTTATAGCGAATAATGCCCTTCTTATCGATGACAAAACTTTCCGGTACGCCGTACACACCCCAATCCAGGCCGACTCGCCCGTCTCTATCAACGACACTGTAGGTATATGGATTGCCCAGACGCCTCAACCATTGAAGCGCATCATTTTGCGCATCTTTATAATTCAAACCGATCAGAAACAGGTTTTTATCGGAACTCCAGGCATTCAATATTGGATGTTCAGCTCGACACGAGACACACCAGGAGGCCCATACGTTCAGCACCCAAACCTTGCCTTTAAGATCGGCCGGGCCTAAAGTTTTGTCAATTTCATGCAACTGCTTTAATAAAAATTGTGGCGCCGGACGGCCGACCAGAGGTGACGGTACTTCTCGTGGATTTAGATTTAAACCGGCAGCCAGAAATCCGATCAACAGTACAAACAATGCCAACGGCAGCAAAGAACGTAACACTAGGTTACCTCTGCTTCAGCCGCACCAGTAGTAGCTCTGTCTATACGGATCTGGCTGCGTACCGGCACCGAACGATAACGCTTATCCAATGAGGCAATTAGTCCTCCGAATGCCATGAACAAGGCTCCCATCCAGATCCAGCGAATGAAGGGTTTGTGATAAATTCGGACACTCCAGGCATCACCACCACCCAATGGCTCGCCAAGAGCGAAAAATAAATCGCGAAACAACCCGGCATCAATCGCAGCTTCAGTCATGGGCATTTTCTGAACCTGGTATATTCTTTTCTGCGGCATTAACATAGCAACCAATTCGCCCTCTGATGTCACTTTTACAACGCCTTCATCGGCACTGAAGTTAGGTCCGGTATACCGTCGTATTTGTTGCAATTCAAACCGATACCCGGCCATTTCCATTTGCTCACCGGGTGCCATACGTACGTCTTTTTCAATACTGTAATTCGACGTTAATGTGATGCCGGTAATAAATACAGCTAAACCAAAATGGGCGATGCTCATGCCATAGAACGCTCTCGGTACCGAGGCAAAATTGCGCCATTTAAATCCATTCTTAGTCACCCGCTCGAGGATTCCCGTAATAGTTGTTAACGCCACCCATACGGCTAACACTGTACCTATCGCAGCCTTCCCGGAAAAATACGGCATCACCAATACCGGTATCGCCAATCCAAGGATCACGCTGATTATAAATATTTGCCGTAAACGCACTGATAATCGTTTGATACTGTCCTTTTTCCAGCGAATAAACGCAGCGAAACCCACTAGAAAGCCCAGCGGTGCAGTGAGCGGTACGAATACGCTATTGAAATAAGGCAATCCTACCGAAATCTTTCCCATTCCCAATGCGTCGATAAACAAAGGATAAAGAGTTCCCAACAACACACTAGCCGCAGCCACCACTAACAACACATTATTAATTAACAGTGCAGAATCTTTGGAAACCAGTTCAAACTGCCCTACACTACGGATCTGCGGCGCCCTGATCGCGTACAGCAACAAGGATCCACCGATAACCACCGAAAGAAATATCAGAATAAACAACCCTCGGGTAGGATCAGTCGCAAACGCATGTACCGAGGTCAAAACACCTGATCGAACCAAAAAGGTACCCAGCAAACTTAATGAAAACGCGAATATAGCCAGAAGTACGGTCCAGGCCTTAAAACAACCCCGCTTTTCGGTGACCGCCAATGAATGAATAAGAGCCGTACCCACTAACCAGGGCATAAACGACGCATTCTCCACCGGATCCCAGAACCACCATCCGCCCCAACCCAATTCGTAATAAGCCCACCAACTGCCCAGAGCGATTCCACAGGTTAAAAACAGCCAGGCTACATTCGTCCACGGCCTTGACCATCTCGCCCAGGCGGTATCCATCTGACCACTCAACATCGAGGCGATGGCAAAAGCAAAAACTACTGAAAAACCAACATAACCGATGTATAACATTGGCGGATGTATGGCTAAACCCGGGTCTTGCAGTAAAGGGTTTAAATCTCGACCATCAAACGGTGCCGGGATCATCCGTTCGAATGGGTTAGAAGTCAGTAGCATAAACAACATAAAGCCGACGCTGACCATACCCATTACACCCAACACTCGAGCGATAATTTCATCCGGAACGCTGCGACTGAATATTGCCACCGCTGCTGTCCAGATCGATAACACCAGAGCCCAAAGCAACAAAGAACCCTCATGAGCACCCCACACTGCGGAAATACGATACAACAATGGCAATGCAGAGTTTGAATTATTGGCCACGTAGGCAACAGAAAAATCGTGCACGATGAAGGAATACGCCAGACACCCAAAAGCAATCAATATAAACAGAAAGTGTGCGTGTGCTGCCGGACGGGCCAGTGCAATCCATCCTGGGTACCCTCGCGCGGCTCCGACGACAGGAAAGGTAGCCAGCATCAGTGCGACGCTAAAGGAGAGTATTAGTGAAAAATGACCAAGTTCGGGTATCACGTCAAAATCCTATCGAATCAATTATCAAAGGTATATGTACAATAGTTGTAACTTCTCTGCATATATTTAGCAAAGGGTTCAAGTCATTGAAGTTCGGGTTTGTGCAACAGGGATGTTGCAACAGCGCTTAAAGGGATGGTTTCACGCGTCCCGGACATTCAATGACTTGCACCCTGACCACGAAATTTGCTGAGAAGCTACAAAGGTATTAATGCAACCAAACATCTTCGTATTGCTAACGAGGCTCAAAATAACTTACTGCATGGATTTAAGATTTGGTTTCTGCTTTTTCAGGCTCGCCGCAACTTCAGGTGGCATATAATTTTCATCATGTTTAGCCAGCACTTCTTCGGCAACGAATACACCGTCATCACTTAATTGGCCCCGAGATACAATTCCCTGTCCCTCACGAAACAGATCCGGTAAAATACCAGTATACTGCACGGTCACAGTTTTTTCGAAATCAGTCAGATCAAAGCGAATTGTTAAATCATTTCCTGGACGCACAACACTCCCTTCAACCACCATCCCCCCCAGACGAAACATATTATCTGACGGCGCTTCACCGGCCACCACTTCGCTGGGTGAAAAGAAGAACATCAAATTTTCGTTAAATGCATTCAGCGCGAAACCGACAGCCACCGCGATACCGGCCACCATCAATAAAATCAGAGTTAGACGCTGCTTACGAATAGGTTTCATTGCTGCATCATCTGGCTGCGTTGCTTTTTACGCTCGATATCAATCAGTGTTTGCCGTTGCTGAAAGATCGGTACGATTATATTCAACGCTAACACCAAAAAAGCAATCCCATAGGATGTCCACACGTAGAACGCATAGCCCCCCATATGCAAAAATTCTTCAATATTCATTTAGACTCCAAAAGATCATTCACCCATTTGCTATTCGCTTCACGACGCAACAGTTCACCTCTGGAACGCATGAGTACCACAACAAAATAATACAATTTAAATCCCACTGCCATGTAGAGCAGCGGTATCAGCATTGAAATATGCATGGAAGGCTTATCGAATTTAGTAATCGTAGGACCTTGGTGTAATGTATGCCACCATTCCACCGAGTAATGAATAATGGGGATATTGACGACACCAACCAGTGCCAGAATCGATACCGCTCTTGTGGCTGTGCGCTTATCTTCAATCGCAGCATAGAGCGCAATCACTCCAAAATACAGGAACAACAGGATTAACTCGGAGGTCAGCCGCGCGTCCCACACCCACCAGCTTCCCCACATAGGCTTTCCCCACAATGAGCCGGTCGCCAAGGCCAGAAAAGTAAAACTTGCCCCAATCGGTGCACTGCTGATTGAGATAATTTCCGCAAGCTTCATGTGCCAAATCAAACTAATCGCACCACACACCGCCATTACCATATAGATAAAAAGCGACATCCAGGCACTCGGCACGTGAATATAAATAATCCGAAAACTGTCACCTTGTTGATAATCCGCCGGAGCCTCAACCAGTCCACCCCAAAGCCCAGCGGCAATAAGACCAAAACAGAGCAAGCTGAACCATGGCAATAAACGCCCACTGATTCTATAAAAATACGGCGGCGATCCCAATTGATGATAAAAACGTAATAATCTATTCAAGTTAAACTCATCCGTAAAGCTGCTGCGGTAGGTAATGGGGCCAGTGCCAATGCCAGTGCCAGTAGTGCCGACAGCATAGACAACTGCCCGTCGACAGGCAATCCTGTCGATGCAACCTGAACTGCATTACTGCCGAATATAAGCACCGGAATATAAAGAGGAAGTACTAACAAGGAGATAATAATCCCACCGCGTCGCAAACCGACTGTCAGGGCCACACCAATGGCACCCACCAGGCTAAGCACTGGTGTACCCAGTAGTAGGGTCAGAATCAACGTAGTCAGTGCTTCGCCGGGCAGGCCCAATAAAACCGCCAGCAAAGGCGCAATGAGCACTAACGGTAAACCGGTTACCAACCAGTGCGCGGTGACCTTCGCCAAAACGAGTACAGTAGCAGGATGCGAACTCAGTAACAACTGTTCCAGCGATCCGTCTTCAAAATCCGAACGAAAAATACTGTCCAAAGACAGCATGGCCGCCAACAATGCAGCCACCCATATCACGCCCGGTGCGATAGACTGCAATTCCTTTGATTCTGCACCAATACCCAAGGGAAACAAAGTAATCACAATAACAAAAAAAAGCAAAGGATTGACGACTTCTGAACGGCGACGAAAACTAATGATCAAATCACGCTTCAATAAAAATAAAAATGCCCTGAATAATGATCGCTGATTCATGGCGATAAACACAGAGAAATCGGAGTAAGGCCTTTTAAATTGACTTCATGGTGCGAGGTTAAAATAACCATCCCCCCCGCAGCCGTATGTGCCAACATAAACCCTTCAAACATTTCTATGGCACTGCGATCAAGAGAAGTAAACGGCTCATCCAATATCCACAGCAAACTATCGGTTGCCAGTAGTCGGGACAAAGCCAGTTTGCGCCGCTGACCTGCTGACAAAGCCTGAGTCATGACATCCTCATACCCCGATAACTTAATCTGCTCAAGAATATCATCGATTGCAGCAGAAGAAGGCTTCCCCAAGGCTCTGGCCAACCGTATATTTTCAAGCACAGTTAAATCACCTTTGATACCATCATGGTGTCCAACATAAGCCATCTGTTCATGGAATGCTGCGCCCAACTCATGGATGGGCTTTCCACACCAAAACACTTCACCTGATTCCGGCAACCGAATTCCGCACAAAATTCTAAGCAACGATGTTTTACCAGAGCCGTTGCGCCCTTCCACCAACAGCACCTGGCCTGCGTCCAGATGAATATTCAGGTTGTCGAACAATACCCGATCATCACGAAGACAACTCAGTTTGCGCACATTCAGAGAGTGCGCTGACTGATTCGAGCGGGCATTGCCAATAACCCGGGTGGTTACCGCCTGACCCTCATCAGTCGAAACTTCGTGCGTTTGCATAATGATCCAATACTACGCAAATTCTATTGTTTCACGGGAAGCGATTGAACATTATTAAATTCATCCGCCGCCTTTACCGGCGGTGATTCCGCATCCACACTTTGTTTATCTTCAGAATCCGGATTCTCGACTGCTTTCGATTTAATCAATTTATTGCGGTCAATTTTTTGCAAGGCGTCCATCGACATTTTCGTTACCCTAAAATAATAGGGATGACTCGAAACTTTCAGTACAAAGTCCTCTGTATCTTTTAACTTCGCAAAGCGATAGCTTGTCCGATTACCTGACTGATCAAGCAAGGCTAACTCAAGCTCCACGGTTTCTGACTGATATTCCGGCTTATTCTTTCTCCCCAATACCTCATCAAAAGACAGACTGGTAACAGTTGACAACAATGATTGGAGTTCCTGGTCTACCAGTTCTTCACTGTCCTTCATTCCCTCCACTGAAAACTGTTTGTCCTTTTTACTTACAATCAAATTTGGTAATTCAATCGCTGCAACATCACTCCGATCCAAATGAAGATAACCTCGATCCACCCAATCCACTGGCTTCTCACTGGCTTCATAAGCACTAAAAGCAATCGCATAAACTTTTGTTTCACCAGAAACCCGAGCATGAATCTTTTTAAAGCCCGGAGAAGTTCCCAACAAAAGTGTTTGCTGAGATTCGTCGCTCGCCATAAACTGCAACTTCCGCTCGAACGCCTCATCCGCTACTTTAAATCGTTTTTGCGCCGTTTTAGTAGTCGCTACCGGCCAGCCGACACTTAGGTCGTATAATTTACCCATAATTCGATCTAACTTGGATTTCGAAGCAGGAAAATCAAAATAGCCAGGAAGTATCCAGCGACCTTCTCGTTTCTCCAGCACCAGCGTCGATTTTTCTGGTTGCTCGATTGAGATCTTGCTGACCGTATCATAATCGACTGTCAATAATTTCTTATTGGACGCATTATCATTGGCATCACTACCCGAATACACAAGACCGATTGTCAGACACATCTGAATCACAAAGGCTATCACTAAAATATTTATTTTTTCTTTCATTATCAAACGCCCCTGTGCTCTAGAATATGCTGGTAGCGGCGTTGCGCCCGACTTCGCCCGTTACGGTAGAAGAAATAGACAATCAGCAGACCAATCATTGCCAGCCCATAATTCAGATACTCCCAAAACACCTGAGTCTGTGCGGCGGCCGGGTGCAATGTGCGTGAAAAATGGCCACGCCCCCGAATGGATAATAAACCTCGATCCTCCAGAGACCAATCCACCGAATTTTCTGCGAGATTTAATGTATTCAGATACAAACTACCCGTAGTACTGGCCGTCATTTGAATTGTCTGATCGGTTAACACCTCGTTAGAGGCTAATAATATAATCCTTGCCGACTGAGGGGATTTTTCAATGACTCCGGTTATTACCGGCGGATCTTCGTTGTCTTTATCCTCTTCCTGGCTTTCAAACTCCACATCAATCGATTCAGGTTTTTCTTCAGCCAACAGCGGCGACTGTTTAGCTACAAAATAAGAATCAAACTGACCTTCCACCGCAACCCCTAAAGTGTAGGCTGCACGGTCCTTGGAGGGTCGAAAGCCCAAAGGGCCGTTGCTGCGAAAATCCGGCATCACCTGGGTTGAATCAGAAGTCCAGGACTGTGCCGTAGTGTTGAGTAGTTTGATCACATGACGGGATTTATTTTTTTCCACATCGATAACAACGGGTGAGGCCCAATTCATGGTAACCTGGGGTATGCCTGAAGTCAGGCTGCCCGCAGAGACCAAACCTTCAGCTCGAATATCAACAAAATAAGGAAACTCCACCATGCGTATTTCCTGAACCGTAAAACCGCCGACATTACGATCTATCGGGATTGGCAATTTAGCATTCTGGGGATCAAGCACCAGAGTCTCCTCCATTTCCAGGCCCATATGTTTCAACCAGTCGGACAAACCGGAATCATATTTGGCAACGGTCAACGCACCCCCGGCAATAGATGATTCAAAAGGTGATGTGCTTAAGATAATGGTACCACCCTTCATCAAAAACTGATCCATCGCAAATATCTGCTTTTGATCCAGCTCCTTTGGTGCAGCAACAAACAACAAATCAGCATCCTCCGGAACATTGCCGTCGGTCAATTCAACGCTTGATACGGTATGATTCTCACTGAGTATTTCCCTCAATAACTGGAATTGCTTTCCACCCTGCGGCATTTGTTGCATATAAGGGTTGGCGGGAGCCGGTGCTGGCGGTGTAAATAATGCCACGTTTTTCAGAAACCCCACAGCGTAACGCCTCAGTGCCGATTCCAGACTGCGACGAAACGCCTGTTTATCCAAATCAGAAGGTAAGGGCACCTGGACTGCCTGCTCACCGCTGCTTAATACCATATAAAAATAAAATGCGTTGGGATCAAACAATCCGGCGCGCATCGCCTGAAAACCATAATCCTGATTAATTTGCTTAGCGACGACTCCCCCATTCGCATCCGGATCGACAAATTTAAACACAAATTTTCCCGAAGATTCCTGCTTCAGCTCATTTAAAACGGACGCCACTTCGGCCTTGAATCCAACTAAGGACTCGGGAAGCTGCAAATCATTGGAGACATAGCCATTAAATTCAATTTCGTTTCGCAAACTGGCGAACAGATCACCGGTACTTTGATATTCGTATAAAACTTTCTTAATACTACGGGTAATTTCATACTCCGGATTGCGTAGTTCCACATCAAGCTCCGCTTCACTGCCGGATTTCACTTCAATCAGGTCACGGAAACTCAAAACCTCATGACGATCACCGTACTGGATTACTACGTCAAAATATGAATTCACCAGGGACGCCTGATATTTATCAGCAACCTGGAACGGAACTGGTTTAATGCCATATTTCTGACCGGCTTCTTCTTCAAGTTCCGGATGTTCCAAAGGGTCAACAAATTCGGATTTAATCTTACCGTTGCTCGCCACCTGGTATTCAAGAATCAGATCACGCAGTTGTGGGACCAAAGGCGACAACAGTGGATGCGTCTTGGCACTAAAATAGCCACGAATTAACAATGGTTCCTGTAATTGATCGATGTAGCTTCGTGTCGCATCGGAAATCGAATAGATACGTCCTTCAGTCAAGTCAGCTCGGGCCCAATTCACCTGCTGCAACCAAAAATTAACCAGCACTGCGTTGGCAATAAGTAAACAGGTCAACAGTCTCCAGCGACCATGGTTGGCATTCGATGTTTCCTGAGCCCAACGCCCGGATTCAAGGAAATAGACATTAAGACTGAGAAATGCCCCAACAATACTCAGATAATAAACAAGGTCTCGAATATCAATGACACCTCTGGTAATTGAAGTAAATCGGGAACCGCTGCCCAGCAATTTCAAGAACTCACCAAGCCGGTTACCAAAAAGCTGCGTCAACGTGTCAGAGCCCAGTAGATAAAAAAACGAACAAACCAGAACAGTAGAAATTAAACTGATAATTTGATTGTCACTTTTCGAGCTGACTGTCAAGCCAATCGCCGTATATGCACCCGCCAGAAAAAAAGTAGCCAGATAAGCCCCGAACACCGGCCCCCAATCAAGATTACCCAGCATGGAAACAGTAACAGGAAGCGGTAAAGTCAACAGCAAGGCGATAGCAATCAAGCTCATACAGGCGACAAATTTTCCGACTACAAAATAGCCAGGAGGAACCGGTTCGGTAAGCAATAATTCCAAGGTTCCCATGCGCTTCTCTTCGCTCCACATCCTCATGGTTAGAGCAGCAACCAGAAATATTAACAACACCGGCATCCAGTCAAACAGCGGCCTGACATCGGCGATATTACGAGCGAAAAAGGTTTCCACCCAAAAAAACACAAACAGCGTGATTAACAAAAATGTGCCAAAAAATATAAACGCGACCGGAGATGAAAAAAAACGTCCCATTTCCTGCCTGGCGATCAGCAATACCTTATGCCACATTGGCTTCCTCCTTTAATATTCCATTACCAGAATTGATTTCACTGAATACGCGTTCCAGATTACGCTTTTCCGGATACAATCCATATAAGGTACAGCCGCGTTCCATAACTGATTTGGCAATTGGCGCGGTGCATTCGTCAACAGGTTTATCGCCCACATCCACCTCTAAGGCATAATGATTTCTACAATTCTCTTCATACATGAAATCAACAGAACGGACATAACTCAAATTGGACAACGCGGGCTTGATTTCATCCATCGTGCTATCTACACTCAAAATCAATCGCTGGCCTTTTTCCAGATCCTCAATTTTTGAATCCAGCGCCAGACGGCCGTTGCGTATAATAAGTACTCTGTCACATACCGCGTGAACCTCCTGCAAGATATGTGTAGACAGTATGATTGTCGACCGCTGACCAAAGTCAGCAATCATTTCTCGCATGTGCTGAATCTGTGATGGATCCAACCCATTGGTCGGTTCGTCAAGAATGAGTATATCCGGATCGTGCAGTACCGCCTGTGCGACGCCAACCCGCTGGCGATAACCACGTGACAGAGTATTTATTACCTGCAGTGCCTTGTCCTGTAGTTCCATGCGATGAATCGCATTGCGAACGGCTTTAGCGGCAAGCTCTCCTTTTAATCCTCTAAGTCCGGCGGTGTAGTCCAGGTAATCGATGACCGTCAATTCTGAATAGAGCGGACAGTTTTCCGGTAAATATCCAATTCTGGCCTGGATTTCTGTTCGTTGCGAAACAATATCCATATCGTCAACTAATATGTCACCCGTGCTGGCTTCCAAATAACCCGTAATCATCTTCATAATGGTGGTTTTACCGGCACCATTGTGTCCCAATAAGCCGACGATTTCACCACTACCAATTTCAAACGACACATCGTCAACGGCTCTCAAGTCGCCGTAAAGCTTTGTTAAATTTTGAGTCTTTATCACATTATTTCCTTTGGAGATACGCTCCATACAAAACCAATCCTGTATCTACTCAACGTAATGTTTACGGAGGATATAAGCCATTAATTGTTTGGGCTTCTGCAACAAGGATGTTGCAGCAGAGCTTACAGGGATGGTTTCACGCGTCCCAAACAATTAATGGCTTATTCCCTAAGCACCTAACTTACTGAGCAGTTACTCTCTCTTTTTACACACGACCCCGATACTAACGATCATAAAAATACCAACAAGTGTCGCAATCAGTAATCCGACAATACTCGCAATATCCCACTCAACAGAATACTGGTCAGGCCGCTCGACTTTGGTCAAACCCGGAACACTGGGCAAATCGCCATCACCTTCACCCACTTTCATCTGAGCTTTCATGCCATATTCCATATGCTGCGCCAGTTCACAGTGCACCAGAAAAGTCTTAGGTTCGTCGGAAACAATAAATGTTGCTGTTTTACTGCCCGGTCCTGTCAGTTCGATATGGAACATCCCTGTAGGCGGATAAAGATATTCCGGTAAACCATGGATCATGAACTGGTGGCGAATATGATCGTCATTAACAAATTTAATAGTGATCCGGCTGCATGGCTTGACCGCCCACTCCTGCTGATCGTAAGCGAACATTTTACCGTTAAATTTTTCCGCATACTTTCTCCCGGCATGAACAGTAAAACTCACATCTTCAGAAATTTCCCGACAACCATCCGGTAAAGTCTCCTTATTTTCGTTCATGATCATTCCCTGCATATCCATCTGGTGCCTGACCTTTACTTTGCTTTCCCCTTCATATGGAACCACAATTGCACTATCCAGTTCCTGTGCCAGGCTTGGAAACACAATACCAAGGCTCAGCAAGATACTAAATTTGACAAACCTGCTCATGAATTCGCCTCCTTTCCTGAACCGGAAAGAAGCATGAACAACCATAGTATGAGTCCAATAAGCAAGCCTAGAATAAGTCCGGCTATGATAACCTTCAGCAGCTCCGGCGTAACAGAACCCGCCTGTCCAAGAAGCTGGGGCGCCTTGGATTGCTCCCAAATCGGCAGTGTGCCCTGGTAAAACCGAGGATCCAAAAAGCGATTAATATCCACGCCCTGTAGTTTTGGAAAACCATTTTCCTGCAAAAAAGACTGGTACACAATCATACTGATATCACCACCCGGATTGCGGCCATCTGTACTGATGCCTTTCTCCGCATGGTTATGGAACAGCCAGACACCCGGGCCATAGCTGTGCAAACCATCGTCAGTTGCGGACAAAGAAAGATCGAGGCGCTGTGCACTGCTTAGACTGTAAACATCACGCGTTATCCGGGCACCATCCGGCGCTTCTACGCCATCATAGTGGGTAATGGTTGCTTTATGACCATGGGTATGCAAGGAAACCACCTCGTCCTGACCATTGGCAATACGCAGCTTGACAGTATCATCCGGCTTTACCACTATAATTGACTCTTTCAGGGTGTAAGGAAAAGAACGCCCGTTGAGCAGAAAATAATCCATAGTCGATTCGGTCATGTCATATTCCCGATTCATTTTCTGTGCGATCAAACGAGGATCGTTCACCGTTTGTATAATCGAGTTTAATTCCTTGTCGATACCCTGATAATGCAAATCGTATTCATGGTCATAAGATTCGCTGATAGCAACCGAAGGATGACGAACAAAACCAGCACCAACATTCAAAGTCTGCACCCAGTTATTAGGGCGATTCTCTTCGACAATGAACATTCCCTGAAGCCCCATCATCAAATGCTTGTCGGTTTGTACATGACAATGGTAAAACATGGTACCGGTTTGTCTGGGTTTCAATGCATAGGATTTGCTGTCACCAGGCAGTACCGGGTGCTCGTCGGTAATCGGAACGCCGTCATTACCTTCGCCGTCTCGAGTAATATACGGATGATCGACACCGTGCAAATGGATTGTATGCGGCAAATAGTGAGTATTCTCGAGAGTAATGATGACCGTATCACCCTGCTCTACACGAATAGCCGGTGAGGGCGGCCTAAGATCCCGAATGGCTTCGTATGAAAACAGGTTTATCGCCGCCATGCCTCGGGTTTTTGGTGTAAAAGCCCAGATGCCTGGCCGAACTCCCGGTGCAATATCGTAAGTCGGTAAATATTTTTCACCATCCGGAGAGCTACCGTTCAACTCGGACACTTCCAGAGTAATATGGATATAATCCGGATCACCATCTCCATCGCGGTCGTTCTTTTTTATCACCGCATCACTGGCCAGGCGAGTTTTCATCAATGTCATCATTGATACATTGTTGGTTCCCTTTACGAACGATGCAACTCCCCAGGGGTTATCCGGCTCGCACCTGAGCGATTCACGTATCTCAACACCGTCGATTTCTGATTTTCCACTCCAGATGTGCGCTTTCTCCCCGCAAATTTTGGGTTTTTTCGCACCATCAGGTGTTTCCAATGCTTCAGGTATTGTTACCAAAGTTTCTGGAGGGTCAATCCAAACTTTACCACTAAACCACGGCAACATATAAAAGCCAATCGATACCAGGAGGACAATACCCGATACGATAATCAGTATTTTCTTATTTCTCATTAAATTCTAACTGTACAAATAGGGTGGCCCAATTTTTTATCGAAGCCAAAGGGGGCTTATCCGATCAGAAAAATCAGTGAAGTCGATATTTTAACGTATGCTTAGTTTTGCTTTCCAGGCTAAAGTTCCCTGAACCCAGTATTATTACAAATTGGAAGGTATGGCAATATTCTATACGGAAACTCGCGTTAACTGTTGTTTCTATTTATAATTCAAAAATATTAAAAGCGTCGTTTTTTTAAAAGTCATGTTTTTATTAAAATTAATGCCACTTGGGTAGTTCTTCTATTATCATTTGTGGCCCGTTATTTTGGCTTTATTGCAGGCAGAGTAATTAGCATTTAAAATAAGTCGCTGTGAGTTCCAATTCTAGCCATCTGTAGCTCAGAGAGATTTCTCTTATAAATTAGTAGTAAATCGGGTTTTATATGGCATTCACGAAAGCTGCACCAGTTGCCAATTAGCTCGTGATCTTTATATTTTGCATCAAGAGTAGCTTCCTGTTCCAAAATCAAAATCACATCAAATAGAATCTTCAAATCAGGTAATGGTAACTTTCTTGCTTTTTTAAAATCTTTCTTAAATTGGCTCGAGTATACGATTTCAAGCATTCTCTAACTTAACCTGAAGGTCGTTAAATAGCTCTGAAGTGCCACTAGACTTATAGCCTTTTCCTTCTTCTAGCTCTTGTATGGCTTGTACCGTAATCTTATTTGGTTGTTTGGTCTTGAGTTCAAATGGAATTCCACCATAATTGATAACTGCTTTTGTAAATAATTTAATAGCTTGTGAAGGGCTTAATCCAATTTCTTCACAAACAAGAGTAAATTCAGTTTTCGTACCATGGTCAATCCGTATGCTAATTGTATCTGTCTTCATAATTTAGTGTTCTTTCATGTTGCAAATAAATGCAATTGTAATACAATTAAGTTCATATGCAATCAAATAGTTGCAACAAAGCATATAACGAATAAGGTTATATCGCGCGTAGCCGCGATATGAACCGTTTGTTGGACAAGCCCGATGTTTTAGATTTGATATGAAAATATCTTTTTGAGTTTTGCAGGATCTCAAGGCTTGGGGCGACCCGCAAACCTTAAGAACCAGCGAGTACAGTTGCCATTGCAGCAACGCGTATTAAGATTTGTTAGTTTTATACCAATTTGCGCCAAATTTCCGAGTTTTCAAGACAAACAGAGGCCTCAGCGCTATTGACTGAAATTCATTCCACCTGAGCTGAGGTTTCGTTTAGAACATCAAAAATCTCTCGTCCATCATCATGTGGGTATAGTCAGTGTCCAAGGGAAAAGCGGGAGGATCTGAGTTTTTATAATTTTCATCTGAGCCCCGCACTCCCGACATGTCAGCGCAGGGCCTTTTCGCACCCAGGCCAAGGCACGGGCTGGATCCAGTTTGAGCACATAGTGAATCAACTGGATCAATCGTTTGCTGTTGGGATGTAAAAAACTAAAATTGCGTGCGCGTCTAAACCCCTTGGGTCGCACAGGCTGGAGAATCAACCACAAAAACCTCTTGCCAACCCATTTTGTGGGCTGTTTTTCAGGTAGAGTCAATCCTACTAGAGCCAGGTGGGGCTTCTAGCATCTTCGCACGAAAAACCCTGGCTAGCGCCTTATGGTTAAAAAGATAAGCGTTGTTGTCTTTGCTTGGGCTTTTTTTGGTTCGCCAGAGTTTTTTTACTGCATCGATGGCTGCGGCAGGTATGACGACATGAACATGGGGATGAAAATCCAGGCGTCGTGAGAAGAGTGGAGAAATAGTCAATCAACTGCTGTTCTGAGAGATCATAGACCTGAAGGTCAAAATAAAGACCAATACGACGCATGCCGCGCGAATAGGCGTCTATTGTCTTCGGTTGAAGTCCTTTAAGTCTAAGATGTTGCAGAAGCATTTCATGATCGTGCTTGAAAGTTCTTTTGAAGGGTGTTGTCATGACGGTGTAACCTCAGTTTCGTGGTTGAATCGCCCGTGTGACTGAGGGGTTGAGGTTACATTTTAGTTTTTGATCGGAAGATTTGTTTTTTCTGCCGCGCAGCAGCTTCGTCCAACAATGCTTCCAGTTGGCCGTAAAAAGGGTAAACTCAAATCATGCCCAGCAAAAACAACGCATTGTAAACGTAGGTTTTTTTATTTGGCATTATGCGATTTCATTTTAGATAAAGGTACAAAATATGAAAATTTATACTATTTTACTTCCACTATTGGTGATAACTAGTGTCCAGGCAAAAGAATCTGACCAATGGATAATGTGTGTTGGTCCAGGTGACGGCCCACGTGATCATCAATGCGTAAAAAGTGTGTCCGGCCCACTACATTATAATACGGACTGTTCTAAAGTCCTTCCGCATCCAAATCCGGCCAGACCTAATGAACCATACGGAAGAGCAAGAGGAATTTTCGCAAATCGACCTGGAGCTGCTTCGCCAAAGGGCGATGATGGAACAATATACTTAGGACCAAACCCGAAAGACTTATGTATTAAACGATGTGAAAAATATGCAGCGGATAAATCAGTCATAACTTGTATTCTTCCAGAGTAGTCTTGGGATAATTCGGGTAATTCGGCGGTACACAATATTTAATTATAATTAGAGTTTTTATAACCAAAATTCAACCATACAAGCTGGTTATTTGGATGTTAGCGGTATAGTAAACGAGTATAAAGTGAAAGAATTATACACATTAACAATAAAGCTAGAGTCAGGTATGTACGCTGATTCCGAATGGAAGAGAGTAATAGAAGCTCCAGAAGAGTCGGATCTATTTGATCTTCATCTATTCATTCAAAAGACAATAAGTTTTGACAACGATCATCTTTTCGAGTTTTTTGTCGGCAAGAATTGGCGTAAAAGGGAAAGAGTTTTTGGAGACGTAGATGAATATGGCTTCGAAGAACGTGAAAGCTTAGACACAATGTTAAATGAGGTCTATCCCATCACAGGGTCGAAACTATTTTATCACTTTGATTTTGGCGACTCATGGATATTTGAAATCAAAAAAGGAAGAAAGAAGAAGCATGTTAAAAAAGGTATCACTTATCCAAGGGTAATTGAGTCGGAAGGTGAGAGCCCTGAGCAATATCCAAGTTGGGAAGATGAATAACAGCTAACAAGGCAAATCTACAAACGACCTACTAGCGGAAGTATCCAATGGTCGGATATCGAATCTCTGTTCAAAAAAAGATAAGGGGTCATGTTCTATTTACTACATGTTATATGACCCAGACGCAAGACCTAACCCAAATTCAGCAGAAATCTTAGTTCTCTAGGTTTCAAAAATATAGGGCAGCAAAAATCTAAAAAAGTGAGTTGTGGCCTTGGGTCTTGGTAATGCCAGAAGCGTATCATCCTCAATGTAAAAAACCAGAATGAACATTGCACGAAGTTTGGTTGATTAAAAGCCATACAAAGTCTTCGAAAGACATTAGTATATTGTTAAATATTCTTGACCCCTTTTTTTCCTTTTCTTCCTTCATCTGCCTTGCTCTGAGATCCGATAAGTATAATACTCCCCAAAAACTGGACCAGTGTTTAAGATAGAATCTTGTCCTCAAAT
>CAZGQY010000045.1:0-23591 GCA_964528035.1 uncultured Methylococcaceae bacterium | reverse complement strand
CTTATATAAAGTCGCCCCATCATCCACAGGGTCGATTTAGTCCAACAGACATTTATACGTCACGCGGTAATGTTCTGTGAAAACCTTGAGATTTGCGAGTGCGAGACGTATAAATGCTTAGATGTTCGGCTCCATAGATCCACCTTGCAACTCCCATAATCATAAGTACAATGTACATATGAAAGAGCTTGAGTTCGAGTGGGATAAAAGAAAGGAAAGGGCGAATGTAAAAAAGCATGGGGTTTCTTTTGAAGAAGCCCGAACTGCCTTTTACGATGAAGGCGCTATTCAATTCTACGATCCTGACCACTCAGACCAGGAAGATCGTTTTGTCTTGCTCGGTCTCAGCTTGAAACCACAGGTTCTCGTTGTTTGCCACTGTTTTAGAGAAAGCGAAACTGTTGTTCGCATTATCTCAGCCAGAAAAGCAGACAAAGACGAGGAGCGAGCATATTGGGAGCGACGAAAATGAGAGAACATTACAATTTTTCAAAAATGAAAGGCAAAAAAAACCCTTTCATTAAGTATCTAAAGCAACCGATTACGATGCGGTTAGATAGAGATACCGTGGCCTATTTTAAGGATATGTCAGAAGAGTCAGGAATTCCTTATCAAACCCTGATCAATTTATATCTTCGAGACTGCGCTGCTCATCATCGAAAAATCAAGATGAAATGGTCAGCAAAATAGAGCCGAACAAGGCGCCCAAGTCGGACGGTTTCGCCGCCGCTTGGCTTGGACGTTAGGTGCAAATAGGGCATGAACAAAATATCCGGATCTACATTCTATTTTAAGAAACTGTTCCCAACAGTATGGTTTGGGTTCCTTGGCTTCTTTCTGATTATGTCCCTATCATCAGGTGCAGCAGAAAGCTCACCTATATTTATCGTAGCTCCTCTGATCATCATGGCAGTGTTCGGTTACTTTCTATTCAAGAAAATGGTATGGGATTTGGCAGATGATGTATTTGACAAAGGCAATGAGCTGATATTTCGCAAAGGCGGTAAAGAGCAACGTGTTAGTCTGCGAGATATCATTAATATTGACTATGCTCACATGAGTTCGCCAGAACGTGTTGTGGTACATGTGAGGACGGAGGGCTCAATCGGAAAGGAGTTGGCATTTAATCTACCAGTGCGATTCAATCCATTTGCCAAGAATCCCTTAGTTCAGGAACTAATTGAGCGAGTTGATCGTGCGAAAAGCACCTAACGAATAAGGTTATTTGCGACATGAAGTCGTGTAAGTAGCTGTTGTGCATAGAGAAGTAAGGATCTTCTGTAATCTACGACACAACCCGGTGTTCTACCACCGGTGTTCTACCACCGGTATTCAAGCAGGACGTGCGTAGGGAGTAATCTCTGGGTTCGAAGCTCTTGTGAGACAAACCCGAGGGCAATCGCCCTGAAGAGTAAACTGTTAGACGACAATTAACTTGACCGGTTGAGTGTAAAAGGTAGATAAGTATTTTTTCTTTATGGAGGAAAGCACTTGTCTGGTAAACACATTACTCAAATACAGGAAGAACTCTATATGAAGAATCGTCAGGTAGGTTGTACGCAAGAAACATCGGCAGTAAAAGCCGGCATTAGTGTCCGCTCCGGTCGCCGCATCGAGAAAGGGCAAAAGAGCGAACAGAAAGAACGCCATTGGAGGACCCGTAAAGATCCCTTACAAGACGTGTGGGAATCGGAGTTGGTCCCCTTATTGGAAAGAGAGCCGTCATTGACGGGCATTACTTTGTGGGATTATCTGGATGAGAAGTATCCAGAGCGCTATCCCGAACGGTTGCTGCGAACTCTGCAAAGACGAAATAAGGGGTCAATCATATTAATCTATATAAAACACTTATAATACGGCCTCACCCCGTTACCGTTGCCCTAACCCACAAGAATTGACAGCGAAAATTCACTAGCCTTTTGATGGCCGATAAGGATATACACATTTCCCATTAATCGAGAAAACCGGGATTCCGTTATCCTGAACCTAAAATCCCTAAACCAGTACAAACGAACTTTCACATAATAAGTGGTATCCCATATTCAATTCTTATATGTGCAGCTGTTTATACAGCTTACAGGCTATCTGGATAGGATTTTAAATAAATATTATGAGATAAGCTTTCCATTTCTGCATCTATGCTGGATAAAAGTGACGCTCCAGGTCACTTAATGACGAATTTTCTAGCTTAACCTAAAAATAACACCGTTAATTTACCACTGCCCAAAATTGGGGCTAATACGATTCAGAAGGAAAATTCTGAAAATTTATTTAAACCTAAGATTTTTCCCTATATTTGCATATTATTTTTGCAAATCGCAGCATTTACGGGCTGTCTGAACCCTTTCTTTTAAAACTAAACCCCACTAATTTTACGACGCTGATCTGCGCTAAATCTGTTGCCCACTTAACAAAAAACCACATTTACTCTCGAATCATATAAATATGGCACAAGTTGTGCTTAATATTAATTATAGAGAAAATAGTCGATTTTTTTGCCACCAAATTGGGGCTTCTCCAAATAGACGGAGGTTTTGCCATGATTGACAAGTTTTTTAATTATTTCCACCAACAACTGCGCTGCCTGACATTATGGGGCTACGGTTGGAAACGTAGAAAAACAATCGTACTCTCCAAACCTGTACAGCAATGGCAGGATCCGATTACTGGACTCTGGTATCAGGAAAACACCGCTGTCCGACTGCTAAAAGTAAATGTGCTTGATTGTTACAAACACAAGTGATGCATTAATTTCAGCTATACTTCCTCCTCTTAGATACCGGGACAGATAATTTCTCCCCGGTATTTTTTTATTTAATAGCAAGGTATCCCTCGAAACAGATCTGTTTCATAACAGACATAATATCTTCAAAACCTGCTCGCCTCATTAATCCCAAATTCCCCTCTGTTGAAAAGGGATCCAATACACCTTTTAAACTTATCGACTTGTCGAGAATTTGTTCGGCATTGAAACCCTTTCGCAACTTAAAGTCATTATAAAGGGCAACTTGTATATCCTGGAATCTGGCGTCAGGTGCACGTACTTTTTCAAACAGGATAAATGCCCCTCCCCAATTCAATGCATCATATATTTTATTGAATATATCCTGCCTGAAACGTGCGGGTACAAATTGTATACAATAGTATGCAACGATCAGATCTGATTTTTTTAAATCGTATAAATTTATATCTTCACAATGCAGAGAGATATTTTTAAATTCGAGACAATGGGCCTTTGCCTTGTTGATCATGGCAGGCTCTTTGTCTATCCCTATCCACTGGATATTCGGTTTTAAATTATGATGCTTTGCCAGCTTGTTTATTAATTCTCCGGTTGACACACCAATCTCATAACAACAACTGTCTGAAAGGCAGAAAAAATCACTTAGATTACAAACAAGCTCATGACCTTCGTCATACCAGGGAACAGAATTCCGAATGTGTTCAACAAATATATCGGGAACTTCATCATCAAATCGCCAGTTCGCAGGTTCAGTTTTTAACTTCTTCATATTTCAAATTATTATTACTCGGGTATTCATTCCACAATCAGATTTATCGGCATTTTATATCAATCGAAATCTAAAACGCCATTGACAAATAAGCACCAAGGATACTATCACCAAACAACAACATAACCCAGCCAGCCACAGCCAGGTAGGGACCAAAAGGAATGGGTTTAGAACGTTCCTGGCGACCGATCAAGATAAGAAAAACCCCTATAAATGCACCAACGAATGAAGACATCAATATTATCAATGGCAGTTTCTGCCAACCCATCCAGGTTCCAAGCATCGCCAAAAGTTTAAAGTCCCCATATCCCATACCCTCTTTACCGGTAATTAACTTAAACAGTTTGTATACAGACCATAGACTCAGATATCCGGCGATTCCACCAATAATACTTGATCGGCTATCAATAAAAATGTCAAACAGGCTCGCGAAAAGGCCCAGCCAAAGTAACGGCAGTGTTATAGTATCTGGTAATAATTGATGATCAAAATCAATCAGGCTCAGACTGATTAAGCTCCAACTTAGAATCAAAGCCATAACAGTCTCAACAGAAAAACCAAATTTCCAGGCAACTGCAGCAGACGTAATCGCCGTGAAAAACTCTACCAGAGGGTATCGAACAGAAATTGTTTTATTACAATCAGAACATCGACCGCGAAGCACGGTATAACTGAGAATTGGAATATTCTTTAACGGATGGATTCTGGTTCCGCAATGGGGACAATGAGATCCAGGATACGACAGGTTAAACGGCTCAGTGGACAAATCTGAGGCCTTAGTCATTTGCAGATAATCCAGACACTCTATTCGCCAGGATTTTTCCATCATGATTGGCAGCCGATACACCACTACATTTAAAAAACTACCCATCATTAAGCCAACTAACGCCACCGTCAATACTAGAAAGCAACTATCATCCTGTATTATCTCTACTACGGTCACACTGAAGCCATTACGAAGTTTTTTTGCCCATAAAGGACCGAGAGTTTGGCGAGAATCGCCAATTCGGGGAAACAAAGGATTGAAAATCCGACCCAACCAGGCTGAATTTCATACTTTGTTGATTGTAAACTTTGCGAGCAGCGAGGAACTATCAGATATTTCTCTAAACAACCGCACCCAATTTGAAAATGGGCAAATACATGGCAACAACTAATCCACCGACGACAACGCCAAGAAAACCCATTATCATAGGCTCCAATAAACTACTCATATTATCAACAGCATTATCGACCTCTTCTTCGTAAAAGTCGGCCACCTTTTCGAGCATGCTATCCATGGAACCGGATTCTTCACCGATAGCCACCATCTGCACGACCATGTTGGGAAATAAACTTGCCTGGCGCATCGATTGCTGCAGTTGCTGGCCCGTTGCTACATCTTCCCTCATCTTCAGGACAGCCTCACCGTACACAATATTTCCGGTTGCTCCAGAGACTGAACTTAAAGCTTCAACGAGTGGAACACCTGCTGCGGACATTGTCGACAAAGTTCGGGCAAATCTGGAAATTGCTGCTTTGTGAATAATTGCTCCAATTGCTGGAATCTTAAGCATGGCCTTGTGTAAAAAATGATTAAACCCCTTTGACCTTCGCATCGCTTCACGAAATCCGAAGAACACGGCAACCAGAACTCCAAGTATGCCATACCAGGTATCCTGCATAAATCTTGAAAGATCGATGACCATTTTTGTGAAAGCTGGAAGATCAGCACCAAAACCCTCAAATAGTTCTTCGAATGTCGGGACAACAAAGATAAGTAGAATCGCAGTAACCACACAGGCGACAACCATGACCGCAATTGGGTAGGTGAGCGCTTTTTTGATCTTAGCTTTTAATGATTCTGTTTTTTCTTTATATTCGGCAATCTTGTGAAGCAAGGTTTCCAAAACACCCGCTTGTTCACCAGCATGCACCAGACTGCAAAATAGTTCATCAAAATAGAGAGGATGCTTGGCTAATGCTTCCGCCAGGGTGCTGCCTCCTTCGACATCCGCTTTAATTCCAAGAATCAAGTCTTGCATACTTAGATTTTCGTGTCCACGGCCAACAATTTCGAAAGCTTGGACCAACGGCACACCCGCAGACATCATCGTGGCTAATTGTCGACTAAAAACTGCAATGTCTTTAGTCAGTATTTTTTTCTTGGCGGGACTAAAAAGCGATTTGGGTTTCTTCTTGACCTTTATGGGTTTGATACCCTGACGACGAAGTTCTGCGCGTACTGTTGATTCACTGCGGGAAGATAATTCTCCTTTATTGCGGGCACCATTACGATCCGTTCCTTCCCAGACAAACATTGTTGCTTCTTGTGCCATAGAATTACTCTCTTGTGACTCTGTCTATTTCTTCCAGGCTGGTTATACCGATACGAACTTTATTCAGCCCCGATTCGCGCAGATCATTTACTCCATCTGCCTTTGCCTGCTCACTCAATTGTAGTACGTTTCCACCTTCAAGGATAAGTTGATTGATCTTTTCTGTGATGGGCATCACTTGATAGATGCCAACGCGACCCTTATAGCCTTTTACGCACTGCTCACATCCAACGGGTTCGAAAATATGCAACCCATTCAATTCATTTGACTTAAAACCGGCTTCCAGCAGCACATCTTTGGGTAGATGGGATTCCTTTTTACAGTGCTCACACAGACGTCGGGCTAAGCGCTGGGCCATTATTAATAGCACTGAAGAGGCAATGTTGTATGCAGGAACTCCCATTTGAACCAACCGGTTCAATGTTTGTGGCGCATCATTAGTATGCAGAGTAGACAAAACCAAATGCCCGGTTTGGGCTGCTTTTACAGAGATTTCCGCTGTTTCCAGGTCTCGTATTTCGCCAACCATGATAATGTCTGGATCCTGCCGCAAAAATGCGCGCAGTGCCACTGGAAAAGTCATCCCGGCTTTCGGGTTCATGTTCACCTGATTGATTCCAGGAACAGTAATTTCGACAGGATCTTCCGCAGTAGATATGTTGGAGTCACCGGTATTCAAGATATTCAAACCTGTATACAGCGAGACTGTTTTTCCACTACCGGTCGGCCCGGTAACCAGAACCATACCATAGGGTTTATTAATGGCTTTAAGAAATGCTTCTTGTTGCTTTTCTTCGAATCCAAGCTTTTCGATACCGAGTTGGGCGCTGGTTGGATCAAGAATACGCAGAACAATTTTTTCCCCAAACAGCGTCGGACAGGTATTTACACGAAAATCGATTGCCCGATTTTTCGACAATGCCATTTTAATTCGACCATCCTGAGGAATGCGGCGCTCCGCGATATCCATTCTGGACATTACCTTAATACGGGAAATAATCCGAGTAGCCAGATTAGCCGGCGGATTGGCAATTTCGTGCAACATTCCATCGTTTCGAAATCGAATTCTAAAGAATTTTTCGTAGGGCTCCAAATGAATATCAGAGGTACCTTTTTTGATAGAATCCAGTAAAATCTTATTCACAAATCGCACTACAGGAGCGTCATCGATATCAGCCTCTACATCGTCACTCTGTGCGACCTCGTCACCCCCTGTAATTTCAAGATTATCAAGATCCTCATCCAAAAGATCCGTCATTGATGTATCCGCTGCTTCCAGCGCAACATCAATCGCTTTCGACAACTTGGTTTCTTCTACAAGAATTGTTTCAGTATTCGTACGAGTATGAAATTTGATTTCATCAAGTGCCTGAACATTGGTTGGATCTGCCAATGCGATAAACAACCGATTACTTCGTTTAAAAAGCGGTAAGGCGTGATGTTGCAGAATCAATTTGTCACTGACTAAATTAACCGTCGAGGTGCTGGAATCCAGCACTTCAATATCAAACAACGGCACACCAAATTCTTTAGAGGCGTGGGCTGCGATCACCAAACTATCGAGTATATTGTTGGTTACAAGGTAAGTGGTTAAATGTTGGCGTTTCTTCTTGGCTTCATCAATATAGGTCTGCGCGTTGGCTTCGTCCAACAAACCAACCTGGACGAGACTTTTTGCAAGGCCCTGAAGATGAATCTTATTTGCTGCCGTAACCATCTTTTATTAAATAACTCTATTGACTTTAGATTTTATTGGGGGTCAAGTACTAATAGTAGATTAAACGTTAGGTTTGTCCAACACTAGTAAATAATCACCATAAAGCAAAAAAAACTAATTGTTATCGTACTGGGTGGCTCTCTAATTTCAGATCGCCTATTAGGCGGCTACAACCCGACGAGAACC
Source organism: uncultured Methylococcaceae bacterium (assembly GCA_964528035.1). GTDB lineage: Bacteria > Pseudomonadota > Gammaproteobacteria > Methylococcales > UBA1147 > CAZGQY01. The sequence goes on along the minus strand of CAZGQY010000045.1, from coordinate 15,858 downwards.
ACTATTGTGAGTGTTATATCCCTCGAATTTTAACTGCCTGTAGCTGAAGATTTTCGAGCGCAGACTGCATAGACTCCAACTTCGACTTTTCTCGATTGATGACGGAATCAGGTGCTTTATCCAGAAAACCCTGATTACTCAGCTTATTTTGAACTCTCGGTAAGTCTTTTTCCAGTTTTTGAATTTCTTTTTCAATCCGTTTCAATTCGGCGTCTTTATCAATCAAGCCTGCTATCGGGATTAATATTTTTAGTTCTCCCACTAGAGAGATTGCGGATTCTGGTGGAATCTGATCATTGGACAGCCAGGAGATTTCTTCAATACGTCCCAACTTTTTCAGTATCTTACTGGTTTGCTGAAGGCGTAACTTGTCCTGCTTAGATCCATTTTGCAACTGCACCGGCAATAATTTTCCAGGTTTGATATCCATCTCACCCCGAATTCGACGAACTCCGAGGATAAACGCCATCAACCACTCGATTTCTGCAATTGCCTGCTCATCGACTAACTCAAGATCAGGTTCGGGAAAAGCTTGCCGCGATACTGTCTCCCCGCAAACGCCTGCCAGTGGCGCAACCCTTTGCCAGATTTCTTCTGTTATAAAAGGCATAAACGGATGCAGCAGCCTAAGAACCGATTCTAAAACGCGTACCAATGTTTGACGTGTACCGCGAGCGGAATATTCATCACAATCCTGGAGCGTAATTTTTGCAATTTCAAGATACCAATCACAATATTCGTTCCACAGAAAATCATAGAGCTGTTGAGCAGCTAAATCCAATCGATACTGATTTATCGACTCAATCGTAGCTTTTTCTACCTGCTGTAATCTTGAAACAATCCATCGATCCGCAGTACTAAAACTACAATCGCTATTCGTTATTCCAGTATCCAACCCTTCAGTATTCAGTAAAACAAACCGGGCTGCGTTCCAGAGTTTATTGCAAAAGTTTCTGTAGCCATCGATTCGACCCAGATCAAATCGAATATCGCGGCCGGTAGATGCCAATGAAGCAAATGTAAACCGTAGTGCGTCGGTACCATACGATGAAATTCCATCAGGAAACTGTTTACGTGTTAGCTTTTCAATAGACTCCGCCATTTGTGGCTGCATCAAACCAGCGGTGCGCTTTTTCACCAAAGCTTCCAACTCAATTCCATCGATCAGATCTATTGGATCGAGAACATTACCTTTGGTTTTGGACATTTTATGGCCATTGGCATCGCGAACCAACCCATGGATATACACTTCTTTAAAGGGGATATCATCCATGAATTTAATACCCATCATAATCATACGTGCAACCCAAAAAAAGATAATATCGAATCCCGTAACCAGTACGCTGGTCGGATAAAAATCATTTAACTCCTCTGTTTTCTCTGGCCAGCCAAGCGTTGAAAATGGCCAGAGTGCTGATGAAAACCAAGTGTCCAATACATCTTCATCCTGCCTGAGTTGAACAGCCGCCGACAATTGATACTGACTACGAACTTCATCTTCGCTATGCGCAACATAGATATTACCGTCTTGGTCGTACCAGGCGGGTATCCGATGTCCCCACCAGATCTGACGACTAATACACCAATCTTCAATATTTCTCATCCATTCATAGTATGTTTTATCCCAATTTGAAGGAACAAAACGAATTTTTCCCTCTTCCACAGCCTTAATCGCGGGTTCTGCAAGAGGTGCCGCTTTAACGAACCATTGGTCAGTTAAAAGTGGTTCGATAATTGCCCCAGACCGATCCCCCCGGGGAATCATCAAAACATGATCCTGAGTTTTCTCCAACAGATTTGCAGCCTCCAATTCTGCCAGTATTCTTTTTCGTGCTACAAACCGATCTAGCCCTTGAAACCGTGTTGGCGTATTTTCATTCAACTTTGCATCGATACTAAAAATATTGATCATCGACAGATCATGGCGCTTACCCATTGCGTAATCATTAAAATCGTGGGCTGGAGTGATTTTGACACACCCTGAACCAAATTCCCGATCAACGTAATCATCGGCGATAATTGAGACTTGTCGGTCAGTTAAAGGTAAATCAATGGTCTTTCCAATAAGCTTTTGATAACGCGAGTCATCAGGATGCACTGCTACTGCTGTATCGCCCAACAGAGTTTCGGGCCGAGTAGTGGCAACGACCAAAAAACCACTACCGTCACTGAGAGGGTAACGCATATGCCAAAGGTAGCCTTTTTCCTCGTCGGATATGACTTCCAGATCAGAAACAGCTGTGTGCAATACCGGATCCCAATTAACCAGTCGTTTACCCCTGTATATCAAACCCTCGCGATAGAGCTTCACAAAGACTTCACATACCGCTTTGGACAAGCCTTCGTCCATAGTGAAGCGTTCGCGCGACCAATCAAGAGACGAACCCATTCTTCGCAACTGGCGAGTAATGGTGTTTCCTGAATGCTCTTTCCATTGCCAAACCTTGTCCACAAAGGCTTCCCGGCCGAGGTCATGTCGCGTTTTACCTTCTGAGGCCAATTGTCGCTCGACAACCATTTGTGTTGCGATTCCGGCATGATCACTGCCTGCCTGCCACAGAGTTTTATTACCGCGCATTCGGTGAAACCGGGTCAACGCATCCATAATCGTATCCTGAAATGCATGTCCCATGTGAAGACTACCCGTCACATTGGGCGGCGGGATCATAATGCAGTAGGGTGTACCGGTAGCACCTGGACTAAAATAACCATTTTCTTCCCAAACGTTATACCAGCGCTGTTCTATCGTATGAGGGTCGTAAGTTTTTTCCATAGGTATCTGTTATTAATTGAAAGATCCGTATAGTTATGGACAAATGAATCCACGCATGCTTTCAGTGAATTTACTTCCAGGAAACACCCGCGAACACTCACTGAAACCCTAACCACATGTATTAGCTAATACTATTTCGGAGCAGGAAAGGCCCTTTATACTATATGGGCATACTCGTTATTGTCCTCGCTTCGCAACTCGGTTTGCATAAGCGATCTATCGTATCAGACCTGAATTTTGTGAGTCGACAGTGTATCACCTCTCGTTTGATATTGACGGTAACGATGTCGGCCGCTTTCGCGGATCATTTCATCCTCGTCAATAATCTCAATAATACGGTCGAAGATTTCAGGAACAATGTCGCGAGTACAGTCCAGATTAATAAAAACGTCAAACTTTATATTTGTATCGAGATCAAGCCCAATGACAACAGGCTGCAAGACTTCTCTGTTTTCTGCTCTTTTTACACCATGTGGAATAAAGCTTTCAGCACGGAATGTCCACAGAAGTTTATCTAAGTGAGCTTGTTGTTCCGCAGATTCTACAAGTATAAATACCTTATGACGCAACCGATACGCTTTTTCGGTTAAACGGCAAGCGAACTGTAGCCGACCCACAGAATGGCTCGAGTCAAGAATATAAAAATCAACACGAGGCATATTTCTTTATCTCATTAGCTCGATCAAAATGTCTGTTTGACGCGAATCGGGAAGGATAACTGATAATCCAAGACAACGAATGACCTGCTTCCGTGATACCGAACATAAACTTAGATCGCAGCAAGGTATCCGAGAACAGGCCGTAACAAGAAATAACTGTTAAATACCCCGTACTTATTCACAAATCTAGTGGCTACGCCAAGTGACTGCAATGATGAAAATCAATGCTTGTCAGTTTGAAATAACCGAGAAATAATGTCGGAAATGTACTGGATACACATTGACTACCTAATTGCCTGCCTCAAGCTGATTAATAAAATACTGAGACAACAGTGGTACCGGTCTCCCTGTGGCACCTTTGTCTTTGCCCGAGACCCAGGCAGTACCTGCAATATCAATATGAGCCCATCTAAATTTCCCAGTAAATCGTGATAGAAAACAGCCGGCGGTAATCGTCCCCGCATCGCGGCCACCTATATTCGCTATATCAGCAAAATTAGATCGCAACTGATCTTGATATTCATCCCACAAAGGCAACCTCCAGACTCGATCCATCGCATCATTTCCCGCATCTATAAGCGCATTACACAATGTATCATCGTTGCCCAGTAAACCACTGGGATGGCGCCCTAAAGCAATTATACATGCACCTGTCAGGGTCGCCAGATCAATGACCACGTCCGGGTTATAACGTTCAGCATAGGTCAGTGAGTCGCATAAAATGAGACGACCCTCAGCGTCGGTATTTAAAATTTCTATGGTCTTTCCTGACATACTGGTAACAATATCGCCCGGTTTATTTGCATTTCCATCCGGTAAATTTTCTGACGATGCGACTATTCCAATAAGATTAATAGGCAATTCCATTGTTGCTATTGCCGATAGTGTACCTATAACACTGGCTCCACCGCACATGTCATATTTCATTTCATCCATAGCGGCTGCCGGTTTTATGGATATACCTCCAGCATCAAATGTTAATCCTTTACCAACCAATATTGCTGGTTTAGAATCTTTGGGTCCTTTTTTATATTCCATAACAATAAGTTTGGCCGGTTCCCTGCTACCCTTTGACACCGAAAGAAGAGCCCCCATACCGAGCTTCTCCATTTCTTTTTCTTCCAGAACTTTTACAGATATAGATTTTTTGGCTTTTCCAAGAGCCACTGCTTGTTCAGCAAGGTAAGTCGGGGTACAAACATTTCCGGGTAAATTTGAGAGTTCTTTTGCCAGATTTGCGCCTTCTGCGATTGCGAACCCCTGCTGAATACCCGCGTTTATCGCAGCAGAATCTTTTCTGGACGAGGAATATAACAAGCTTTGATTAATCGCTTTATCATCTTTTTTATCGGATTTAAGTGCGGTAAATCTATAGGAACATAATTCAAATATTTCAGCTATTTGTCGAGCTTTCCAGTCTGTTGATTTACTGATTACCGGTACTTCGAGCAAAGCAATAACCGAAGTCACAATAGAATTCTCATGCAACACTTTATAGGTAGAACGAATTGCCTTCCTAAAGTCTCTTTCAGTAGTTTTTTGTTTTATGCCCAGCCCAACAAGAAGAACTCGTTGTGCCTTGCAAACTGGAAAATAATTCAACAGTAATGTCTTCCCCGGGCGGCCAGAATTCTTCTCACGTTTTAGAACGCTGGTAATGAGTCCATCGCACGTGGCATCTAAATCTTCTGCAGAGTGGCTGAGAGACATATTTTCGTACACCCCAAGAATAAGACAATCGCAAGATTTTTTCTCCAACGCGCCAGTAAAGGTTTTGAATTTCATGCTTAATCCTTGTGATGGTATTAATTTTGTAGGTTTTATTCGTTTATTATGAGACATTAGTCTGCATACACGAAGCGTGTCATCCTGCTATTCTACGACAAGGTTAGAAGATGACCCAGTCGGAAACGCCCTAACACCCATTGTGACGAAAAGCCTAATGTCTTTTCAATTATAGAACGATTGTATTTTCTCACAATACTAGCTTTAAAATCAGATATGAGCATTCAACGAGACGAAACTGATTTCAACGTACCGGGTAAATTAGTCAGTGTGCTGGCACGGATGATTACCGTTGATTTATTAAAAATTTTTATTGCAGTAATGAGTGTGCTGCTATTAATTTTAATTAGCAAGCAATTTGCAAGCATATTGAGCAAAGCATTCGAAGGTCAGATCTCAAACGAAACGATTTTTGTTCTCTTAAGTTTCAAATTAATGACAATCGCAATCAAACTGTTCCCCTCTGTTTTGTTTGCATCAATTTTGATCATGCTGGGTAGAATGTATCGGGATAACGAAATGGCAGCTTTAGGAAGTGGCGGGGTGGGAATGATGAAGATCTATGGATACGTTTTTCTGTTTGTTATACCACTAACTCTAGTTGCTTCAGCTTTATCTTTCCAGTTAAAACCATGGCTTGTTGAACAAACAACATTAACCTTGCTGAAAGAAAGAGAAACTGCAGATATAAGATTATTGGTAGCCGGTCGATTTAACGAGTACAGTCGAGGAGACATTGTATTTTACGTGGAAAGCATTGACGATGACGATAACATGCATAATATTTTTGTCCAAGATCGAAAAGGAAATAAACTCAATGTGGTTTTGTCAAAAACAGGATTTGTAGAAATTGTCGACGGCGCACGATTTTTAGTTCTGCAGAATGGCAAGCGATATCAAGGCATACCCGGACAGGCAGATTTCGAGATTACCCAGTTTTCTGAATACGCAGTACGTGTCGGTGAAACAACCAATATTATTACCGGATTACACCGGGAAGCAAAACCAAGCCTTGAATTATTCGAATCGTCAGATCCCAAAGATATTGTTGAATTTCAACAACGTTTATCAATTCCCCTTGGCATGCTCATATTAACAATTCTGGCCATTCCAATCGCCCGCGCTTCACCTCGCGGTGGAATTTACGGAAACATCGCTTTGGCTTTTTTAATTTTTTTAATTTACAAAAACACATTGAGCATTGCTCAAAGCTGGATTATCGACGGAAAAGTCGACACCTCAATCGGGTTTTGGTGGGTTTATGGGCTCATGCTGATCCTGGCTCTATTTATCATTATTCGCCAACTAGGGTTATATTGGTGTTGCCGTATATTTACCGAAAAAACCTCACTAATGCTATTAAACAAACCCGTCTAAATTATGGCTTTTAACATTCTACATACTGAAGCTAGGTTTTAGTACTACCCACCACTATTCCATACAGGCAATAATTTGAGAATCCTCAATAAATACATGGCTAAAGAAGTAGCAAAAGGGGCACTTGCTGCAACAATCATTTTGGTTACTTTAGTTGAATTTTTCACCTTAGCGGATGAAATGCGTTCTATTGGAGAAGGCCAATACGGCTTTTGGCAAATCATTAAATACGTCTGCTTAACAACCCCGTCCGTATTTTATGATTTATTTCCAGCAGCAACATTAGTGGGAACAATGTTCTCGTTGGGAGCTATGGCGAATAATCGAGAATTTGTCGCAATGCGCGCAGCGGGCGTATCAGTCTTTGATATTATTTGGAGTATGTTGCGTATTGGCTTGTTGTTGGTCGGTGTTGCAATGCTAATCGGTGAATTTATTGCTCCCATTGCCGATAGGACAGCGAAAGAATACAAATCGACCAAAAAAAATAATCAGATTGCATCCTGGTCAATCTACGGATTTTGGACTCGCGATGGCGAGTCATTCATCAATATAAGGCAAATAGAAGACCGACATAATCTTGGCAACGTAAATATCTATGCTCTAAATAAAGACCACGAATTAAACACAGTTTTACATGCGGATAAAGCACACTATTCTGATGGAAGATGGACCCTACACGATGTGCAGGAAACCAAATTTGAGACCAACAGTGTGGTTGTAAAAAAATTTATTGAAACAAGCTGGGAATCCGTCATCAACCCCGAACTATTGAGTGTAGTTGTAGTTAGACCGAACAATTTATCCATCTACGGACTCGCAAAATACATACAATTTTCGCGCGAAAATGGCCAGCAAACTCACCAATTTGAGCTGGCTTTCTGGCGACGAATTTTTAACCCTGTGGTTACACTAATTATGTTATTAATCGCTGTACCATTCGTACTAAACGTAAGCAGAACAATAACCATGGGACAGCGTGTTCTGGCGGGAGTTATCATTGGTTTGAGTTTTATTATTATGGATAGACTGGTGGGACATGTAGGTCTGGTTTACAATTTTGACCCCATGATAGCAGCCATCATACCCGGTTCAGTGTTCCTGCTCGTAGCTGCGGTTCTTATCCATAGAGTCTATTGAAAAAGTGCCCATCTTTCATTTGTGTCAAGTATAACTCAGTATATTTAGTGGTCAGGGCGAAAGCATTTAGTTTATGAGGATACAAAAATACGCCCCTATGTCAGACTCAATAAATAACCAACGGCTTCTACGCTCTAACTTTAGAGAATACAGCGTGTTACCTCGTTAACTCATTGCCACTATCTTGATTAGCCCAACAGACATGGCTCTTTGAAAGAATATCGTGCCAACTGTTATTATCTTTATTGAATAGAACCCAAAGAAACCCAACACCAAAGATCCCCCAGGACAAAACCGCGGCAAAAAACCGGACAGCAGCCTGATTCCAGCTAATCGGTTGATTATTCGTGGTTGAAATTTTAATTTTCCATGTGCGCATTCCCAGTGTCTGTCCTCCATGGGTCCAAAACCAGGCAAAGAATAAGAAGGAAATTATCAGCAAATACACTGGAAAATAAAACTGGCTGGATGAGAATGCTTCTCCATTATTGACAGGCAAAACAAGGGCTGTTGCCAGGAACAACAATCCCGTCAGCAATAGGCAGTCGTAGAAAATCGCACCCAATCGCCTAAATAGGCCGGGGCGAGAACTAATATCAGGCCGGGTTGATTTTGCCACTAAAAGCTAGGCTAAATCTCAATGTTCTCTGTTAATTTGTAACTGAAAACATAGATAGTCTTTGTCCAAAATACATGGCTAACCCAACCAGTCCACCAAGCATCAAGATTGAGAAAAATGCCGGAGGACGATGAAAAACCAATATCGAAAAATCGACAATAAACACACTTGTGAGTAAGGGAGTTTGCAATAATTCATTCAATAATTGTTTTATATTCATTGCCTTTTAGTACCTGCTGTCAGTAGAAATAAGGTTTTACAGACAATCTGGATTAAATATACTCCGCCTGTCTGCGTCAGAAAAAACGATTTGAACCGTTGATAACATAGAAGAATTCTACTACATGTTATACAAGGATAGTAACTGAATAAAAAAAGGGAATTGAGCCTGATAAATCCTAGATGATATTATAAGGGTTTTAGTATTTCATTGAGAATTAAAGCTTATCTTCAATTTTGTTAAAAATTTGGCCAGTAAACTGAAGACCGGAGAAGTGACTCCGACCTATAAAGTTTACAATCGTTCCGATCATAATATCTCGCGCGCTCAAATAAGCGACGATGCTTTAAAAGTATTGTACAGACTAAAAAGCTGTGGTTTCCAGGCGTATCTGGTTGGCGGTTGCGTCAGAGATTTGTTGTTAGGGCGTGTGCCAAAAGATTTTGATGTGGTTACCGACGCTAGACCGGAACAAATAAAATCCGTGTTTCGCAACTGCAGACTAATTGGCCGCCGCTTTCGTCTGGCACATATATATTTCGGTCGTGATTTTATCGAAGTTGCAACCTTCAGGGGTGCCGACAACAAAGGCGACCGAGTCATTACAAATGGCCGATTGCTAAGGGACAATGTATACGGCTCTCTCGAGGAAGATGTTTGGCGACGTGATTTCAGTATAAATGCCTTGTACTACAGTATCCATGATTTTTCTGTGTCGGATTTTGTTAATGGTATGAACGATCTGGTTGCCGGTCGTTTGAAATTGATAGGCGATTCTGAAGAACGGTTCAGAGAAGATCCTGTACGCATGCTCAGGGCGGTTCGTTTCGCCACCAAACTGGGTTTTACCATAGACCCCGACTGCGAACCTTTGATTCCTCGGTTTTCTGAATTGCTAAAAGATATTCCTGCGGCGCGGCTTTATGATGAAACACTGAAGTTGTTTTTATCCGGGTATGCTGTGCAAACATTCGAATTGCTACGTCGATATCATCTGTTTGAAGCATTATTTCCATTGACAGAAGAGAGCTTGGCTATTGAAAAAGAGGGTTTTCCTTCAATCTTTTTAGCCAAAGCGCTGGAAAATACTGACAAAAGGATTAATCAGAACAAGCCTGTGACAGCTTATTTCTTAATGGCAGTTTTTTTGTGGGAACCGGTCCGCTCCAGAGCAGAAAGAAAAATACAGTCCGGATGCAATCACTATATTGGCTTTAATGAGGCAGCAAGCGAAGTTATTCAAAATCAAATCAGACATACCGCTTTTCCCCGCCGGATCAGTCAAACTATGCGTGAAGTCTGGAGTATGCAACCGCAATTTGAAAACCGTAATGGAGAACGCCCTTTCAGACTGTTGAAGCACATTCGTTTTCGTGCCGCCTATGATTTTCTGTTATTACGAACCATCACTGGTGAAGTGGATCAGGAACTGGCAGATTGGTGGACCCAATTCCAGGAAGTGGAAGAGAGCCAGCAAAAAAAAATGACCGGAACTTCCAAACGAAAACGTCGAAAACGTCGTCGACCTGCGCAAAATAAACAAGATCACTCGGTAACCTGATGTGTCGTCGACAACAAACACTAAGCTAAACAAGGTTTATTTGGGTTTAGGTAGCAATCTTTGCGACCCCGCTAAGCAAATATATGCCGCCTATGATCTGATTTCGCAAGTAGTGGATACTTGTATAATCGCAAAGTCAGGGCTATACACCAGCCCACCTATGGGACCGCCAGATCAACCGGATTATGTCAATGCCGTTGTAGCGATAACAACAAATTTGTCACCTCACAGGTTAATGAAAAAGCTTCAGGCCATAGAAGATCAACAAGGTCGCACACGAGATGGGATCCGTTGGGGATCCAGAATCGTGGATCTGGATATTCTTTTGTATGGTGAACAGGAAATCGCCACCGCTGATCTGACGATTCCACACGCCGGTCTCTCAGAACGAGCTTTTGTTTTATATCCACTGCAGGAGATTGCACCCGAGTTGAATATTCCGGGTAAAGGGAAATTATCAGCATTAGTTAAGCAATGTCCACGGGAAAACTTGAAACTTATCGTATAATCCAGAATGATCTTCATAACAACTCAGGATGCAAGTCATGAATGATTTAAAACGCATAAATTCTCCCCTATTACTAAAATTATTAATCTGTACTCGCTGTTAAAATTATCCAAATAATTTCTATTTACCTGACACTCAAAGTCTTAAGCCGAAAATGACCAACAATCCCACTGGCATTTCTATAAAAGACCTTCTGCACATGAAGCAGCAGAATCAGAAAATCGCCTGCCTGACTGCATACGATGCAAGTTTTAGTCAGCTATTGGATGAACAGGGAATCGATGTAATCCTGGTTGGCGATTCCCTGGGAATGGTTATTCAAGGAAAGAACACGACTCTACCAGTCACTCTCGATGACATGGTATACCATAGCCGTTGCGTTATAAGTGGAAGTAAAAATGCCTGCGTTGTCTGCGACCTACCTTTTATGAGTTATGCTACACCGCAACAGGCAGCGACAAGTTCGGCTAGAATTATGCAGAAGGGTGGTGCCCATATGGTAAAACTGGAGGGTGGACGTAACCGAGCAGAGACCATTCATCATCTAGTCGGACAGGGAATTCCAGTATGCGGGCATTTAGGATTAACACCGCAATCAATTCACCAAATCGGTGGTTTTCATTTTCAAGGTAAGGACGAGAACAGCGCAAATACCATTCTGGACGATGCCAAAATATTACAGCAAGCCGGAGTTAGTTTGCTTGTATTGGAATGCATTCCCAGCGACCTTGCCACCAAAATCAGTCATAGTTTAACTATACCCACCATCGGCATAGGCGCCGGATCCGGCTGTGATGGGCAAGTTCTTGTGCTTTATGACATGCTGGGTATAAGCCCGGGAAAACGGCCAAAATTTTCACACAATTTTCTGGCTGAAAACGGTGACATCAATGCTGCAGTAAAAAAATATATAGAGGCCGTTCGCAGCGGCGATTTTCCCAATAGCAATCATATACATAACTAAACCCCCACGTCCTTAGAGAGTAGCCCACGGCGGCCAGACAGAACCAGACAAAACAAAACAAACCAATTCAAACGACCCTGACAGTCTGGATCGTTCGCTCTATACTATTACATATGAGTGATTTCTCATATCCTCCCGGTTGAAACCATGGACTCAATAATCAACTACATGCTGACAAGCACTATTCTCGAACTGGGTACTCTGAAATATTGGTTTTAGCGGTCATACGACTGTTGGCTATCATCATTTAATATTAATCGCTGCTAACGACCATGCAAACCCTTAAATCGATCGGCGAGCTCAGAAACCTGGTACGCGAGTGGCGTCAAGCAGGAGAAACGGTCGGATTAGTACCCACAATGGGAAATTTACATGACGGACACCTGCAACTGGTCAATGAGGCCTGTAATCACTGTTCGCGTGTCATTGTTTCAATATTCGTAAATCCAACTCAGTTTTCTCAGGGAGGTGATTTTGATGCCTATCCCAGAACACTCCGTCAAGACAGCCAATTAGTTAATAACAAGTCTGTTGATTGTTTATTTATTCCGGATGTATCGGAAATCTATAGCCAGCCAAACTATACCAGCGTTGATGTATCCGACCTATCGAATGTACTTTGTGGAAAATACCGACCTGGACACTTCAAGGGTGTAACAACAATAGTTTGTAAACTATTTAACATAGTCCAACCTGATATTGCAGTGTTTGGAGAAAAAGATTTTCAACAACTTGTCGTTATTCGTCAAATGGTACGCGACTTGAACATCCCTGTTGAAATCCTGGGCATAGAAACTGTTCGAGAAAAAGATGGCTTGGCAATGAGTTCAAGAAACGTCTACTTAACACCGACACAACGTAAGTTGGCTCCACTGATATTCCAGGTTTTATCCGACACCATCCATGTTATCTCGGAGGGTATGCGCGATTTCAGAAAACTAGAAGTTGAAAAAATGGAGCTTCTTCAGAAAGCCGGTTTCAAGCCAGAATATTTCAGTATCAGGAGGACTCTTGACCTGGGTCCGGCACAACCTAAAGACATATATCTAGTTATACTCACAGCGGCCTGGCTTGGAAAAGCCAGATTGATCGATAACCTTAAACTAAATATTTCATCGTCTAAACGATAGAACTTATGGGAATTTATTCGCGGTTTTTTTTACTATTATCGGCTCTATCGATAAGCACAAGTCTGTTTGCTCAAACTGAATCTCCAAGCCATCAGGAACCACAATCAATAGAAATCCGTGGCCTGGATTCACCGCGCGAAACCATGAAAACATTTCTGAATGCAATGAGGGCACTACATGAAGGCGAAACAAATAGTTTAGAGAGGGCTATTTCCACCTTAAATCTGGTTAGCGTCAATGCTTTGGTCCGAACAGAAAAAAGTCATGAATCAGCATGGATACTGTTCGACATATTAGTACGCACAGGGCCTGTCAGTTTAAACAGGATACCCCGACATGTAAGCAAGGATATTTACCTATATAAAAAATTTAAATCAGGTAGCATTTCAATCAGTTTACAACCGGATGGACGTTGGCTGTTTAGCGAAAAAACCATTCGTTCTCTTCCATCCATACTTGAAGATCTTCCAAAATCAGACCTAGAAAACGAGGATGATAGACCCTCAAATCGATTGCCCTGGCATATCCGTGTTCGTGAAAATCTGTCAGATGATCTAAAAGGAAAGTGGTTTTTCCTTGAACACTGGCAATGGTTGGGTATATTTTTTTACCTTATCGCCGGTTTTTTCGCTAATAAAATTTTAAACCGGTTACTACGTAGTGGTGTTCGACTTTGGCGAAAGTACAGCCGCTTGGCTGAATTATGGCTACTACCCGATGATTGGTTAAAACCCCTTGGTTTACTGGCTATGTCCGGGATTTGGTGGCTAGGTATAAATTCTCTTGGCTTATCTACGGAAAGTCTTATTTTACTCCTGGTCGCTGTAAAGCTTTTTTCTGGCTGGTCTGGAATATGGGCAGGATACCGTCTAATAGATTTCGCATCCGCCTATTTACAACACCATGCACGACAAACTAAAAACAAACTGGACGATGTATTAGTACCACTTGCCCGTAAGACACTAAAGGTTCTTGTAACCGTTTTTATCCTACTTGTTGTCGCATCGAATATGAATTTGAATCTTTCAGGTCTGGTTGCCGGTTTGGGACTCGGTGGCCTGGCATTCGCACTAGCAGCTAAAGATATGGTGCAAAATTTATTTGGCTCCATTACTGTCCTGATGGATCAAAGTTTTCATGTAGGAGACTGGGTTAAGATTGGTGATGTAGAGGGTACGGTTGAAGAAGTAGGGCTTAGAAGCACTCGAATAAGAACTTTCTACAATTCAGAAATCATCTTACCCAATTCAACACTCATTACTGCAAGTATCGATAATTTGGGTAAACGTCAATATAGACGCTTGAGTTGCAAAATCTCATTGATCTATGGGACAACACCCGAAAAAATCGAGTTATTTTGTGAAGCCATACGTGAATTGGTCAGGCTACATCCATACATGCGCAAAGATTATTTTCAGGTTTATCTTAACGAATTGTCGGCATCGTCATTGGACGTATTGGTTTATGTTTTTTGGGAGACACCGGACTGGAGTATTGAACTGCGAGAAAGACATAGATTTTTAATGGACATTCTTAGAATTGCAGAACACTTGCAGATTGACTTTGCTTTTCCCACTCAAACGATTCATTGGCAAGCCGAACAACAAAGTGCTCTAAAACATAACGAAGACCTAAAAGTAGTCGATAATGAGTTAATAATAGAAAAAGCCAGAGCAGCGGCACAGTCAGTTGTTAGCCGGACACTATAAAAAAATGGCAAATTCAGCATCAGTTTCAAGCAAATAATTACACCAGCCACGCTCGAAAGATTTGCCCAGGGCGTATCTTTGATGCATAATTTGGCGTCCGATTTTTTGCCAATAAGAGCAATAATATGATAGTAAGCATGCTGAAAGCTAAGCTGCATCGGGTATCTGTTACGCATTCTGAGTTAGAATATGAGGGATCCTGTGCGATAGATGGAATGCTGTTGGATCATTCTGGAATACGAGAATACGAACAGATTCAGATCTATAACATCGCTAACGGAGAGCGTTTTACAACCTATGCCATTCGAGCTGAAGACGATTCTGGGATAATCTCTGTAAATGGAGCGGCGGCACATTTAGCAAAACCAGGACATTTGTTAATAATTTGCGCATTCGTTGGATTGAATCAGAATGAAATTCAAAACTTCCAACCGCAACTGGTCTACGTAGATACAGAAAACAAAATCACTAAAACCAGTCGATCAATACCGGTGCAAGTTTCCTAGAAGGCTGTCCAAAAAAAGACCGGACAACCCCAAAGCCAACCCAGACCGGTCAAATATTCCTTATAAATATTAAACAGCATCCGAAAATCAGCCCTATAAGACCGATAGCACCATCTAAACACCTCTCCGATGCCTTGGGCTTCCTTTAACCACTAATATGCCTTCACAACAGCGTTCCTTTATCTAACTTAATTAGTTTTATAGTTATTCAGAGACTAATTTCCCCAAGGCCCACGCCAAAATACGGAAATCGCTGAGTAAATAGTTAATTTTTAATAATCGTTAGATCAAATCGTGCAATTAAACAAATTCTCGATCTGTAGTTCTGATCCTCAGTCAGGCAAACCCATCACCATTGGCGGACAACTTGCCTACATTCAACGAACCTCCATCGCTGACGCACAATTGATACACAGCTGTACCGTCGGATCTATTTTCAATCGCGCTAACGGAATATCTACACCACATTCAACACAATAACCAAAATCACCTTCATCCAACCGATCTAAAGCAGTAGAGATCTTTAGCAATTGGGTTTTCGTTCTTCGAATACGTTCTTTAGACATTTCCTGCGCTTGCAGTGCGTCCATTCTCGACAATCTTCCCATTCTTGACTGATCCAGCTCGACGACATCCGCTGAATCATTCTGTTCGTGATCGAGAGAATTTAACAATTTCTGCTGATGGTCAGCAAGGAGACATTCAAATTCCTCATAATTTTGATTGGACTTATCATTCATTGCTGATGTACATTTAGAAATTAAGTTAAAAAGTATAAAGGAGTCAATCGCGTTAAACTATATGCGACTCCCCTACAAGTATCCATCGCCCCATAAAAAAAACCCCTGTGAATACTCACAGGGGTCTAGTTTTAAAAGCCTGGCAATTCCCTACTTTCGCATGAGAA
>CAZGQY010000044.1:0-23901 GCA_964528035.1 uncultured Methylococcaceae bacterium | reverse complement strand
CTTCGCCACACCATCGCAAGCTCGGCGCTGGCTACGCAGCACTCCCTCAAATGGCTCGACGCGATTGTTCGGATGCCTACTTTATTTTTCCTCTGGCGCTCGTCCCTCGCACGACGGAAATACAGTGCGGCCTGATCGCTACCGGGGACTAACCGCCTTCGTTTCACTCTCCATGGCGGTTAGCGGACGCCACGGTTAGAAAACCAATCTCTGTAATAAAGTGATCAAAGGAAGATAAGAGTTTACAATTCTCGGGCAATTCATTTATGTCAACCGAGAGGCTTCCCGGACCTCCGATCCAAAGCTGAGAGGAAGGAAACAAATTGTTATACCTTTCTATAAGTTCTGAGATCTGCAAATTCTCCTGAACCATGCTCAACACCAGCGTTCTTGGTTGAATCTGAGTGACCGCGTCAATGAGATCCTGACTGGGTAAATCCGCCCCCAGATAATAACAACGACAATTCTTTCCTGTAGCAATCAGACAGCACATAAGAAGCCCCAACTCGTGCCGCTCGGGACTAAGTCCGCCGAACACAAGCTTCGGTCCCTCTGACTCCCGATGATGAACATGAATTAGAGAAAATATCAACCGTTTTATGCTATTAGAGAAAAGATGTTCCTGCGCGACATTGATTTTTTTTCTATGCCACAGATTACCCACGTCGACCAGGGTCGGGCTGAGAACCCTGGCCGCAAAATCCACCGGCGACATTCCCGTAACAGCAAGCCCGAGTATCTGATCGATCGCTTTCATATCGTAATTCTGGATAGCCTTCAACAAAACATCGGTAAACGCCACCGGCCGTTGCAGATTTGACATGGAGTCAGCGTCATGAATAAGCTCCTGCAATTCCTGATTGCTCAGCCGTGCAACATTGCTGATTGTATGTCCGAAAGAACAGGCACATTTAAGTAGACGAAGTCTGGCGATATCGCAACTACTATAGACCCGACGGCCATTCTGTGCCCTGGCAGGTGTAATCGCATTATGGCGTCTCTCCCAGGCCCGCAGGGTATCCGGAGTAATCCGGGTCAGTTCAACAACCGCTTTCATTGAATACATACATTACCCTGACGATGTTTTTAGGAGGATGGGGGGGGTGAGACAATATGTCGCATTATATATCAATATATTTCATTGACAATACTTGGACATTTTTCTAATCTAGTCCGAAACAACATGTCGTTCACGATGTTTCCATTTCCGCACTGCACGAACGCAAAGCGGAAAAGCTTATTGGCATTAACAATACGAATGGCAATACTACTTTTGTTTCTTTAAAGATGGTCGAAATGCACATAAAATTAATGAATAGTCGCAGCACTAAGCCTATTGATCTTTCAATGCGCAAAGGAATCGTCGATTCTGGTGTTTTGAGTGGGATTCCCAATTCATCGACAAACAACACCGGCAAAGCAACCGGAGAGAATTCGAAAAAATATCTCAATCCGATTGACAAAGGATTATTACGAAGCTCGGAGCAAGGTGAGCCACAGTATGCAGAACCTGACCTGATAATGCCAACTTCTGGAAAAAAAGAAGCGCAAACTGAATCTGAATCAGGGGACCTGCTGAATAAATTCTATGTGCAGGCACTCAGACGTAGACCTGCTGATCCGGAGGCAGAGTTGAACCTCCTTGTTCTCATGGGACGCTTGCAAGGCTCACTGGTTCAAATATTGTCTCAATTACCGGCAAGCAGCGAATTTATTATCAGCATTAACCGAAAGGATCGGCTTTCGACAGACGTACAGCACTGTATCGACGAACACGATGATTCGCCCCGCGATATACAGAATCCGGACAACAATCAATCTCATTATTCAGCCCCGTTTGCACTAAACGTGGTTACTTCAAATCAAGTTCAGCAGCATACGACAATTAAGGAGCTGATATTTCATTTAAATAGATTTCGCCAGGCTGCACAAAAATACGGCATAGCGAATGAAATCACCGAAAATCGCCGAATGACGCTTTCAAAGTCGTTTTCTACTCTGAATCTGGCTCCTGACACCATTACGCAGCTTGCCAGCCATGTACAATCCCTCCACACGATTAATCAAAAAAAGGCACACGGGGGCACTCTAAATTCCCACTTGCCAAACCACGACATTGTCGCAGGATATGGCGTTGAAGCAGATAAATTTACATCCATTGCCGATCAATGCGCCAAAATAAATCTGCAATGGCAAATCGCAAGAAATCGCGTCGTTGCCTTTCATCTGGGTTTGGTTCTTTACCTGGCACGCCAATATTCCACCGATCCGGATCGGTTAACCGACCTTGTCCAGGAAGGAAACATCGGTCTGATTAAAGCTGTGGAACGATTTAACTATCAATTGGGATTCAGGTTCTCGACCTATGCAACCTACTGGATTCGCCTGGCTATTACCAGATATCTGGCCCGCAATAACCACTGTGTTCGCCTGCCGTACAGGACAACCCAGGATCTCGGAAACGCAAACAAAAAACGGGCGATGTTTCGACGTCGGAACGGTCTTGCACCCTCAGTTGAGGAGCTTTCAAATGAAACCGGGATAACTCGGCAAAGATTGCACGAATTGAACAGTCTGTCGCAAAAATCGATGTCTCTCAATACACCCGTGGATGAGCATGAAAACCTGACACTAATGAGCTTGCTCGAACAGGAGACCTTTTTGCAACCAGTAATCGCGGCCGAAGCCCAATACACCAAATTTCGTATCTGTAAGGCGATAAAGGACCTTAATCAACGCGAAGCCTTCATTGTTCGGCAACGTTTCGGAATCGGTGTCTATGCTGAAAAAACACTCAACGAAATAGGGAATTTGTTAGGACTAACGCGGGAACGGGTTCGCCAGATCGAAGCCAGCGCACTGAAAAAAATCCAACATTATCTAGAACCACTAATTGCATGAACAGACAGTCGTAAATTTAACTAATCCGACTCTCTAAAATACCAATGATTGGATCCGTCATTGGGACCTTAATTCTGCTGGAAAATCGCAGATGAATGTCGATGGGATTCTTTTGTAAAATTGCAGGAGTAAGACTTGTGAAATACCTGGTAGAAAAAAGAGAAATCATCTTTAAAATAATTTTATGGACCGTTGTAATCAGTGTGGTTATATCCATGATGAAAAATATCGGTTCACATGAATATGAGGCAGCCACCAGACCGTACTCAGAATTTATCAAATTGGTAAAAAACGGTCAGATTTCAAGCGTCGATATGGACGGCCCCACAGTTCGTGCAATTACCCCGTCGGGAATCCGATTCGAGACCTATAATCCCGGCGACCCACATCTGATCGACGATCTGCTCGAAAACCAGGTCACCATCAAGACCCGCCCACCGGAAAAAAGGTCGATGCTAACGGAGATATTTGTCTCCTGGGCACCTATGCTGCTTCTCATTTTTGTATGGATCTATTTCATGCGACGAAACCAGAGCGGTGGCATGGGCCCTGGAGGTATGAAACTGGGTGAAAACAAAGCCAAACTGCTGCAGGAAAATCAAATTAAAGTCTCGTTTGCCGATGTCGCCGGTGTCGAAGAAGCCAAGGAGGAAGTCATGGAAATGGTTGATTTTCTGCGTGATCCGGGAAAATTTCAGCATATTGGCGGAAAAATTCCTCGTGGTGCCTTAATGGTTGGACCTCCAGGCACAGGGAAAACACTGCTGGCCAGAGCCATCGCCGGTGAAGCAAAAGTACCGTTCTTTACGATTTCCGGTTCCGATTTCGTGGAAATGTTTGTAGGAGTCGGTGCATCCCGCGTGCGCAGTATGTTCGAAGAAGCCAAAAAGCAATCACCCTGCATAATCTTTATTGATGAAATTGACGCTGTGGGTCGCCAGCGTGGTGCAGGACTCGGCGGCGGCCACGACGAACGTGAACAGACATTGAATCAACTTCTGGTGGAGATGGATGGATTCGAAGGCAACGATGGTGTTATTGTCATCGCCGCCACCAATCGGCCAGACGTGTTAGACAAGGCATTACTCAGACCTGGACGCTTCGACCGTGAAATCACGGTCGGACTCCCAGATGTTCGTGGACGCGAACAGATCCTCAAGGTGCACATGACCAAAGTCCCCGCGGGTGATGATGTTGAATTGAAATATATCGCCAGAGGCACTCCGGGATTCTCCGGTGCTGATCTAGCTAATGTCGTCAACGAGGCTGCACTGATTTCAGCCAGAACCAATAAACGTACTGTCGGCATGGCCCAGCTTGAAAAAGCCAAGGATAAAATCATTATGGGTGCGGAACGTCATACAATGGTCATGGGCGAAGATGAGCGAAAGCTAACTGCGTATCACGAAGCTGGGCACTGTATCGTCGGCCGCCTGGTTCCTGAACACGATCCTGTCTATAAAGTCAGTATAATGCCGCGCGGTCGGGCACTAGGCGTTACTCTTTTCCTTCCTGAACGTGACCAGTATTCCGCCAGTCGCCAAAAACTAGAAAGTCAGATCTCCAGTCTTTTTGGAGGCCGACTTGCCGAAGAACTCATATTCGGAGTCCATAAGGTAACCACCGGAGCATCGAATGATATCGAGCGGGCTACAGAACTGGCGAGAAATATGGTCACCAAATGGGGACTATCCGAACGTCTTGGCCCGCTGACCTATTCCAAAGAGCAGGCCCAACCCTTTCTCGGAGGTTCAACGGGAGAATCCGGTTCAATCTCGGAAACCACAGCCAATTTGATTGATGAAGAGGTGCGTTCGTTGATTGACCGTAACTACGAACGCGCCGAAACCATACTTAAAGAAAATATGTCCATTCTGCATAAAATGGCGGAAGCACTGATGGAATGGGAAACCATAGATCTCGATCAGATTAACAACCTGATGAGCGGCATAAAAGCCGGTTCTCCAAAAGACCTGTCCGAAACCAATTCCAAAAAGCCAAGTGCCAGGGACAACGACGGCAGCAGCGGCAACACTATTCCCGAAGTCCCGATTGCAGGTCATGCTACCTGTGCTATAGAAGACACCCACCGCTCCACGCGAAATTAATCACACAAATGAAGTGGGATAGGTATTTATACTATTTATTCATTGGCGTTATCACAGTTCAGATCTGCGGTGGTATTATGCTGATCAACAGATCTGAACTGTTGTTTACTAATGAATTCCGAGTCGTCGGACCTTTGCAAAACAACCTATTGCTTGTCATAGCCTATATCACAATAGGCGAGCTACTGTTGTTGATGTCCCGATGGTTTCACGATGAACCCCACGAAATACTTCTCATGGGAGCATTATTGATCCTTACTTGTATCGGATTAAATTTTTATGCCAATGTAAACGAAATCCGGCTGAATAATGTAGTTTTTATCGCCGGAATTTTAATCGGATTTGTGCATCTTGCCTATGGCCTTTTCAAAATGAAACATCACAAACAGGATTCCGAATCATAAACCAATTGAACTGACCACCTAAAAGGGTGCCCAGGCAAAACCATCACTGTCGGGCACCATGTGGTCATG
This sequence comes from uncultured Methylococcaceae bacterium, assembly GCA_964528035.1. Lineage (GTDB taxonomy): Bacteria > Pseudomonadota > Gammaproteobacteria > Methylococcales > UBA1147 > CAZGQY01. The sequence continues at coordinate 18,419 of CAZGQY010000044.1, read as the reverse complement.
CGGCGTAGTCAACAATTCATAAAGATCTCGATAAATTAAAAAGTTTAAATGGAATTGCATAGAAAAACTTGCTGAATTGTCCAACAAATTTCCTCACTGAAGATTCTTAATAAACCAGGATCTTGAAATATAGATGAGTGCATATTTCCATTTTTTCTTACAGGAAGTAGCGCTTTATTAGACGATTAGTAACGACTCGTCCCCTACCTAAACAGTCCCCTATGGTTAATCTGTGGAGAAGAGACTAATAACGGGCGAGCGAGTAATAACGAGAATAACGGGTCAATCATATTTTACTATATGAACTACTTGATATAGACTCATTTCGTGGCCCAAACCCACAAATATTGAATACGAAGTTGATACTTATCAAGCGACAAACAGAGATCGCAATCGTCAGACTACTTCAACCGGTGACTCCCGTTGGGATCGAAGTCTTTTAAAGCCGTGACCAAATCAGTTTCAAACTTTACGAATCGCTCCAGGATATTCTGCGATCTTGGCATCAGTGGTCAATAATATAAACCCTTCAACATCTGCTTGAGCAAGAAGAATACGATCAAACGGATCTTTATGAATACTGGGTAGATGACCTGTTGCGATAGCGTGTGCACTACTAATCATGAGTTCGCACCATCCATTATCTAAAAGTCCGCGTTGCAATATTTTGGGGTTAACCTGAAAGTCGCTACGCCCTAAACTAGATTTTATAGCAATTTCCCATAAGCTTGCAGCACTAAATATTAATGAATTATTCTGATCTAGCAATAATATTCGAGCTTCTTCAGACAGTTTCTCTGGTTGTCCGGCACTCCATAATAATAAATGCGTATCAACCAGTAAGTTCATTCGTTACATTCAAACAAATTTTCAATCTCTGCACATCCTATCCTGTCGAAATCTTCGGGTACCGCAATTTCGGTGGCCATAAATCCTATACGTTTGACCTTAGACGCATCTGGCGTATGCAGAGAAACCACTTTGACCATAGGTTTTCCGGCCTTGGCGATTACAAAATGCTCACCCGTTGCTGCTTGTTCCACTAATCGGGACAGATGAGTTTTAGCTTCGTGAATATTAATAGTTTTCATAATAATAAATATTAAACTAAGTTTGCCTAGTTTAGTTTGATAGGCTACAAGAAACAAGAGCATTAATTCGACATTTTGTTATATTTCACGAAACAGTTCGATACTAAAACACCAATAGGCAGTGGATCTTTTTTTGTATTGGCGAAGTCTAAATGTTTGCAGGATATATAACTGAGATCAAAGCAAACCCAAGTCAAAAATCCACCTTTTTTCTTTCGCCAGCCTAAGGTGCCCCATCTCTTTAACCATGATCCGACGACCAGGGGCTGATCAGAACCACTTCAAGTCATTTCCCTTTAACCCCTTCCATCATTTTTCTCCTGCTTCCTACGTTGGTAAAGAATAAACTCGGTATATCCATTGGATTGATTCCTGCCCTTTAGAGCCAGATCCATGGCTGCCTGGAACGGAATACTGGAGGCGAAATCGACAGCCATAGGTTTATAATTCGGATCGCCGAAATTTTGCCGATCGACAAGAATGGCCATGGTTTTCATCGCTTCACGGATCTGGTTTACAGTCAGGATTCCATGATGCAACCAATTGGCAATATGCTGGCTGGATATTCTTAATGTCGCGCAATCCTCCATCAAAGCCACGTTATTGATATCCGGAACCTTAGAACAACCGACACCTTGTCCAACCCATCTGGCGACATACCCGAGAATCCCCTGAGCATTGTTTTCCAGTTCCTGCTGAATTTCTCCTGGAGAAAGCTTCGAAGGATCAGTTAACAAAGGTATCTTTAATATCTGCTCGACCGCTATATTTGACCGCTTTTTCAGATCATCCTGACGATCATGGACATCGAAGATATGATAGTGCATTGCATGCAAGGTTGCTGCGGTTGGCGATGGCACCCAGGCCGTATTGGCTCCGGCTTTTAAATGCTGGATTTTATTTTCCATCATTGCCAGCATTTCCTCCGGCATTGCCCACATTCCTTTGCCTATTTGTGCCCGCCCCATCAAGCCACACTCGAGACCAATATCGACGTTGGAATCCTCATATGCAAGAAGCCATTCTGCATGTTTCAACTGGGATTTTGGTACCACCGGACCGGCTTCCATATTGGTATGAATATCATCACCCGTCCTGTCCAAAAAACCGGTATTGATAAAACATATACGCTCTTTTGCTGCGGCTACACAGGCTTTCAGATTGACCGATGTCCGCCGTTCTTCATCCATAATTCCCATTTTCAGCGTATTGGGCTTCATTCCCAAAGCATCTTCCACTCGTGCAAACAGCTCATTTGCAAGCGATACTTCATCAGGTCCATGCATTTTTGGCTTGACAATATAAACCGAACCCTTCCGAGTATTGGAATATTTTCCCCGACCCAGGAGATCATGTTTCGCACATAATCCGGTTACCATCGCATCCAGCACTGTTTCGGGAATCGGTTTCCCTCGCAACAAAACACCCTCAGACTGCAAATGCATACCGACATTTCTCACCAGCATTAAGCTTCGACCATGCAAGGTAATCGAACCGCCATCCGGAGTGATATAACTGCGATCAGGATCGAGGGTACGCTTAACTTTCTTGCCGTCTTTTGAAACTTCGCGAACCAGCGTTCCTTTCATAAGTCCTAGCCAGTTTCTGTACACTCTGACTTTATCTTCGGTATCCACGGAGGCCACCGAATCTTCACAATCCATGATGGTTGTAATCGCCGATTCCATTTGTATATCATAGATATTGGCATGATCGCGGCGACCAATAAAAAAACCCTCTCCAAATCGTATCTCGACATGTAAATCATTTTTGCGAAGCAATATCTGATCCGGTTTTTTAGGATCACCGTTATAGCCTTTAAATCTTTCCGCCCGCAGTAAGGTCGTTTCTGTGCCATCACCCATACGGGCGATCAGGTTAGCGTTTTTTACATAGTAACGAACCACATTGTGGTGAGTATCTTTCTCCAGTTGAAAATGCCGATCCAAAAAATCCCGCGCTATGGTGATTACTCTTTCACCACGAATCGGATTGTATTTTTTTATGTTTTTACAACCATCGGATTCCGAAATTACATCGGTTGCATAGAGTGCATCGTACAAACTGCCCCAGCGTGCATTTGCAGCATTAAGCACATAACGCGCATTATCCAGAGGTACCACCAACTGCGGTCCTGCGATGCAGGCGATCTCATCGTCAACATTGCAGGTACTCACCTGAAAGTCTTTTTCCTCAGGAACCAAATAGCCAATTTCTTTTAGAAAAGCCTCATAGACTTTTGCATCGTGCGGTTTTCCCTGACGACTTTTATGCCAGCTATCAATTTTTTCCTGCAATGCATCCCGACGATCAAGTAATTCAGCATTTTTTGGCCCCAAATCCTGAACTATTTCAGCCAAAGTATTCCAGAAATAATCGACCTTTACATTGGTCCCGGGGATAATCTCTTCTTCAAGTAAACGATAAAAGGGCTCTGCAATTTCCAGATCGCCAACTTCGATAAATTCAGTTCTATGGTTATACATTTATGTTAATTCTCAAATTACGACAATACCTATACAGTGCAGGAACTTTGCACTGTATAGGTATTGATATTAAACAGAGATATTGTAGATCGCTTAGAGGTACACAAAACACCATTGGCGCAGGCAGGCTGAATTTTACAACAAGAACACGTATCGAGCCAGATTTACCCATCGACCGGGATCTTGAAAATAACAACATCGGTATTTATATTTTGATCGAACCACGGTGAATGATCTATGAAACGAACGATAAAAATCATCATTGTTTTTTTTGTTATCTGGGTTGTTTTTCTCAGTCTGCCGGATTATTCACCCTCTACCGATGAGGCTCAACTGAAACAAATCGCTAGCAAATATTACTCCTCCGGATTTTTGAAAAAAACAGCAGAATATCATCAAACCCGACTGCATCTGTTTTTTCTGCAGACCAGCCTGGTCATAATGATTCTTTACGCACTTAGCCGATGTCCAATTGGCAAATGGAGCCAGGTCTGCTTAAAATTCACCAACAAAAATGTTTTTGCGGCCAGATTTATCATGCTCAGTGGTATTTATCTGGCGTTTTCCATTCTTCGATTACCTTTCTCCCTGGCACGCTACTTCCATGCCCGGAGTTTCGATCTGCGCCACGACACGCCTGGAGTCTATATGGTCGACTGGTTGAAGAATTTTTCTGTTGGCTGGCTTATTGTAATGCTCGTCGGACTGATCTTACTCGGCCTGTTTGCAAGATTACGTAAATACTGGTGGCTGGCATCCGCCTCTGCAGTCTCTGTATTTGCATTAGCTATGACTATGGCCACACCTTTGATCATAGATCCACTCTACTACAACTTTAAACCACTGGAAAACAATGAGTTAAAAACCAGGATGTTAGCAATTGCCCACCGCGCGGGAATCGATACGAAAGAAATACTGGTTGCAGACGCGAGCCGTCGTTCGAGATCAATGAATGCCTATTTCAGTGGATTTGGCAGCACCCGACAAATCGTAGTTTTTGATACTTTAGTCAACAAATTGAATGACAAGGAAATCCTGTCCGTAATCGCCCACGAAGCAGCCCATTGGCAACAAAATCATATTTACAAAGGTCTGGGCTTAGGAATTCTGGGGGTATGCATTAGTTTATTTATAATTCAGAAAATACTTGATTTTTTGCTTACAAATAAACGATTGAAGCTTTCTGGAAGATTTGATCCAGGTCTGGGTATTGCTGCCTACGGGCTGTATGTAATTTTTATGTATATTGCTTTGATTCCAAGTAACTGGGTTTCAAGATCAATGGAAACACAAGCCGACCGTATTGCTTTGCAACTCACCCACGACCCGAAAACATTCATAGGCTCTAAGGTACAAATTGCACAACAAAATCTCTCCAACGTAGCCCCCCCTGGATGGGTGGAATTGACTTTGTTCACTCATCCCAGTAATACTCGACGCATTCTTATGGCTGAGAATTTCAATATCCAGGCTCAGTCAAATGGACTGACTAATTGAAATTAACCGCAAATAATGATGTGGAGGTTGCCATCCCTGGCAATGGGGACCAATTAACGCCGATAGTGATTACGGTAAGCAATATCGCGACCGATCGACGCACCCAATAACGCTCCGCCCAACGCCAGAGGACCACCATGCCCAATCTCTGCGCCGACAACTCCACCAATTAGACTGCCTGCAATAATTGGTGTACTGGAAACATAACCACGATTAGCATAGCCATAGTTGTATACAGGACGAGGTGCATAAGTCGGTACCGGTACGTAGGCCGGAGCTGGATTGTAATGATGGTATACATGTCTCTCTGTATATCGGCGACGAGGACGGTAATAACGCCTGTGGTGACCATGACGCCTGTAATGACGACCATGATGACCATGATGACCATGATGTCCGCGATACCCGTGGCCTCTGCCATGCCAATCGCCTGCAAACGCAGTTGACGCAAACAAACTGATAGAAACAACTATAAGTAACTGTAAAATTCGATTTTTCATTTTCGCTCTCCATAATCTGCAAAACTTGAAACTTACACTACTGTTTTTGTACGCTCACTATCTATACATTTTCAGTATGTTGGTCGTTAGTTTAGTCAAGCCAGGCTGAACTTTAACTGAACGGTACCTCATAATTTAAAAACACATCGCTACAACACTCTAAATTTAATAAAAAGTGGCAAGTGTCCGCTTGTTCTTTTACAACAGCAATCTTGCAGCATCGCTGACAAAAAAGTAATTTCTGCAATTTGAATAGTCAACGACTTACACTTCAATGACTAGACATCTTCAATAGGCTAACCTGAAGTGCCTTATAGGGGTCGGACATGAACACTCGTATATTGTTCAAATACTTCAGATCTATTTACTAAAGTATCATGCCGCCCTTTGTCGAAAAAAATATTTCAAGCAGGCAACGGCAGAAAACAAGCTGAGCAACGGATCAATCAGATAATCCCATAGATTAGTCGATTCGTACCATCCCAGGCCGTAGCAAATCTCAGCCAATGAAATACAAACAAACATCAAAGTCTGATTTTTTATCCAGGAAAATACAGCAACCACTAATAAACCAAGCAAAAATCCTGTTGACTGATATCCCAGACTATAGGGATCAAAATCACCCAGACCCAAGGCCATTGGATAAAACAATATTCCAACCACGCTAATCAAAATATAAAATCGCAGACTTTGATCTGCTAAAAAAAGTTGCTTACTGAATAAGCGTCTAACAATATATGCTGTCAACAACACCAGGCTTGTAATACTAAGGTCACCCGTCATTCCGCGAACAAATTCGGCGATTGAAATCTGTTTAAGCGGTAAGCTAAATATAGCGATCATCACGACAGTGGCAATCAACCCGTAAATTCCGCCAAGCCTGCTTTCTGGTATGATTTTCAGAGTCAGCGCAACTAGAAGCAGTATCGATGAACCCATCCCCGTCATTAGCGTCATACTCATCATTCCATCGCACCTTTTGATTTTTCCATCAACCAGGCTTGATTGAATTCGACGTGCTTGATATAGGTCTGATTCCAGGTATAGAGTAAATGATAAACACCCTCTCTATTTCGAATCAGATAGGGATAATCGAACTGATACCAGCAGGGATGTCCCGAGCACATAACCGACTCAACCGCAGAGAGATTTTCCTCGCCCAAATGGAACAGGGGATCTGTTTTACTAAATAGCCGCTGTAGTCCTGACTTGAATTCCTGACCTGAAAAGGTGTAACCACGAGTTTTTTGTTCATCTTCCAGGCGATAAATTTCACTCCAGCTAAGCCCTTGATCTTCAGACATCAGCAAAGTCAGATCGTCGCGCAATAACTCGTTATTGTTTGCCGCAACCAACATCCTCTCAGCAGAAATTCGTAGCCCTGCAATCGCTGCATCCGGATTGGGTAGCGATGACCGGGATGCAGGAGTCCAACTGTTGCCCGTATCATTGGTCCATGCCTGTACAGCCAGACGTGGACGAAGTTTGCCACTATATCTCATCAATGCCATTGCGGAACGCGGGCCATTGACCAAAATCAATGGTTGCAAACTTCGATAGCGACTGTTTATGCGCTGTTTCCCAACCACCTTCCCTTCACGATCCAGATGTAATATTTCACCGTATTTGGCAAACAATTCATGATAAACCGGCAAGCCTATGGTTCCATTCTGGTATAGAAAGGGGGCTGTTTTCACCAGAGTACTGATATTCAAAAATGGCGATGTGATCAGACGACGTACAGGATTCCATGTAATACCATCGTCCTCAGAGGTCGTGACATTAATTGCACTGCACGACCAGCCACCAATTGATACACTGACAAAAAACAGCCACAATTTTCCCTGACGATCGCGAAATGCCACTGGATTGCCTAATTTCTTTATATATCGGTGTGTGTCTGTCTGTACTGAATCTCGGCTCAATATTGTCACAGGATTACTCCACAATTGAAGACCCGGGTCAAATACGGAACTGCGAATTACCACATCCTTCGCACCTTCACGACTCCCCGCAAACCAGAATGCTCGTAACCACCCTTTGCCTAAATCGACTACGCTGGCCGCATGAACAACTCGTGTTTCCCCTTTTGATACGAAGCGGGATTTAAAATAAGCTGCTGATTCAGGTTGGGATATTCGCCTGTCGGTGGAAAATAACAGATTTTCAGAAAAGTCGCTGCCTTTTTGGTAAGCACACGCAAAAGCCAATATAATCAGCAACAAACCTGTTACACGGCACCAATCGATAGGAAGATTCATAAAAAAATGTCTATAAAACGAAAGACAGAGATATTGATTCTAAAATTTTTATTATTTACACTCGCTGTTACACACTTCGCCGAAAAGCCATCCAGGCAATAAACTGCGTTTAGGAGCGAGGATTCAATAATATACGAATCTTGACTTGTCTTATTGTCCGTCTTCTGCGTTGTAGCAACAGTTGCGTAGCCCTGCTATGCGCCTGTTACTACGCCTTGAAGACAAACAATAATCCTGCGTCAACCTTTCGCATATTATTCAAACCTCGCTCCTTAGAACTATTCAGCGACTTTTTTGAGGGTGCAGGCAATTGATTATCTTTGGATTCGGAAACAGTGATGTTAAGCCAGAGCTCACGTCAAAGACTTCACGCGCCTGGAATGTTCAATCGCTTACACTTTAAACAGCCAACTTACTGAGTAAAAACCCGGATCAAATGTCTATTAAACATTCCCCGTTAACTTCTTCACAATGGCTGGCATCCCACCTGAATAACGAAACTATCGTAACATTAGATGCCACTTTTTTCCTTCCACAGCAAAAACGCAATGCAGTGCAGGAATTCGCTAAGCAACACATTCCTGGCGCACGGTTTTTTGATGTTGACCAAATCGCCGATCAAAATACAACGCTGCCGCATATGTTACCAACAAAAGAACAATTCTCCGCCGCAGTCGGTCGAATGGGCATTGATAACGATACGCACGTCGTAGTCTACGACAATAATTCGTTTATGGCATCTGCAAGAATCTGGTGGACATTTCGTATTTTCGGGCACAAAAATGTAACCGTACTCGACGGTGGTCTTAAACACTGGATAGCAGAAAAACACACCTTGACTTCAGTTTTTAAACCACCAACAGCCCGTAAATATAAAGCTACATTCAACCCTTCACTTGTTGTAAACATCGAACAGATGCTTGCAAATATAAAGTTAGGTGATACGCAAATTATCGATGCCAGGTCGTCAGCACGATTTTGCGCTATCGAGCCCGAACCGAGGGAGGGCTTGAGATCAGGACACATGCCTGGAAGCCTGAACCTACCATCAACCAACCTGCTTAATAAAGATACTGGAAAATTGCATGACAGCGATAAATTGAAAAAGCTATTCCAGTCGCTAAAGCTGAATTTTGACAAGCCGGTCATAACAAGTTGTGGCTCTGGAGTTACCGCTTCGATTCTTACACTAGGCCTGTATTGCATCGGTAAAACCGATGCTGCTGTTTACGATGGCTCATGGACCGAATGGGGAAGCCGGAAAGATACACCAGTTATGCAAACAGCCAATAAAAATTTAACGTAAAAAGATATTCAGTTATTAGTTCAATCTATAGCAGCGGCGATGTCAAAGCGGGCGACTGATCCATCGTAGGTGTTTCAGAAATTTTCTTTTCCAGCATTCCATTGAGTGTTTCCATGTCTGTTGGAGACAGACTGCTTGCTGATTCTTTTAAAGACACCCAATTCAACAAGTAATTATTTCTGGCTTCAGCAAGATTATTTTTCGCTTGAAAAAGGTTACGTTGTTCGTTGACCACATCCACCATGGTTCGTGTTCCCACTTCAAACCCGGCTTCTGTTGCTTGCAACGAACTCATAGAAGATTTTACTGTAGCCCGCAGCGCCTCAACCTGGCTAATCGTTGATATAACACCTCTGTAGGCATTTTTCACCTGCCGCGCAACCTGGCGACGCTGGGTGAGCAATTGATCTTTCGCTGCATTGTAATTATGGCTTGCTTCACGAGTTCTAGAATTCACTGCGCCACCTTCGAATAGAGGAACATTCATTTGCAGACCAATCCTACCGACATCTCCCCTGAGGCCAAAAGATGATGAATTATCTTCAACTGTGTAACTACCCACTATGTCCACCGAGGGATAATGACCGCTGCGTTGTAATTCTACATTTTTGTGTTGGAACTCTGCTTGATTTTGCGCCGCTATAATTGTCAGATTCTGATTATCCGCAGTGACTGCCCACTGATTAATATCCAGAGGATCCGGGTTTAGTAAGGGTATTTCTTTAGGCAGCGAAGCCAGAATGCCGTCATAGTCACCTATAATTTCCCTCAATGCTTCCCTGGCGTTGTCAACTTCGTTTGTTGCGAATATTTCACGCGAGCGAGCACCATCGAAACCTGCCTGGGCTTCGAGCACATCCGTAATGGCAATTAAGCCTACATTAAATCGTTGTTGAGCCTGTTCCAACTGCCTTGACAAAGACACTTTTTCGGCAATCGCAAATGTCAATGTATCTCTGGCGAGCAACACATTTAGATAAGCTTGTATTGTTCGTACCATCAATTGTTGTAACGCGTTCGCATATTCTGCTTCTGCCTGCGCATTTTGATTTTCAGACTGACTCAACTGCACCCAATAATCCCAGTGAAAGACCGGTTGATTGAGATTTACACTAAACTGGGCATCCCAAAACCGTTGAATACCCAGACCTTGAAATCCCTGCTTTTTGTTATTCAGATAATTCCAATCGTAAGCTCCCTGAGCAGAAAAAAACGGTAATAACCTGGCTATTGCCTGAGGTCTGGACTCCTGTACAGCGCTTCGTAGTTCCTGCGCCTGGTGATAGACAGGATCGTTCTCACGCGCAAGATCAAATACCTGCAATAAATTATAGTCTGCGATTTTCTCCTGGCCGATTACGTTGAAACTGGCAATCCAGATAATCATAAAATAGAATTTTTTTTTCATTGAAGCTATCCAAATTAGTGATGACGTTCAGTCAATGCTGTAAAGGCTGACCGAGATAATTCCCTACATAATTTCATCTATTGCTACCGGTACACCCACCGCATAACCTTGAACATAGTTTACCCCTATTTCTTCGAGTTTTAATTTAATCTGATCGTTCTCAACAAATTCTGCAATAGTTTCCTTACCCATTAACTGACCAATTTCATTGATCGATCGAACCATCGCTAAATCAATAGGATCATCAAGAATATCCATGACAAACATGCCATCAATTTTTAAATAATCAACAGGCAGGTTTTTTAAATAGGCAAAGGACGACAACCCGCTACCAAAATCGTCTAGTGCAAATCGACAACCCTGCTCTTTCAATGTAGTTATAAATTCAATTGCTTTGGTAAAATTTGAGATTGCCGCCGTTTCTGTTATTTCAAAACAGATTTTACTCGCAGGAATTTTGAGTTCCTGCAGTTGATTCGATACAAAAGACTGGAAATTCTCGTCGCTCAAAGAATGTCCGGATAAATTTATCGAACAGACATCCAGTCGGTTAAGCCTCTCTGTAGAAAAGGAAAGCCATTCTAAACTCTTTGATACCACCCAGCGATCCAGACGTATTGACAGACTATAACGTTCAGCAGAGGGATAGAATGCTCCTGGCAGAATCAAGGTTCCGTCTTCAGAAGTCATTCGAGTCAAAATTTCATAATGCCGGATCTCTTGTTTCTGATTTGTGATCGCGACGATAGGCTGTGCATAAAGAACAAACTTGTCGTCTTCCAGCGCCTGGTGAATTCTGGACACCCATTGCATTTCTCCCTGATGACGCTGTACTAATTCCAGATCATCTTCTCTATACACATGGATTCGGTTTCTTCCGCTGTCTTTGGCTGCGTAACAGGCAGCATCTGCCTGCATTAATAATTCGGAAAGGTTCGTGGTTAGTGCACTGATAGATACGACACCAATACTGGCCCCGACATTGAATCCGTGGCCTTTCCAGCTAAATCGAAACTCTGCAACTGCCTGGCGCAGCTTATTTGCAATCTGTTGCGCCTTATCCATTGAGCAATGCTCCATTAGCGCGCCAAATTCATCACCACCAAGACGTGCAACTGTATCGCGAGTTCGCACATGATTTTGTAATACAACTGCTAGTTGGCTTAGTAGTTCATCACCCGCAGAATGGCCGCAGGTATCGTTTACAACCTTGAATTGATCCAAATCGATATAACATAACGCGTGCTCGTTATTATCTATAGAGCTCGAATCAAGTACTCTGGACAATCGCTGTTCGAATGCTCGTCGATTCACCAGACCGGTAAGTTCATCATGATTGGCTAAATATTCCAGCTGCTGCGATAAGCGTCGAGCATTGGTAATATCTTCGTAGCAACCCAAAACACCGAATATCTTGTCTTCGGAATCGACAAGCGGGATTTTACTGGTTCTAAGCCAGCGTTGATCCTCAATATTGCCATGTTCAAATCGGGTTTCTTCATAATCCAGCTTGGCGATACCTGTATGCATGACCTGAAGGTCGTCATTTCGATATCGCTCAGCATCACCTAAACCACTAATATCCATATCATTCTTACCGACAACCTGTAAAGGTGATTCAAACCCAGCGTCACGCGCAAATTGTATGTTACAACCCAGGAAGTTGGAATGCAGGTCTTTCCAGAATACCCGAACGGGTATTGTATCAAGAACCATCCTCAACATTTTTTTCGAGGCTTGTAATTCTTTCGCTATTTGTCGACGTTCTGTATTGTCGAAAATCACCCCAACGACACTACTAAGGTTCTCATTACGAACAAACGAACGTGCTGTAACCACCGCAGAAACGGATGAACCGTCCTTACGCAGCATCGCGTATTCATTCGGCCCCAAATAGGCACCGCCCAGGATTTTTCGAAAGTTTTCCATACCGCGATTTTTATCATCAGGATCAAAATAATCACTTATATTCAAGCCGCCATTAACATCCTCAGCAGTAAACAGAAACATCTCTGAAGCAGCGGTATTGGTAAATATTAATTCTCCGCTCTGCGAGACTTCAAACACCGCCTGGGGCAGCATATTTAACAATTCATAGAATCGATCTTCAGCGCTGTCTCGCGCTATACGCATCTCATCGTGATCCTGTATAGCCCGCTTAAAACGTAGCTTACTTTCATTAAGATCTGCGCTTTTCTCGTCTACCCTTAATTCCATATTGAAGACATCAACGGACGCTCTTGGAATAAGAACATTGAGTAAATAAGCCAATCCCAAACTAATGCAAGCTACTCCCGCCGAAGCTGTAATCCACGACAGACTCAAATGCATTTCATTCATTATTTCAAAATTCTTAGCGAGCGTTGAAATTGGAATAAAATGCATCACTATTAAATCAACAACATACTGTACTGCGATTATCCCGATACCAACAACCGCCAAAATAGCTCCCATTGTCAACCCTAGAATTTCTAGATCTTTGCGCCGTTTAACCAAAATCAGGGACAAATAAACAGGGCAAAAGACAATCATAATATCAATGGTTGTCATTAAGATTTTTGATTCGTAAACCATTACACTAGTGGCATAAAAATTGACTGGAATAATCCTGGATCACTCAACAGAACCGCCGAGTATTGTTAAAATTTTTAATCGATTATGTTTAGCTTTTAAAGAATTGCCTGGCTCCATATTATCTGGCAATAAGGTAGTCTATGAGCATCGCATGACCCATATCTCACAGATTCACTTCTGCTCGTATTGTTGCTTTCCATAAATGAGTGCACTTGGGTTTCGTTGCAGATAATCTGCCAAGATCCGGATCGATCTCGCTGCTTCTGACAAATCGCCTAAAGTTTCAGAAAAGTCCACTCGTACAGGAGAACCTGCACCAGCGACTTCTTCCAAGGCGGCCAATGATCGATTCGCCTGCAGTAATGCTTCCTGCGCACTTTTGCTTAAAGGCACAATTTGATTATTGACATTATTAACCAAACTTCGTGTATCGGACAGCGTGTGTTCCATCCCCACAATCAAAGGCGAAAATTCAGAATTCATTTTTTCGGTCAAAAGCTTTAGCGACGATAATATTTGTTCTAGCTTTTGTGCATTCTTGACCAATTCGGGGGAATTGGCGAACTTTTCCAGATTTCGGGCAGTAACCAACAAGCTACCAAAAAGTTCATTTAAAGGCAGAGTTTTCAGCTTGGTAATAATGATTCCAATATCGTTGATCAATTCTTCAGTATCAGAAGGCAGCGCGGGAATCTCCTGAACATCAACATTGTTACCAACCAGTCGAATAGGCGTTTTCGGGAAAAAATTAATTTCAACATAAAGCCGTCCAGTAAGAAGACTTTGGGACTTTAACTTTGCTCTAAGGCCATGGTGAACCAGTAACTCGTAGGTTAAATCCGAAACTGTATCTTTATCTTCCGAATTTTCAAACCTGACGCTGTTCAAATTCACTTCGATAAAAACCGGAGTTCTAACCACGACCTCATCGAGATTCAACTCTACTCTGACGTCTGTTACCTGCCCGACCTGAACCCCTTTTAGTTTGACTGGCGCGCCCACTTTCAATCCGTTGATGGTACCTTCAAAATAAATAACGAAACGATCTTTATGAATTAGAAACTTATTATCACTGACCACCAGAATGGCCAGAACCACCAATCCTATAGCTCCGACGACAAAACCACCGATCTTTGCCGGACTCGCCTGTTTACTCATAACAGACCGTTCTGCACAAGCCAGGTAATGACCACATTACGCTCCACATTGAAACTAAGCATTTGATTAATTTTCCATTCCCCGACTCAAAAATGAGCGGATTTTAGGATCACACGACTGTTCCTTAAGTAGCTTTGGGTCACCTCCGGCAATCATGGTTTTAGTGTCTGTATCAAGAAACACCGAGTCTGTACCGATTGCGAAAATACTTGCTAATTCATGAGTCACAACAACAATAGTGGCTCCAAGACTTTCCTTCAACTCAAGAATAAGATCATCCAGACGCTTTGCACTAATCGGATCCAAACCAGCGGATGGTTCATCGAAAAATAAGATTTCAGGATCCAGTGCCATGGCCCGGGCTAAAGCAGCTCTTTTCTGCATTCCTCCACTAATTTCCGAAGGATAATAATTCTCGAACCCCGCCAACCCTACCAACGCCAGCTTCATTGAAACAATTTCGTCTACGCTATTTTTGTCCAATTGCGTATATTGTAAAAGTGGTAATGCAATATTCTCAGACAATGTCAATGAAGTCCATAATGCACCACTCTGATACAAGATCCCTGTTTTTCGGATTATCCGGTCGCGATCAACCTGATCAACCTTCCAAAAATCCTCTTGTTCATAAAATATTTCACCTGATGCAGGTCGAATTAACCCAATAAGATGTTTCAGCAGAGTACTTTTACCACACCCACTTCCTCCCATTATAATAAAAACTTCGCCTCGACAAATATTAAAGTCCAGGTTCCGTTGAATGACCACTGGGCCGTAAGACATAGTTAGGTTACTGACACTAATGTGTGGCCTGATCATACTCTAGCCATCACACGCCGAGTGCATTATAAACAACAGTCAAAATTGCATCCGAAACAATTATCCATACAATTCCCGTCACTACTGCGCGAGTCGCTGCTTCACCCACCGCAGATGAACTCCGCCCGGATTCCATTCCTCGCATACATCCGGCAACAGCCACCAAGACTCCGAAAACAGCACTTTTAAACAATCCAACGTTAAAATCCCGCATCCCCAATGCCGCTTTAGTCTGTGTGTAATATTCAACAAAGGTTAAATCAAGCATCCCAACACCAACGACCATGCCACCCAGAATACCCATGAAATCAGCATATAAACATAACAAAGGCATCATTAATACTAACGCGACCACTCGAGGAAGAACCAAAAAGTCCATAGGCGATATGCCCATGGTCTTTAGTGCATCTATTTCTTCATTTACCTTCATAGTCCCCAATTGTGCCGCGTACGCTGCACCTGTTCTTCCTGCCATAATAACCGCTGTCATCATAGCCCCCATCTCTCTTGCCATCCCCAAACCAACTAAATTCGCAATATATAATTGGGCACCGAACATAGACAACTGTACTGCACCCACAAAAGCCAGAATCAGGCCTACTAGTATGCTAATCAGTGTCACTATCGGCAAAGCTTTCGGACCACATTCTTCGATCATTAACCACACATCCGAAGATCGATATCTCGCTGTCCTGTTCAGCATACGTTTAAAACTCAGACAAAGTTCCCCCAAAAATTCTAATTGTCGGCAAAAATTAGCGTAATTCAGAAGAGTCAGTTCGCCTAAGCGAAAAAGTACGGATTTCTTTGTTTTTTCTTTGCGCAGACCTTGAACTTCAGGAACCGCAGCAATCAACCTGAGTAAATTGGGTACCCCTTGTGGTAATTCATCTGTACGACATTCAATTCCCCGATCTTTACATAGCTTCTTAATATAAATTATAAAAATCAGAAATACACTATCCCAACGCTTGATGTCTGATGATTGAATTTTTATCTGATGGATGGGCTGACTGGACTCTAGAAAATTCGATATTTGACTTCTATCCGGGATGGTATTGTCAATAACCCAGTGCCCTTTCATATCAATCAAGAGCGTACCATCATCCAACCGACAAAGTCGGATATCACAATTACTCACACCTGTCTCACTACTTAATTGTTCTTGGGACACTCACCAACCCCATACGGTTCTGTTCAATCAATATGACAATGAAAGATCGTAGCCTCAAATACGCGAATCGTTCATCTGGTTTCCACGCATCCGACATCTATTCAAAATCTTCGGATGCAGACCTTTGACAATTCGGGACGGAAATTTTCTCTTGTAAGCGCCTGTACAATATTCCTGTTACTGAAAGCTGAAGTTCCCAATACTTGCATTGATTTTTAGCTTCTCCGACAAAAAAGTTGCAGCAGAGTATACACGGACGTTCTAGCGCGCCATAAAAGCAAAAGCTTTTCACCCCAAATTAAAAATACGCTAGATAATTATGAAATAAATAAACAAAAAAGGGCGAAACGCAGACGCGCTTCACCCTTTTTTAATCTGCTGCGTTAGCAGCATTACGTTGTTGGAATTATTTGAAAATATGTAATTCCACACGACGATTTTGAGCCCGACCTGCATCAGTATCATTTGACGCAATTGGATTATCCGGACCAAAACCTTTGGCACTTAACTTGTCGTCTGGAACACCAAGAGACACAAGGTAATCATGCACGGAATGTGCACGACGCTCAGACAACCCGATATTGTAATCATATGAACCCACGCTATCAGTGTATCCAGCCACTTCCATCATAGGGAAACCTTTGGCTTCAAGATTTGGATACAGAGAATTCAGAAAAGCCTGGGATTCCGCATTCAAGTTAGACTTATTGAAAGCGAAAAACACGCCATCCAATTGAATGACTTGTTCGGCATGAAAGGTTTCGAGACGCGCTACCCGCGCTTCGAGAGGTGCCAGTTTTGCATCAACATAAGCACTCAAAGCCTTTTCCGCTGCAGCACATTCGCCCGTTGCCTTATCTGCGTGAGCGGTCCCTTCACTGATTTCTTTCGCGCCACTGTTCATGAATTTACCGCTGACACGCTTACCTTCATTCAAATGCAAATTAGCATGATAAAGGTTATCAGCACAATTATGCCCCTGCGTCATAAATGTACCAAAATCTCCACCAGACGCCGCAGCAATCGAACTTTCCAGAGAGCCAGTTGAAACTTGCGCACAGCCACCAAGAGTCAAACCTAGCCCTACCCCAACTATAGAAATAATTTTTTTCACGTTGCACTCCTTCTCTTAAACTTTATTTTTTAACGAACCCGTCGACTTAACTTGATAGAAAATCAAAGCATTCTATTGCTCAGATCTGAATTGTAGACTGGTTTAGCTTGTAAATAAACCCCATAGCGCAAATAGTTAAGGGAATTTCTTTATTATTTACTTAAAAATGCAAAGAAATACTTGATCATTTGACCAGTTGATCAGGATTACAAACCAGAAGACAATCGATTTACGAGATCAATTATACCAAGTGAATGCTCAACCGACACGATATTTCTTACCAATATATCCACTGAATCAAGCGACCTTCCATAATATTCTTTATTTAGCTCCCGATTTACGGACAACACCTCACCGGTCAATGACAACCCACCGTATAGGCCCTTGGATCTGGAATACGACAATATATCTGCCGTAGATATTGATGCACCTTTTCCTACAGGTCCTGCGGCCACGCTAGCACCAACTCCTAACTTCAAACCCGAACTGAGCATTGCATTTACACCATCTCGGGACATGACAAGTAATACCAACTCTGATTTTTGCACACCCAATTGTAAGCCCAGACTCCCAGCTCCCATCGAGTAAAACGCTGGCCCACGCCACAATCCACTGGACTTATCCCGCGTTAAAAGCACACCAGAACCTCCAGCCCCCCCGATTCCTGCACCTGCCTGCCATATATCCGGTGCGACAAACACCCCTTTCGCATGGGGTACCAATTCTCGAAATCTTGCCATTTCCGGATCATTCATAAAATGTTTCAGTGTAATCTCCGCAGACCGAACGATACTGTTCGAATTTGTCTCTTCGTTCGCAGATACTGCTACGGTTAAAGACAACAACAATAAATATCCGAATGTACCCCTTACCAATCTGATCATTTTACCCACCATTATATGAACGCCTGTACCCTGTTATGTTGTATCAGGAATAACTGCACAACTCGTTAGGAGCGAGGATTCAATAATATACGATCTTGACTTGTCTTATTGTCCGTCTTCTGCGTTGTAGCAACAGTTGCGTAGCCC
>CAZGQY010000043.1:0-24038 GCA_964528035.1 uncultured Methylococcaceae bacterium | reverse complement strand
GAATGTGATGATGGAAATGACAACGATGCAGACGCGTGCACCAATGAATGTCTCCGGCCAGTTTTAGGAGAACCCGGCAATCCCGCCACTACCTGTCTAACACTAAAAACTGCTTATCCCAATCTGCCCAGTGGCGTGTATTGGATCGACCGACAACTAATGGTGGCTTCATCGTCGGAGCCATTGTAAAACCAAAATTAGGCCTGAAACCACAACCTTTCGCTGATGCATGCTACGAATTCTGGTTGGGTGGAGACTTCATCAAAAATGACGAACCCCAGGGTAATCAGCCTTTCGCACCTTTTAAGGAAACCATTACCTTAGTTGCTGAATCAATGCAGAGAGCTCAGCACGAAACCGGTCAGGCAAAGTTATTTTCAGCAAACATAACAGCCGACGACCACGACGAGTGTATCGCCCGAGGCGAATATATAATCGAAACTTTTGGCGAAAATGCTTCTCATGTTGCCTTTATGGTCGACGGCTACGTAGCCGGACCCGCTGCCGTAACCACGGTACGCAAGAACTTTTCGAATCATTTTCTGCACTACCATCGAGCGGGTCATGGCGCTGTAACTTCGTTGCAATCAAAACGCGGTTATTCTACATTTGCTCATTGTAAGATGGCGAGGCTCCAAGGTACATCCGGTATACATACCGGCACCATGGGTTTTGGAAAAATGGAAGGCAAAAAAGACGACCGGAATATTGCTTATATGTTAGAAAGTGGTACAGCCTGCGGCCCCTATTTCCATCAGAATTGGCACGGTATGAAACCCACAACGCCAATCATATCCGGAGGCATGAATGCACTCAGAGCTCCTGATTTCTTTAATAACCTGGGACATTCCAATCTGATAATGACTGCTGGAGGTGGGGTCTACGGGCATATCGATGGAGCAACGGCTGGAGCAATATCTCTGCGCCAGGCAGAACAATGCTGGAGGTCAGGCGCAGACCCTGTTGAATTTGCGCAAGACCATGTAGAGTTTGCCCGCGCGTTTGAATCTTTTCCTGCCGATGCAGATAAGCTGTTTCCCGGATGGGATTCGCGATTAGGAAATAGACTGTAAATATCTACAGACCAATGGGCAAATCTATGAGCAGAGTTTTCTGGCGAACCGACTTATCTCTGGACTGAGATTTCATTCAATTGATATAATCGTCGTTTTTACCTGACCATTCTCGAATGTCCCTTCGTTCCATGAGTTCTCCTGCGCATTAGGATAGACTCAGGGCTTTACCTGAATAACAGCCCATCATATTCACGGACGGTGGAAATATTGCGTAGCTTTCATCTGATGAAAGAGCCAGAGAATCGGTTTTTCAACGAATTATCAATCTTTTTTTGGAGGAAAGTATTTTATGGCTATCAAAGTCGCAATAAACGGATATGGGCGTATCGGACGAAACATCTTGCGAGCAATCTACGAAGCAGGTCGCAGTGACGAAGTTCGGGTTGTCGCAATCAACGATCTGGGCGATGCGAATACCAACGCCCACCTCACTCAGTACGATACCGCGCACGGCAGGTTCCCGGGAGAAGTGGCTGTAGACGGCGATTGTTTGGTTGTGAATGGCGATAAAATACGCGTATTTGCCGAGCGTGATCCGTCAAAATTACCCTGGGCCGAACTCAATGTAGATGTTGTCCACGAAAGTACCGGTTTTTTTGCCTCAAAAGAAAAAGCCAGCGCCCATTTAAGCGCCGGAGCAAAAAAAGTCGTCATATCAGCCCCAGGAGGCAACGACGTTGACGCGACAATTGTATACGGCGTAAACCATGACACTCTGAAATCATCTGATACTGTCATATCCAATGCTTCGTGTACAACAAACTGCTTATCCCCGCTGGTAAAACCCCTGCTAGATACAGTCGGACTGAAGCATGGTTTAATGACCACAATTCACGCTTATACAAATGATCAGGTTCTTACCGACGTTTTCCATAGTGATCTGCGCAGAGCTCGTTCGGCCACCATGTCGATGATTCCAACAAAAACTGGAGCAGCTGCGGCAGTTGGACTGGTTCTACCGGAGCTGCAGGGAAAACTCGATGGTTTCGCAATGCGGGTACCAACAATTAATGTATCCGTTGTAGATCTGACATTCGAGGCAGGTCGCGCTACAACAAAAGAAGAAATCGATAACATCTTACGAGACGCTTCGAATGGCCCTTTAAAAGGCATCCTGGAATATAACGACAAACCATTAGTTTCCATAGATTTTAATCATAACCCAGCCTCTTCTATTTACGAATCAACGTTAACCAAAGTTATGGAGGGCAATTTTGTTAAAGTATTGTCCTGGTATGACAATGAATGGGGATTTTCAAACAGAATGGTGGATACCACAGTTGCACTAATGAATGCTAAATAGGGGATGCCTAATGTTAAGAAGAACTAAAATTGTAGCGACTCTGGGACCGGCTACCGATAAGCCCGGTGTTTTAGAAAATCTATTTGATGCAGGTCTGGATGTTGTTCGTATGAACTTTTCACACGGAATCGCCGATGACCACCGTAAACGTGCGGATGAAGTCAAAGCCATTATCGAAAAAACTCGTCGCCATGTCGGCATATTAGCCGACCTGCAAGGCCCTAAAATAAGAATCGCTCGATTCAAGGAGGGAAAAATTTTTCTCGAAATAGGAGCGCCGTTTTCGTTGGACGTTGACATGGATCCTGATGCGGGCGATCAAAATCAAGTTGCTTGCCTGTACGAATCACTACCGACCGATGTAAAACCAGGCAATGTACTCATGCTGGATGATGGACGTGTTGTTCTTGGTGTTGACGATATCGTTGGCAACAGGATTAATTGTCACGTCATTGTCGGCGGCGACCTGTCAAACCACAAAGGTATCAATCTTCAAGGAGGAGGGCTTTCAGCCCCGGCACTCACCGATAAGGATAAGGAGGATATCATTACCGCTGCGGAAATCGATGCCGACTTTGTCGCCGTTTCCTTTCCAAGATCTGCGAACGATATCCATGAATGCAGAAAACTATTACGTGCAGCAGGTAGTCATGCGGGAATTGTTGCAAAAATTGAACGCGCAGAAGCACTGGATGTCATTGAGGAAATTATCGAGGCATCCGACGTCATAATGGTCGCTCGTGGGGATTTAGGTGTTGAAATCGGTGATGCAACCTTGCCTGCGGTGCAAAAAAACCTGATCCAGCTTGCCAGAAAAATGGATACCGCTGTGATCACCGCAACACAAATGATGGAATCCATGATTTCCAGCCCTTTGCCAACCCGCGCGGAAGTCTTTGATGTTGCCAACGCTGTATTTGACGGCACCGATGCAGTAATGCTGTCTGCGGAAACAGCCGCTGGCAAATACCCGGTAAAAGCAATTGAAGCTATGGATCGAGTTTGCCTGGAAACCGAAAAGCAGCCAGGAGTTCAGACCCATGATGTAAATTCCCATATGCACTTTGCGCGCGCCGATGAAGCCATTGCGAAATCTGCAATGTATGTGGCTAACCACTCGGAAATAAAAGCGATTGGAGCATTGACCGAATCGGGCTCAACACCTCTGTGGATGTCCAGAATCAGTTCAGCGATCCCTATTTTTGCTATGACACCCCACGCAAAAACCTGCCAGAAAGTAACAGTATTGCGGGGCGTATATCCACTAATATTTCATGTTGACACATCTGATCACGCCATCCTCAATAAAGCAGCGATCGAAGAACTTGAAAGCCGCGGCATGGTTGGGAAAGGTGATCAGGTGATCTTTACTAAGGGTGATTTAACAGGCGTTCAAGGTGGAACCAATGCAATGAAAATACTCCGTATCGGCGACGAAATTGTCCCTGAATAATTGTCGACCCGTCCGTTCACCATAACCCGGCAATTCATGATGGCTTTATAAATCCAAGCCAAAGCTGGGCACCTGTTCAGACTTCTACAACACGGATGTTGTAGAAGATTCGCGCCGTTACAGTATTGAGCATGCCTAAAATAAGGTGTTCAATTCTCAGTTAGCAAACTCCACGAGTATTATAATTTTTCTGTCGTCGACAGGATTCTGCGGTATACTCGAACATTCAGGAAATGTAAAGTAGGATTTTTTGAAATTATCAGCCTACAGGATAGTGACCCTGTCCTGTATTTTATCGCCGTTAATATTTTGAATAATGACAATTAAAAACCATGCCAGGAGGAGATGATGGATATTAAAGAGGTACAAGGAAAAATCAAAGAAGTCGAATCGAATATTCGTGAAAAAATTGGTAATTGCAAACAACTGATCGACAAATTACGTAACGATTATGCAAAATCGGACAATTTGAAAACATTTGTAACACAGGCCGTCACCGAAGAAATACTAAATAAAAAAGAACGCATACCTGCAACGATCGTAACTGTTTGGCTTTTGCTTGTAATGATCTTTTCCTACGATTGGACTTTTGGTATGAATTGGGCATATGTATTCAACTTAGGAGTACTCCCTTTCGGTGTTTACTATATCGTCCGCTCGATTAATGAGGCGCCCACAAATTGAACGCATTGTTTTTGAATTAAATTAGGGGCCACTCCAGAATCCTGGTGGCTCCTAATTTTAAATAAAATCGTACAGCGCAATTTTCTTATAACTTATTTCCGGAAAATTTTATTCAAAGCGCAATGCACGAGAGTTGAAACCTTTATAGCTTGGGACTCAGTGGTTTTTTGCTCGTAAATATAGAGCCTATTAATAATAATATTTACTGTTGGCCACGGGCACGACAGACAAAACTGGGGTAAATATCATGCAATATCTAGAATCCATTTGGTCAGAAATTACAGTTTTGACATCAACGATCATCAACGATCCTTCAGCTATCCTTATTGCAAGTGGAATCGTAGCTGTTCTTGTTCTTATTGCTGTGTGGATGTTTCTACGGTTTAACTGTCGAAAAAAGTGTTCCGATCTCCAGGAAGAAGCCAATATTCGCTATTCCCGGCTTCAGTACCTGATGAAAAATAATGCCGAAAAACTTGTCATTGTGGAACAAAAACATCAGCAACAATCTAAACTGCTGAATAACGTTCAGGAAGAAAACACAAAACTCCAAGATCAGGTAAAAGACACACCAAAGCTGGAACAACAAGTTGTCCGACAATTACGAAAAATTGCAGCGCTCACAGAAACGATTGAATCAGAATTTCAGTACAATGAATCAAATGAGGTAGAGGATTTCGTCAACGATGATCCAATATCAAAACACGAGACGGTGGTCAACCATCTGACCAGCAACCTGCAAAAAGAGCTGACCAGTCTGCACGACCATATAGCAGTGCAAAGTGATTTAATCACTAACCTTCAAGATCAACTCGCCCACGAAAAAGAAAGCCTGGCTGAACAAATCGTCATAAAGGGACAACAGCTACCTAAACTTGCGAAACAGCGATTTGACGAACAGGTCGTGGAACCCATATATAACCAGATTGACGGTATAAAGAATATTGTTCAGTCAATACCGGTACTCACAAAAGACCAACTGGATCAACATTTACTTATTCCATTGAACAAACAATTCAACGGTATAAAAACCAATCTGACTAATATCCCCACGAATGCTTCGAACCAAATCCAAAAATCAGTCCTTAACCCCATCAACAATTTCACGGCTGATCTGAATCAAAAGGTCAGTAGTGTACCAGGCTTGACCGAAGCAAAAATTAATCAATTGATCCTGTCTCCACTGTCTCGCCTGATAGAAGAAATCAAAACCCGAACCAGCAAAATGCCGGGGAATTTAGCCGATACCGTCATGCGAACAGTAGTAGCCCCCCTCGAACAAACACTGTCAAAACTCTTACAAATGATGAAGGACTCACAGGAAAATACACTGATACGTCTAAAACACCAGGTGGTTAAACCTATTACAGAAAAATTTGCGAATTTTACGAGTACTGGCACCAGCGCTTCGATTGACGCCATTAAGCAAATCGGGCGTAAAATTTTGCAATCGATCCGTAAAGAACCGGTGGCAAACACAGCAGCACCTTCTAACTGAACACTTAACGTTGTTGGCAACGGCGACAGGCCAAAATCGACCATGCGATTTTTTCGTCAAATCTTAGTATGCGCATTTATTAGCTTTATATTTTTTACGTCTCAGCCAGTATTCGCGGACCTACGCATCGCAGTTTTGGATTTTGAACTAAAGGATCTGACGCTCAACCCTCGCACTGAGGAAGAACTGGAGCGAACTGGCTCCATAAAAGCAATGCTGGAAAAAACACTTGCGGCCAAGGGCGGATATGAACTTATAGAAATCAGCAAAGATTCTCAGACTGAAGCTGACGCTGCTACCGGATACCTATATGACCACTTTGACGTAGCGGCAGACCTGGGAAAACGCTTTCATGCGGACTACATACTCGTCGGTCGCGTACATAAAGCCAGCTTCTTATTTGTATATTTTATGATACATATGGTTGATACCCATTCCCAGCAATTAGTCGGTAATTTTATATCTGAGGTAAAAGGCCCGCAAAAAAAATTAACCATAAAAGGCGTGGAGAGCCTGGTCGAGAAAATCGATAAAACCCTTGCTAAGGCAACTCGCAATAAATAACCCACCAATCTTGCTTGTCTTTTTATCCGTCTTCAGCGTTGCAACTTCGGTCATATAGCTTGCTATGCTCCCTTCGTTGCGCCTTGAAGACGAATAAAAATCCTGCGCAATCTGGGTAGGTTATTTAATGCGCGTTACCTAAGGTTAAAAAATAAAGGACTATTCAACATGCCATCTAAGAATGCAACTGCAAACCATACTAAGACCTACCCGCGTCGCTAATAATTAGAGCTTGCACTCTCCTTTGGCTGAGCCTAATTGATCAATTTATACCTTTTTTTTTCTACCTAGCGAACTCTTGAGACATTTGGAGATAGTACGGACGGTAACACTCGGATCACGATAATTTATTTTTATTCGCGTGTATTGATCATGGTGTTTTAACACCAGACTGGGAAATTGATGAATACCAATAGAATGACCAAACTCCATTTGGTATTGTAATTCTGCGTTCGTTTGCGATGAATTTAAATCTTTCGCAAAGCGCACAGGTTCCAAACCAATAGATGTGGCAATTTCGACCAGCGTTGATATTTCCGATGGATTCCTGGCATCCAGGTAATACGCTGCCTGAATCGCTAATATAATCCACTCCTCATACATTGGATGTTGGCACTTGGCAGCGATCACCGCCCGGCATGCTATAAACGTCGATCTGCGTGGAGTGCAATCCCGCCAGAAATTGAAATTAAATTCAGTTCCGGGAACTTTGTACTGAATTTTTTTCCAAATATCCTGAATCTTAGCTCTTAGTGCAACAGGCATAGGTTCGTCTGTATCAGGTGCCAATCCACCCAAAACACCTTGCACGACAACCCCTTCAGGCAATCCATTTATCAGTTTCCCCCAGGCTGGCCGAAATGCCCAACACCAACTGCACATTGGATCATGAAAATAATACAGAACGACCTGACCGGGATGCTCAACTGTCGATACAACCTTCGGTACGATCGTTAAGGTCGGGATTGACATACATCTCCTCCCAGTCCAATTTCCACCCTATAGGGATTGCAAAAAAACCTTTTCGACTCAATTATCCGAATTAAATATAAGCTCGCGTTCAAAATGGACGACCTGTAGCGATCCGCACCCTTTACTCGACCCAACCCTCTTATTATTATCATAATTCCTTACATGGAACCCATGCCCCCCATAAAACGCTGCATGAAAAATCATATTACTTCCCCGTTACATGACTGCCATTTTTACTTATAGGCGCTCCCGAGCTGAACAAATCATCAAAACCAATTTATAATTGTTCAATCTTCATTGGCGCCAGCCTGAGCCCAACTCTTCCATTTAGACTTAATTGTAAAAACATATCCAGCAATTAATATGCCTTTTTAACTAAGTTTTTTACTTTCAGTATCTTATAAAATATAAGCTGTTCGTTTCAAATCATATCAGCTCAACTGTAAAATTTACTGACACTACATTTTTTGTTCGACTGCTTGAATTTAAATTCAAAATCATAACAACAGACTTTTTTGCAATAACAATCGCAAACACTGAATATCACTGAACACTTACCCAATATAGACCTCGTCTTATGTTTCATTGAAACTTCATCTGAATAAATAGTAATTTCGCCTATTTTTTCAAGTCCTATCCAACAGAAAACCATCTAAAAACAAGTCTATAACTATCAACACCACAACATAGTGTAAAATTTACTGACACACTCTTCAGGAAGCTATTTGAAAGCAAACAAGCTGCTACCGAAAAATGAATTTTCGCCAATGAAGTGCATTTCTCCGTTAAGTTCTGTTATGCTAGCCGGCTTTTGTATAAATTAGCATTCCCGTCTATTCTCTTCGGCTTAGATCTGGCGCCAAAACTAATTTCCTACTGAGTGGGTGACAAAACACCCCCCAACTGAAAAGCGTACAACATTCGAATAGCTCCATATTCGTAGTGTTAATATTGCTATTCGGCAGTATGCATCAGCGTTTGGTAATGTGATGATTTTGAAGCCGATTTTAATTTTTGGGTTGTCGGTAATTTTGTAGCTTAATATAGAATACTTAGGAGACTTTTATGCCATCGCGCAAAGAACTTGCGAACGCTATCCGCGCTTTGAGCATGGACGCTGTCCAACAAGCCACCTGCGGTCATCCAGGTGCGCCCATGGGCATGGCGGATATTGCAGAAGTACTGTGGAATGACTATTTGTCCCACAGCCCCTCGAACCCGAACTGGTTAAATCGAGATCGTTTTGTACTGTCAAATGGGCATGGTTCGATGTTGATTTATTCGCTGCTTCATTTAACAGGGTACGATCTATCGATCGATGAATTAAAAAACTTCAGGCAGCTTGGATCGAAAACACCAGGGCATCCTGAACTCGGCGATACACCGGGCGTAGAAACCACGACCGGGCCTCTGGGACAGGGAATAGCCAATGCCGTTGGCATGGCCATTGCCGAAAGAACCCTGGGCGCACAAGTCAATCGCCCTGATTTCAACCTTATCGATCACTATACCTACACCTTTCTTGGCGACGGTTGCATGATGGAGGGCATTTCTCACGAAGTCTGTTCACTGGCCGGTACACTTGGACTGGGCAAATTGATCGCATTTTATGACGATAATGGAATTTCCATCGATGGAAAGGTTAACGCCTGGTTCACAGACAATACGGCTCAACGTTTCCAGGCTTACGGTTGGCAGGTCATCGAGAATGTCGACGGTCACGACGACACTGCAGTTAAAACTGCGATCGAAATGGCACGCAACGAAACCAGCAAACCTTCGCTAATCTGCTGCAAAACAATTATCGGCTGGGGATCTCCAAATAAGCAAGGCACAGAAAGTTGCCATGGCGCGGCACTTGGAACAGATGAAATCGCATTAACCAGAGAAACTCTAGGTTGGAAACATGCGCCTTTTGAAATCCCTGATGCGATTTATAACAGCTGGAACGCCAATGAAAAAGGCAAACAAGCAGAACTTGCCTGGAACAATCGCTTCGATTCATACAAACGCAAATATCCGCAGCTCGCTGTAGAATTTCAACGAAGAATGGCAGGGGAATTTCCCACACATTGGCAAAATCAGGCCAAGGAATTTGTTGAAGAAACAGACAAAAAGGCAGAAACAATTGCCAGCCGCAAAGCCTCTCAGTTGTGCATTGATGCATTTGCACAATGCCTGCCCGAAATGTTAGGCGGTTCTGCAGATCTGGCTGCATCAAACTTAACTCTGTGGTCAACCGCAAAAGATTTGAATATAGAGGACTACACCGGTAATTATATCTTCTACGGTGTTCGTGAATTCGGTATGGCCGCAATAATGAACGGTATCGCCCTGTACGGAGGATTTATTCCCTTTGGTGGGACTTTTTTAACATTTTCTGATTATTCCCGCAATGCGCTTAGAATGGCGGCATTGATGAAAGCCCGCACCATTCACGTATTTACACATGATTCCATAGGACTTGGAGAAGATGGTCCAACCCATCAACCAGTAGAACACATTGCATCATTACGCCTCATCCCCAACATGAGTGTTTGGCGTCCTTGTGATGCAGTAGAAACAGCAGTCGCCTGGAAAACATCAATTGAACACCGTAATGGGCCAACCAGCCTTATCCTGTCTCGTCAAAGTCTGCAGCACCAGAAACGATCTGCGAAGCAAGTACAAGACATTACCCGGGGTGCCTATATCTTAAAAGATTGTGCTGGCGAACCCGACATCATTCTTATTGCGACAGGATCGGAGGTCTCTTTAGCCGTAGAAGCCGCAACCGTACTTACCAACAAAGACAAAAAAATACGCGTGGTATCGATGCCCTGTACGTCACTATTCGACAGTCAGAATAATGCTTACAAAGATTCCATTCTACCGAGTTCAGTCAGCGCACGAATTTCGATTGAAGCCGGAATCTCTGACTACTGGTACAAATACATTGGCGCTCACGGTAAACCGATAGGAGTGGACAAATTCGGCAAATCGGCCCCCGCCGAACAACTGTTCAAAGAATTTGGCTTGACGGTAGAACATATCGTGCAGACCGCCGAAGACATGATGGAGAACTAAGGCAACTCGCAATAAATAACTCACCAATCTTGCTTGTCTTTTTATCCGTCTTCAGCGTTGCAACTTCGGTCATATAGCTTGCTATGCTCCCTTCGTTGCGCCTTGAAGACGAATAAAAATCCTGCGCAATCTGGGTAGGTTATTTAATGTGCGTTACCTAAGTAAGCTGTAAAGTAATCGTCAAGATAACGATAAAACCCAGGATCCAGAAAATGATCTGCGAAATACGGTGTATGAAGATCCAGCCACATCTAAACACCCTGCACGTATTCCGGGTATAAAACATTGCTGAATACAGACAGTGTTAAACTGGAATGGCTACAGCGTATTCACGCGGAGAATATTTTGTAGTACCTTACCGTGTCTCACATTCACCTGAGGTTTGCCCATGTCAAAGGAACATCCAATCATTGTTGTAACGGGTTCATCAGGTGCCGGCACAACTTCTGTACGCCACGCATTCGAACATATTTTCACGCGCCTTGAAATCTTGCCAGCAATCGTTGAAGGCGACAGTTTTCACCGCTATAGCCGCCTCGACATGCGCGAGCAAATTGCCATACACGAAAGAGCAGGAGAAAAATTCAGCCATTTCTCGGCCAAAGCAAATTTACTGCAGGAATTACAAAATTTATTCAAGGAATACGCACAACTAGGCACTGGATCATTTCGTCACTATATCCATGATCAGGATGAATCAAGAAAATCGGGTTACCCGTGCGGAACATTCACACCCTGGACGGCCTATCCGCCAAACACGGATCTAATGTTCTATGAGGGCTTACACGGTGCTGCAAAAACTGACTCTGTGGACATTGGAAAGTACGCGGACCTGATCATCGGGACCGTACCCGTAATTAATCTCGAGTGGATTCAAAAAATTCATCGCGATACCGAAGAACGCGGATACAAACGTGATACTGTTACCGATACGATTCTGCGACGAATGCACGATTATATTCATATGATCACTCCGCAATTTTCTCGAACTGATATTAATTTTCAACGAGTACCGACTGTCGATACATCCAACCCATTCATTGCACGTGATGTTCCGTCACCCGATGAAAGTATGGTTGTAATCCGCGTAAATGATCCCAGAAAATTCAGCGTCGATTTTCCCTACCTGCTGGCAATGATCCACAATTCTTTTATGTCCAGACGTAACAACATAGTAATCCCAGGGGCAAAACTGGGACTGGCGATGGAAATTATCTTCATGCCTATCATAGAAAAGCTTATGATTATTAAAAAACAAATGACCCTGCAAAAACAGTTCGACGATTAGAATTTCGGCATACGGACTAAATCGATGGATTCACTATTCCCATTCACTAGATTAAGCCTTATCATCTATCGATAAATAATTTACTTTAGGAGAAGCAATTCATGGCCTTGATTTCTATGCGCCAATTATTAGATTACGCAGCGGAACATGACTTCGGTCTGCCTGCATTCAATGTAAATAATATGGAGCAGGTTCACGCAATAATGCAGGCTGCAGATACCACCAACAGCCCTGTTATCATGCAGGGCTCGGCAGGTGCCAGATCTTATGCAGGGGAAGCTTTTTTGCGCCACCTGATTCTTGCTGCGATAGAACAATACCCTCACATTCCTATCGTCATGCACCAGGATCATGGAGCCGAACCTGCGGTATGTTTTCGATCTATCCAATCTGGCTTTAGTTCTGTGATGATGGATGGCTCTTTAATGCCAGACATGAAAACCCCCGCCAGTTTTGAATATAACGTAGAAACAACCGCAGAAGTCGTTAAGCTCGCCCATGCTGTCGGTGTTTCAGTAGAGGGAGAACTGGGCTGTCTGGGATCATTGGAAACCGGTGAAATGGGAGAAGAAGACGGCCATGGTGCCGAAGGCAAACTTAGCAAGGAGCAATTACTCACCGACCCGGATGAAGCGGCTGAATTCGTCGAACGGACGAATGTTGACACATTAGCAATAGCTATAGGAACCAGTCACGGCGCGTATAAGTTCTCCCGACCACCGACCGGTGACATTTTAGCAATCGACCGAATAAAACAAATCCACGCACGAATCCCAAATACACACCTGGTCATGCACGGTTCATCCTCGGTACCTCAGGAATGGTTAGCTACCATCAACAACCACGGTGGCGAAATGGGTGAGACCTATGGCGTCCCGGTGGAAGAAATTCAGGAAGGAATTAAGCACGGTGTACGTAAAGTCAACATTGATACCGACCTGAGAATGGCATCAACCGGAGCGATTCGACAATACATGGCCGAAAATAAATCGGTATTCGATCCGAGAAAATTTCTAAAAGCATCCACCGAAGCGATGCGCAATATTTGCGAGGAACGCTATGAAGCATTTGGCTGTAGCGGACACGCCTCAAAGGTCGCACCTATATCCTTGAGTAAAATGGTTAGTCGTTATGCCGGTGGTGAATTTTAGGAGACTCTCCGAGAATAGAGAGCCTCCTAAAGCAGGATTTGAAGAAACAAATGAATGGAGGTAACTGCTCTCGCCCCTCTATGGGTGATCTGTTCCGGAAGACGCCGTAAATACATCCTTGTAGGCTTGGATGCGGCTTCCCTGCCGCATACACTTCCTCCACAGATTCCCCCATAGAGGGCTGTTTCGATTAGGGGCAAGAGTTACGAATGGAGTTTATTTCCTGTAATGAATCACTTGTCCCTCTTGACCTCTGGATTCTGAAGTTGAGCTTGAATAGCTATGGTCAGCATAATTGTTGTTCTGATGATAAACCCCATAGACTTGCTGATAGAGTTGATCAGAAACATCTTCACCTAAAGTCTTGGAGACTTCCGCAACAACTTTACCCCGACTTGGCACAACATTATTACCTGGAGTGATAAAACGCATATCCTGTCCATCACCGACGGCACTAAACGCGGCTGTCACTTCATAAGTTCGCGTATTAATGAGACTAAATTCAGCAACCAACATTAAGTTAAAAACATAGCCGGTCGAATTTGTATTAATAATGGG
Organism: uncultured Methylococcaceae bacterium; assembly: GCA_964528035.1. Lineage (GTDB taxonomy): Bacteria > Pseudomonadota > Gammaproteobacteria > Methylococcales > UBA1147 > CAZGQY01. The sequence continues at coordinate 10,425 of CAZGQY010000043.1, read as the reverse complement.
CTGGGTTTCGCTGCGAAAATCCAATTCGCTGACAGTGCCGAACAGGACATAATCCGCGCCCGGAAAATGGCCCTTCTTAATCCGGGAAATGATATCGTATACTTTTTCACCTCCACTCATCGGAAAAGGTTTAGCCTGAGAAAGACGGAAATTACCTTTTTTTATAATTCCGCCTTTAATATCACCGACAAATTTACGCAATTCACCAAATTCAATATAGCTATAACTCTCCTCCACCTCAGAAATATCAGTTTGGGTGTCCCTGTATGCCCCGCCACTTTCTCCCGCGGAATAATAGTAAGGGTTGGCATGCACCCCAGCATTATAGTAGGCCCCTTCAGAAGTCCGGTGCCTCACATTTGTGGTACGGATATACTCTCTGATTGTTTCCTTATAAGCCAGGTCTGTAACCGCAATTTTAGGCGGTTTCTTTGCCTGAACAGACACACTGAAAAATAAACACAACAACATTAACCCACGTAAATATTTCATTGTTACACTCCTTAGAATACAGGCCTTTCAGAAGTTTTGCGGATTTCTTTCTCTTCCGCCCACTCGTAAATACCCGTTTCATTATCAATAAGTTCTAAACGAAAACTGTAGTAAACATCCTTAACTCGACCGGCTTGTTTTGTAATTGAACTAAACGTACCTTCAATACGGTATTGAGCACCATGCATTCGACCGGCCCTGATGGATTTGCCTCGTCGGTACATACCCGTTTGAGTTTGCCTGACTGTTTCATCCACCTGATTCTGCATACCGTCAGTATCGACCGCAAATCGAACCCTGCCGCTTTTTAAAAGAGTGACACGAATCTTTTCGGTGACTGATTTTGTATCAATATATTCACTGGTCTTGTTTTTTACCGGAGCAAGCGTGACCAGGGGCCGACCGCCTGATGCCATCATGGGGGTATTGAGTAAGGATCCTGCCATTTTTTCAGCGATCATTTGTAAATCTGTTGAACCAAATTCGTTGGTTAATGTTTCTACAGCGCCTGGATCCCCGTATTGCACACTCGATGTTGATGCACAACCACCCAATAACAATGCCGCCAAAACGGTTAACAAAATGATAGATCTGTGTACTCGCAAAGTTTTCATACTCTTTCCCCATTTAATTATTAAAAATTATTATCCCTAAGGAACGCGCATTTCATATCTTCCGAAACTGGCTGGCCATTCTGTCTTTACTTGGCGCTGCCAGAGTTAATTCATGCCTATTCCAACCACTCAATGACTTTCCCAAAGGAGAAAGCCTATCTCCATCAATTCACACCACGATCCGGACTTTGCAGAACCAATCTAAAATCAGTAACTGCACCCGACGGCGCAATCCCGGTAATCATTTTTCTTTGCTGCCCATAGATAAGAGCAGGCTTCCAGGCCTCCTCGTTACCCACCGTAAAGCCACCACCATCAAGCCATTTATAACGATAATGAATCTGTTGAGTATCATCATCCAGGTTTGTTATTTCTGACTGTACGTTGAGTAGTCCGTTTTTCCTTACTGCCCGCATATCAGTCACTTCAATATATTTCATTCGATCCAATTCTTCTACCTGAGCATAAATGCTACCTGGCCCACTTGCCCGAATCGGTTGATTGTTAGCACAAGCGAATAAAAACAACGAAAAGCTCATACAAATAAGAACGCGTATTGTTAGCATATTACCCCCCAATTCAATTTTTTCTGAAGAACAAAAATCTTTATTTGTCTACCCGCAATATTAAGTTTTACAAAAACCAAGCTTAATCCAACTTGCTATCGAATCTGTTTCAGACGAAATAAAGAAACTTATTTTAGACAATTAAAGCTGAACCTGAGTTGAATTCCACGTAATTATTCACAAATATTTTAAAAATATTCCTTTTTCAACAAAACCTTCGCTGAAATATTCCCATTATTATTAAATGGATTGGCTCCAAAACACCTGATTCCCAATTAAACGAACCACCACCACAGCATGACCACCCTGAAGCTTTACGACCTGAGTATTCGTCACACCGCTACTGGTTCTTATACCCACTTCATAATCTCCAGACGGTAGTGACGCCCGACCGATACTGATTGTTGAAGGCAATGTTCGCCAGGTACGCTCATCTGCAGTTTCTGTAATCACGTTCACTATATTTACCGCCACTCCCGCAATTGCGACCGCTCCACCTTGATCATAAAGGGCTTTTTGTGCCGCGGTTTTTGCAGCCGCCCGTAAAATACCTCGTAAAATGATACCCGGCATATCATCACGCAAGGCTCGTCGGGACATCAAATCCAAACTGGTTACCGCTGTTAACGGAATAGGATTTTGCCCATTAATGTCTAATTTCACCGGGGTCGCTGTATGAGTTGGATCAGTGTCTAAGATCGGAAATGAGATCGGTACAACACCAGTATTTCCGACAATCACTGGAATAGGGATAGTGATTGAATTGAGTGACGGTGCAGTTCCGGACTCAACTACGAATAAAACATCGGTCTGGTTAAACTGGCTGCGTGGCCTTGTTTCCAGCCCGGCCAGACCCTCTTCCAAAATAGCAATATTCGGATTTAATTCAATCGCCTGACGATAACCGGGAGCGGCCAGACCGGGCTCGTTCAAAGACTCAAACACATATCCCGCCAAGTAATGACTAAAGGCACTTTGATAGCCATTTTTTAAGGCTGTTACTTCTGGTGCATCCAATGATTCGACAGGATAGCCATTTAAATCCTTAAAAGTTGTTTTTACGCCTTTTTTCTGGCTCTCTGCTTCTAATTCTTCTTTATCTTCGGCCAACACTCTGGCAATTAAGGCCTCACGTTCGTGCATCTGTTTTATTTCAATTCGCGCACTGTCCCAATCTCCATTCAATAAATGATTCAATGCCAGTTGCGTAGTAAGCATGACTTTTTCATAGTCATGACCATCGTATCGGCGAGTTTTATCATTAAGTAAAACTGTTCCAACATATTCTACCCCCGCACCCAAACGAACGATTGCACCGGCTTCCCACTCGTCTATCATTTTATCGCCCGTAAACCAGGCCGCTGAACTCTCCCGGTAGCGATTATCAAAGCGCAATAACTGACCTTTCTCCATATAGTAAAGTAAGTCCTTATCACCATATTTATTGTTACTTTCCAATGTCTGAAGCGCCACATCCACTTGATTTGATTGGGCAAAGCCAATGGTCTCCGTGAGCTCGTCATTATAACTTCGCATAACGGAGCAACCCGTCGATAAAACAAGTAGCCATAGAACAAAACCAATTCTTAGTATTTTTGACCGCAAAAACATACCAACCCCTTTTTTAAATTTTTTCGATGATACCCGTAATATCATCAGTAACGAAACCCGCGTCGCTAATATAGCATAGGATAGTTTACTTCCCGTACCCCATCTGTTACATCCACAAATAAACTGAATTACTTTGCAGAAATTTTTTTACTTAAAGTAAAATATTGCTTATTTTTCACTGCACTTTCAAGAGAATCGCAGTGCAATTTTCAGGTTCCCCAGACAACCAAAACCTTACAGATGAGTCACCTAAATTTTGTTGTGTCGATGACAGCAAATATTCATACGATAGTTCGTTTTTCTTCTACCCAATAAAGTTCGCTTAATCAATAGATACAGATGAAATCGACCAGCCTTCATTTTCCCAGAATGCAGAACCTTTAATCACACCGACCGGTTGGGCCTGTGCTTTTAAACCCTGTAACACCCATTCCACCGGTACTGCATAATAATTTCCGCCAGATCGCACAGTTTCCATAAAAGTAGGCAAGCCCAACAACTTACCCGCGGAGGAAAACACAGCACCGCCACTGGTACCACGCATAAATCCCGCGTCGGTCTGAATAATAATACCCGTGTTAAAATTGTATAGCCCGGTAATTTTACCTCTGACCATACCCAATCCCACAGCGGCTGGAAAACCAAACACAAAGACTTTGTTGCCGATAGTCGCGTCGGTCACCTGACCCATTTCAGCGATTGGCAGTTTCAGATTATCGGTATATAAAATACAGACATCTAAACGGATATTTGGCGCTTGCAAAACGACTTTATATCGACTGATGCCTTTAATCACCATTATCGATTGTGCATTTCTCGTCACATGACAGTTTGTTGCAACCCGGTCAGGGGCGACAACAACACCCGAACCCATGGAAACACGCCCTGATTTTGTGTCTGCCATGACTTTTACTACGCTACGGCCCCAGGTCAAATCAGGTCTTTGTTGGGCTTCTGCGTTCGCGGTCAGTAACAGAACAATCAGAAACAGGCTACCACTGATAGACATCTTAAAAATCCTGATCAGCAAATTTGTTTCCCAAAATCCTGTTCTGCTCAACTGAGAACTACGGCCATATTCGAATATCCTGATCAGCAACTAAACTAAAGGATTCGATCCAATTTCAACTGAATATTTAAGCAGCTGATAGTGTCACTACCTGCAACGGTAATGCTTTTTCTCAGAACCCAGCCAGTTAAAAAAGATAAGAATGCTCTGCGTTAAAACCCTGTACTTTGGCTTTGGGCTTAAAAAACGGTGGTTTCCATGGCTCCGAAACAGTTCCTGACAAAGTTCCTGCCAGCCAGATTGCCTGGTTGCGTATCGGGGTTACATAAGCATAGAGTTTGCCGTCTATCCATTCGGCGACATCACCTATTGCGTAAATATCGGTATCACTTGTAGTTAGAAATTCATTAACCAAAATACCCCTATTAACTTTTAAACCCGCCTGCTGCGCCAGGGATATGCGCGGCTTAAATCCACAGGCAACAATAATACCGCTAAAATCTGTTTGTTTACCGCCTTCATAAACTACGGTCAGACCGTGTTCATCACGCTGAAACCCTTGCACCGCACAATTCAGGTATGTGTTGATTCCCGATCCTGCAAGTACATCAGACATTAATTGGGAATCGGCATCGACAAGCTGGCGCTCCATCAATCTAGACATTGCATGAAACAGACAGACTTTATCGCCTGCTACTGCCAGATCGGACGCCACCTCACAGCCGATCAAACCACCGCCAATCACGGCCCACCGGGAGTTCTCCCCTTTCTGTTTCATAGCTTGACGTTGGCGTCGCAAGGCCTTTAAGTCAGTAAGACTGTTGAATACAGAAAACAGCGCCTGTTGATCCTGAAATGGCGGCGGTATAAATGCATCTGACCCGGTTGCCAAAACCAATTTGTCATAGCCGATCGTCTCATGCTCTCCCTGACGAACAAAGTTTAATGAATGTGCACCAGGATCCAGTTCAGTCACCTCAACACCATGAACAAACTCAATCGCGGATTGAGCCAGTGTATCCACGGATCGCATTACAATTTTAGTTTCTATGTCTTCCCGGCTAAAACCATGAGACAACAAAGGTCGTGAATAATACCCATCGGACTCTTTGGTCAAAATTGTAACGGACGCGTCCGGATTCTTTTTCAACAATTCTTCGGCAAAAGTCACCCCACCAATTCCCGACCCAACAACCAGTGCATGCATTATTATTCCTTATTCATTGCTGATTCTCAGTAACATATTAAATCCCGCTACAAAACTATTGATTATTCGAACTTTTGAAGCGGGGAGATACAACAGAGCTTACCGGGATGGTTTTACACATCCCAATAATGCCAGGTGATCTATATTAAGCGGGTTCAAAATCACTCTTTGTCGCGCCACATTCGGGACACACCCATTCGTCAGGAACATCATCCCATAAAGTACCCGCAGCAACTCCGCCATCCGGATCACCTTCCGCTTCATCGTATATATGCCCACAAACCACACAAACAAATTTTTTATAATCAGCCATAAACACCTCATCTTTAAATTTAAAAAAACAACTATTCAGCGACCACTTTTCTGCGGGTACAAGCCATTGATTGTTCGGGACGCATAAAGCCGTCCCTTTAAACTCTGCTGTAACATCTCTGTTACAGAAGCCTAAACCTGTACCCGATATAAAAAGCTCTCTGAATAGATCCTATTACAGTGAACTGATTTCGATCCAGTGCGCAATCAGTCTACGCATATTCTCTACAAAACTATAGCTCAGGTAAATAGCTCGGAATAATGATCTCTCCCCGCATTAATGTACGAGCGGTTCGCCTGATAGCAGCAGACGACATTTTCCAGAGTCTTTGCTCATGGTTAACATCACATTCAGCATCAATTGAGCCTGCGCAATGTCCAATTCGGATCATATTCCCTTCGTACTGTTGAGCGTCTATACAATCAGTCACCACAGTACCTGGAATAGCCGCTGCAACTGCCACTGCTATCGCACCGGTACCGGTAAATGCGTGGTGTAAACGTCCCATCGAAAAAATTCGTGCACAAACGTCCATTGCTTCGGTGCCAATACTGACACCCTGGGTACTTGTAAATGCAATTGGCCGGGATACACAAGCCAATTTCGGAGTACCCGGTCGTTGACCTGCCTCTTCTATCGATAAGGTCAAACCCATCGCTACAGATGCTGCACAGCGAATCTTTTCAACCTTAGCCAATATTTCACGATCACTGTTAATTGTATCCGGAAGTTCGGTGCCAATCATACCAATTGATTCAGGCCCCACAAATACCGTCGGGTTACCTGAATTTAACAATGTTACTCTTATTTCACCAACACCCGGCACATGCAAATTTTCACTGGCATTCCCTGTGGGTAATATCAACGGGCCGTTCCCGGAGTCATGCTGCAGAAATTCCACCTTGATTGCTGCTCCGCTTCCCGCGACCCCGGCAACAACATAGTCCCCTGCAGAAATAACTTTAGCATCATCGTAAGGCACATGAATCACCATATGTTGTTTTGTGTTCACTTGCCAGACATGCACCTGGGTTATCGGCGTCCGAGGCACAACAAGATCGTTTTCAATCGCAAAAACCCCGACGGCCGATGATAAATTACCGCAGTTTCCCGAATAATCGACCATCGCCTGATCGATCGCTACATGAGCGAATAAATAATCAACATCATAACCCTCGCGAGTTGAAGCCGATATTACAGCAACCTTGCTGGTGCTCGATGTTCCTCCACCCAGTCCATCAATCTGTTTACCATAAGGGTCGGGACTCCCCATTGCATTAAGATATATCCGCTCTCGGGTACTTGAATCTACAGGCAAATCCCGGTCCAGAAAAAATAAGCCTTTGCTGCTCCCGCCACGCATTATTGTTGCAGGAATCAAAAGATCTGTGTGATTCATCATTTTTTAATTACTCAGGGCTGTTTTTCAGTATTATCGTTGTAGTGGAGACTGTTACAATATTGTTCTAGTAATCATCAGGTTTTGTTTATCATACTTAGAAACTCACCAATCTCGAACAGTCTCCCAGCCGTTATACGGAAATAAATGCTATGAAACGACTCTATTTCACATTTTCTCTTTTTGTCATGATGGCTTTCTCCACCAGTGCACAATCCCTGCCATTACCGTCGACAGTTTCTGCAATGCTGAAAAAACATCGGATCCCAATGGCATCGATGAGTGTGGAACTTAAACGACTGGATAAACCGGACACTCTGCTGAGCATTAATGCATCAGTTCCTCGTAATCCTGCATCCGTAATGAAATTGGTGACTACTTTGACCGCGCTGGAACTACTGGGCCCCACCTATTCCTGGAGAACACGCTACTACATCGACGGTCAAATTCTAGATGGACAACTCGATGGTAACCTGGTGCTCAAAGGCGGTGGAGACCCATCTCTGGTCACTGAATTGTTTCGGCATCAGCTATATTCCTTGCGTAACCTTGGACTAAAAACTATTAACGGTGATTTAATCATCGATAATTCAGCCGTGCGGCCAAACAGTGAAAATCGCGGAAAATTTGATGGTAAGTCTGACCGGGTCTATAACGTAATCCCTACCGCGACCAGCATCAATTATTCAGCAACTAAAGTCATATTGCGGCCCGAGGAAAATGGCATTCGGATTTACACGGATCCGCCTGCGACAAATTTAAAAATTGTTAATAACATGGTCGCCATACCCGGACGATGCCGTAGCCGATGGTCAGGCTGGTCATTCAAAAGCAGCACCGAATATAAAAAAATGGTACTTAATTTTCAGGGCAAATACCCTCATAGCTGTGGCCAATTAGATTTTACCCGGGCAATTCTATCCAATGCTGAATACACTTACGGTGTCTTCAAATCGCTTTGGCAACGATCCGGTGGAACGCTAAACGGTCAGGGCCGCTTACAACTCAGGCCACGATCTTCTGCACTTTTTCATGTAGCCACCTCAAAACCATTGACTGATGTCATTACAGGGGTCAACAAATTCAGCAATAACATAATGGCCAGACAGTTATTTCTCACCCTCGGACGAGAAAGCTTTGGAATACCTGGAACGCCGGAAAAAGGCTTCAAAGCTGTTAAACAATGGTTACAATCAGAACATATCAGCATGCCTGAACTGGTCATGGAAAACGGTGCAGGACTTTCGAGAATAAGCCGCATTTCCGCTAACAGCTTATCGAAATTGTTGCGCCGAGGCTGGGACAGTTCATATCGACCTGAATTTTTAGCTTCCCTGTCACTGGCCGCCATCGACGGTACCATGCGCAAACGATTAAAAAAAGAAGCCCCTGCCGGGCGCGTCCGCATCAAAACCGGACTTCTCTACAAAACCCGTGCTATGGCAGGATACGTCAAAGGTAAAAACGGCGCCCATTATAGCGTTGTAATGCTACTTAGCCATCCGACGGTTACCTATTGGTCAGGCAACCAGGTTCAGGACGCGTTGTTAAAGTGGCTTATTCACATTTAGAAAATCAAGTATCGCTTCAGCAGTTGGCCCGGGATTTTCCATATGGAGATGATGGCCACCCGATAACTCAACAACGGATAGATCCGGTACAGATTTTATGCGCTCTTTCATTAGCGTATTTCGCGACAACGCGCCTGTTCGCGCCTGGATTAATAAGGTTCGGGATTGTATAGCAGACAACATCGCCAGCACCTGGTCTTCTGTCATATAAACGGGTGAGGGTAACAGCAACCGAGGGTCACAACGCCATCGAATGCCTCCATCAACAGACTCAGTACCACGTCTCACCAATAATTCCGTTGAATCAATACTCAGGTCTCCAGCCTCCTGCCTGGCTTCTATCGCCTGCTCGATATTCGCGTATATCAATTTTTTTTTAATCGGTTTTCTAAGACGCCTTTGCATTGAACGACGTAAACGTTCAGGCGCATCAGCGGAAGGTTCCGAAAGAGGACCAATGCCATCGATTAGCACGAGATTTTCGATTAATTTATAATTCACCACCGCAACCAGACTAGCAATCCCCGCGCCCAAAGAATGCCCTACCAGACTGTATTGCGACCATTGCAAGGCTTCAACAATGCTTAAGACATCCGCAACGTATCCAGAGAAAGAATAGGATGCATCCACAGAACGATGAGCCGATTTCCCATGTCCTGGTAAATCGACAGCAACAACATGAAAACCAACAAATCTTTTTGCCAGACTTGAAAAACTCGCCGCGTTATCCAACCAGCCATGTAGCGCCAGAACCGAGGGCGAACCCGCATCACCCCACTCCATAGCGGCCACCGTTCCCTGAGGTATGCTGATGTTGAACTCCCTTGGCGTCATAGTTTCGTTATCCCCTCTACACTCAACTGCTTTCAATATACCATAGTAAACGTTTACCCGATTTGACTTCGTACCGTCTGGATCACTACTAAGGAGCGAGGTTTTAATAATATGCGAAAGATTGACGCAGGATTATTGTTTGTCTTCAAGGCGTAGCAACAGGCGCATAGCCGGGCTACGCAACTGTTGCTACAACGCAGTAGACGGACAATAAGACAAGTCAAGATTCGTATATTATTGAATCCTCACTCCTAAACAAATTTTCCTGGCTATTAACCTGTTTGGCATATTCAAAGTGCAAATTACATCCTATGCAGGATTAATGGCTACGGGTACAGGCCATTGATTGTACGGGACGTATACCCCCTGGTTTGATACTCTCCCCAATAAACGATGATTTATATCCATTGCTCTCCAGTCCACAAATCTCCATTTATCGTATTTAGAGTTGACGATCATTAGCGTCTGATACACAATCGGAGTGAGTAACGATCACTCATCCATTCCTTAGAATAATGAGGACAATAGCATGAAAATAACTGTAGAAATCGACGCAACCCCACAGGAAGTAAGAGACTTTTTTGGACTACCGGATATTCAGTCGCTACAAAATGAAATAATACAAAAAGTATCTGAAGACATGAAAAGTGGGGTACCAGGAATGGATGCCATGAATCTGATGAAACCCTTTCTTCCAACTCATATGCAATCCATGGAAACTCTACAAAATGCGTTCTGGAATGCATTTCCAAATAATACAACCAAAAATGATGTTGAAAATAATGACGATAACTAAAAGACGATCAAGA
>CAZGQY010000042.1:0-24617 GCA_964528035.1 uncultured Methylococcaceae bacterium | reverse complement strand
TTATTGTTTGTCTTCAAGGCGTAGCAACAGGCGCATAGCAGGGCTACGCAACTGATGCTACAACGCAGAAGACGGACTATAAGACAAGTCAAGATTCGTATATTATTGAATCCTCGCTCCTAAGTGTTAAGCAACCTGGTCTCGTAACGGCTTATCGTTAAAAAAAGCTTCAAGATTTTCCAATACCCGGTTTCCCATGGCGATTCTTGTTTCCAGGGTGGCGCTACCGAGGTGAGGTAGAAGTACAGCGTTTTCCAGTTCCAGGAAACCAGGATCCAGATTGGGTTCACCTTCAAATACGTCGAGGCCGGCACCGGCGATTGTGTTGTTTTTCAATGCCTGGATCAAGGCCTGATTGTCGACAACGTCACCACGAGCGGAGTTGATCAGATATGCGGTTGATTTCATTAGCCCCAGGCGTTCTGAGTTGATCAGGTGATAGGTTTCTTTACCGCCCGGGCAGTGCAGGGAAACAAAATCTGCCTGTGCAAGTACGTCTTCTGCAGATTTACACATTTCTGCCTGTAAGTCATCGATCACTGCTTGAGAGGGTGGGTAGGGGTCGGTGAAGATAATTTTCATACCAAATCCGTGGTGTGCTTTACGCGCCATGGCCTGGGCAATGCGCCCCATACCGATTAATCCCAGTGTCTTGCCGGTGACTTTGCCGCCCATCATGTGGGTGGGGCGCCAGCCTGTCCATTCGCCTTGACGTACATGACGATCACCTTCCATTCCTCGGCGGGCAACTGACAGCATCAACAGCATGGCGATATCTGCGGTGCAATCGGTCAATACTTCGGGAGTATTGCTGACGGTCAGACCGCGCGCTTTGGCTGCATCGATGTCGATATGATTGAAGCCAACACCAAAATTGCCAAGGATCTTGCAGCGTAAAGGTTCGGCGCTTAGAACATCGGCCGTAATCGGATCCGTGACGGTCGGGCATACAGCGTCGGCGCTGCGTAATGCTTCCTGCAGTTCAGCCGCTGACATCGGGTGATCGTCCTCATTGATCTGCACGTCGTACAACTCTTTTAACTTGTTTTCAACGACTTCCGGCCAGCGGCGAGTCACGATTACTTTAGGTTTGCTCACAATGGTATCTCCTAGAAGAGCTTGTAGAATAAAGGTGTAATCGAAAGTGCTATAAGCGGGCGGCTCAAAGCCAAACTTTTATAGCTTGGATCGATTACGAAAATTTGAAAAACTGTTGCAATAGTTATTCGCCTTGATTAACTGAAATTTGATATGACGGTGGATCGATAGTATTCGATCGCTGCACCTACGCCACTACCTGCTTGAATATCTATACCGTTATCCAGTAACGCCATTTCGGTACCAGCAATCGCGCCCAGGCAGTTAATATCATTGAGATCGCCCAGGTGACCAATTCTGAAAACTTTTCCTGCGACTTCTGAAAGGCCGGCACCCAGAGAAATATTATACTTGCTATAGGCGGTTGCGATTATATCTTTGGCGTCAAAACCGTTTGGAACCACAATAGCTGAAACCGTATCAGAATACCATTTTGGTTCTTTCGCGCAAAGTTCAAGACCCCAGGCCTGAATTGCCAGACGAACCCCTTCAGCCAGTCTGTGGTGGCGTTTGAAAACATTTTCCAGTCCTTCTTCCAACAATAGGTCTAATGATTCGCGTAGGCCGTGCAATATGGGGGTTGAAGGAGTATAGGGAAAATAGCCGTCCTTATTGGTTGAAATATGATCACCAATATCCAGATAACATCGCGCGAATGACGATGTCTTGTACGCTTCCAGTGCTTTTTGGCTGAATGCAATCAAAGCTCCACCAGCGGGTAGCATGAAGCCCTTTTGAGAGCCACTGACAGCAGCGTCCACACCCCATTCGTCCATGCGAAAGTCAATGCTGCCTATCGAACTGACGCCATCGACGAAAAGTAAAGCGGGGTGGTTGGCGGCATCCATTGCTGTGCGAACGCCTGCAATATCACTGGTGACACCGGTCGCTGTTTCGTTGTGAGTGGTGAGGATTGCCTTAATAGTATGGTTCTGGTCTGCCTTTAATGCGGCTTCCATCTTATCCAGAGGGATTCCTTCGCCCCAGGGAATGTCCTCTGTCTGGACGTTTAGCCCGAGCCGTCTTGCCATATCCATCCATAAATGGCTGAATTGGCCGAAACGGTAAATCAATATAGTGTCGCCGGGAGAAAGGGTGTTCGTTAACGCGATTTCCCAACCAGCCGTGCCAGTGGCTGGAAAAATAAACGCCTGACCGTCGACGGTTTTAAATACTTTCTTTAAATCTTCCAGTAGTGGTCTGACTAATTTCGGAAAACTGGGTGAACGATGATCTTCCATCGGTAAGTGCATCGCATTGAGCACGGAGTGAGGGAGATTAGTCGGTCCCGGTACACATAAATGATTTCGCCCTGCCATTGGGTTGATCCTATTGGGTTGGTAACATATAGCCTCGACGAGGAAAGTGCTTAAACCTTTCTGGTCTCTGAGACGTGAAAAAAACAGATAATAATGCCATTAATGAAGAAAAAGTTCAACTTAAGTATATAGTAAAATATGTTTGACCCCTTATATTATCTTATTTCTTTCAGTTTCAAAGAAAGCGGGACGATCGAAGACAGACCACATTATTTTAAGAAGAGAAGAGTAGATACAGGGAGTAAGAACCCGGGTAAAAAATCAGTCAGGTAGGCGGCAAGCCATGTGCCACAACCTGAATTTCCGGGCATGTTATACTTTAGCAGCATGTCCAATTTTGAGAGTCTGGTATGACTGGCAATGTTGAAAATCTAATCATGGAACACCTACGGGCTATTCGTTCGGATTTAGGTGCGGTTCGTAGTGACATCGGTGATATGAAACTTCGAATTGGCTCACTGGAAGAGCACGTAGCCGGTATGCGTCGGGATTTGGGTTTATTGCACTCTGATATCGCTGTTACACACCAACGTCTTGATGGTTTGGAAAATCGTGTCGAAAGGATCGAAAAGCGACTGGAATTGGTTAATTAGCCATAAGAAATATAGGGGCCAGACCCTATTTATTGTACTGGAATTCTGTAATTATGTATTGGGAAATGCCCGTTTCAAGGAAGAAATCAAAAAAGTCCTGCGGGAAGGCGGGTCAAGCCTGGAAAATCAGGGAGGTTGGTTAATAAAAGAATAAAAAAACGTAACTACTTGCCCCCCCTTTCGAAACAGCCCTCTATGGGGGATCTGTGGAGGAAGTGTATGCGGCAGGGAAGCCGCATCCAAGCCTACAAGGATGTATTTACGGCGTCTTCCGGAACAGATCACCCATAGAGGGGCGAGCAGTTACAAAAAAACGTGGTCTGTTACCTTTTGGTTTTATTGTCCTTTCATCCTTATCTAATAGAGTTTATCAATCGGATTTTTATGGTCGTGGTGACATTTTCTATGATTTGCTCCGGCGGAAAGGAAAAGGTTATTGCACCGAGGATAAGTGCATTGTTTTATTTTGAGGAGAACAGGTATATTTCCTATTTCAAGTTGAACTCGGGCAAATGGAATAATATCCCCCTTACGTTTCGGTGTTATGCCTTCTGGAAGGTCATTGATCAGTTTTTGAAGTTGTTCCTTTGTATACACGTGGAAGCACAGCTTCGTCGAAATCGTTGAGGGAACCTCTTGGGTGCGGAGATCTACGGATTCTCTGGGGAACATTGTGATAAAACTGCGTGAGTTTCCACGTAGTAAAGTGTGTTGCCAATAACGTCTGTCATAACCCGACGGATATGGGTTAACACTGGGTAGGCCCGTCTGAGGTGCCTTAAGGACGAATCATATTCTGTTTGCCCTTTTCACCAAAAAATACAACCAGCATCTTCACAGGCGTATCACCTAGATTTTTAGCGTTGTGCCATGTGTTAACGGCCTCTAGAAAAGCTTTTCCGGCAGGAAATGACTTCTGTTTGCCATCATCGAATTCAATCGTGACCACACCCTGAATCACGTAGATATGTGGGGATACCGGGTGTTTGTGGCGACCGCTTTCCCCGCCTGGTTTGATTTCCACTAATACCGAAGAAACTTCAGGAGACTTGGATTTCGGATAGCGAAGGGCTTGGCCCGTGATGGTTTTTGACTTCGTTAATACCGGCGTTGCATTGAAGCCTGTCTGTGCGAAAACGGGAAGTGACACGCTGATCGCCAGTATGAACAAAGCGTTCGCCAAATAATTTTTAATTTCCATGATGCTTCCCCTTAATATCAATACGTTTATTCAATATCCGGCGCACAAGATAGAAAGGACTCGTGGAAACAGCTACACGGGCTTACAATTAGAGCCGACTAACCCATCACCGAAATTTGTACCGCTTGTTGTGCTCGTAACTACCCAACTGAGAATTTAGACCGCTACCTCAATTCGTTTGCCTGATTCCACATCGTTCGCATAGTGCTCAAAGCATTCCAAAATCAACCCAGTAGAGTGCGATATTCGTTGCCAGCGAACCGTGTCTAACTTCGCTACCAAAACTCAACAGTTATATACAGAGCTGCACATTTTTACGGGCTCTGACTCAATAGCAGACGCAACAAAAGCGATCGGTTGGCCCGGTCCGACGGAAAGCTTTACGAACGGACATAGTTGGTTACTATTTAAGTATCTGAGTTCCTGGCCAAATTCTAGCTGGATGAGTTGTTCAGTTTGTTCATAAACCTGTTTCTACGATAACCATGGCAGCTACAACGAAAGAACGAAACTTGTTCGTTCCCCGTTGTCGGCCTTTTCCATGGTCTAAATCGTTAGCCTTCGAGCCGTCTGTTAGCCGAAAGTACCCATTGGCCCTGGGTAGCTCACTTCCTCAAGTTTTCCTGTATCAACATCATAAATGAATCCCCGCACTGTTGAAGCATCAGGTCCGTCAGTCGGTATCCATGGATGATTCATAACTCTGGATATTGATCGTCTGACATCCCAGCTAAGACGTTCAGTTTGCTGCTCATTGCAAGGTGCATCAAGAGCCTCGAGTGGTCCACGAAAGGCATGAAACTGCGCGGGTGTTGAAGAACTGTGGTTGCAGCTCACAAATTTGCGACCTGTAGCTTGTCCAAGTAGACTCTCAGCTGCGGGATCACCTTCCAGTCCAGCTTTAAGCAAGTCGTCGCTAAAAGCCAACATGCCGCAGCGGGTGTGATGGATCAATATAATTTCATTCGTGTTGAGTAGATGATGCGAGATGATCAGGCAACGGATTGCATCATCTGTTATAACGCCTCCGGCATTACGGATAATGTGTGCATCTCCAGTTTCCAAACCAAGTAAGTCCTCAACATCAAGACGAGCATCCATACAAGCAACAACGGCTACATGTTTAGCGGGATTAATGGGTTGCTCACCGGGATGAACAGGATTATGCACCTGTTGACCACTCGCATATTTTCGATTGTTTTCTAACAGTGTATCTGTGTTTACGTTAGCCATAATTTTTCCTATATTGAAGTTTTTTAACCAAAGGAATATGTTTTTCATGAAGGTCTCGTAGCACTATATGACGACGGATAGGTATCTTACATGGAGGCATCTTCATAGCAAACTATTGCGCAAAAACATAATGAAAAATTATTGAGCATCATCAGGTTAATGAAGATTCACATGGTTAATATTAATACCTCCATGGATTATATGTTACATTGATGCTGGTTTATATACCTCGAATAGTTTATAAAAAGTAAACTTTTGGTTTATAAATGGTGACCGAGTGAATAAGTTTAAAAATATGCAGGTCTTTTGCCGAATCGTTGAGTTAGGGACGTTGTCTGCGGTTGCTCGGGAAATGAATTTATCATCAATGATGATAAGCAAATATGTTGCACAATTGGAAAAATCTTTAGGTGTAACCTTGCTTAATAGAACAACCCGAAGCTTGAATGTAACAGAGGCAGGCGAGACATATTACAATAGAAGCAAGCAGCTTTTAGAGGATTTGCTTGAATTAGATGAGTCAACATCTCAATTTGGAGGCACGGCTAAAGGATATTTAAAGATCAATGCTCCTATAGATTTCGGAGGGATATACCTGGTTTCAGCGATAGAAGCCTATCAAAGTCTTTATCCTGAAGTAAAAATTTCACTATCCCTTGATAATAAACCTGTTAACTTACGTAACGGTCAATTTGATATTGTTATTCTTGTTACCGATACATTAGATTCAGGAGTCGTTGCGAAAAAAATTGCCCAGACTGAATTATGTGCTTATGCTTCGCCTCAGTATATAAGGGCAATGGGTTGTCCGCACACAATCGAAGATTTATCGTTGCATCGATGTTTGTTTTACACGAATACCCCACACGATCAGCACTGGATTTTTAATGTTAACGGAAGCATGGAGAGCGTCAAAATTGAGTGGTTATTTGCATCCAACAATGGACGAGCGCTATGTGAATCCGCTGCATTAGGCATGGGAATCATTCAAGTGCCGAAATTGACCGCCAACCAATTTGTAGAGACAGAACAGCTCGTTGCAATATTGAAAAAATATCGTATTGCCCCATTGAATATTTATGCAACTTATTTAAAACGACGCTTTTATCCGGCCAAATTATCAACATTTATAGATTTCTTAACCACATATATTGGGAATAAGATATAAACACTGAAGGCCTAAATTTTCTGTCCTGCCATATATGTCCAGGTTTCTATAACGCTGTCGGGGTTCAGTGATACGCTGGATATTCCCTGTTCCATTAACCATTTAGCCAGATCCGGATGATCCGAGGGTGCCTGGCCACAGATGCCAACATATTTTCCGCGCTTGTGGCACGCGTGTATCGCCATTTGCAATAATACTTTTACGGCTTCGTTGCGTTCGTCAAAACTGTTTGCAACCAGAGCAGAATCACGATCCAGTCCAAGGGTTAATTGCGTCAGGTCATTGGAACCGATAGAGAAACCGTCAAAATATTGAAGAAATTGTTCGGCGAGTAAAGCATTGGATGGGACTTCACACATCATGACTATTTTCAAACCATCCTTACCACGCTGCAAACCGAATTCTCTGAGTAGCCGAATGACATGGCGTGCTTCATCCAGAGTGCGCACAAACGGAATCATAATCCAGATATTTCGCAGACCCATTTCATTACGTACATATTTAATGGCCTTGCACTCCATTTTGAAACAACGCCGAAATGATTCAGAGATATAGCGGGATGCGCCACGGAATCCGATCATGGGGTTCTCTTCTCCCGGCTCGTACAGTTCGCCACCGAGCAAATTGGCGTATTCGTTGGATTTAAAATCCGACATACGCACGATCACTGGTTTGGGGGTGAATGCAGCGGCCAGCGTCGAGATGCCTTCGGCGAGTTTTTCGCTGTAAAAAGAAACCGGGTCGGTATAACCAGCGGTTCGAAGGCTTATTTTTTGTTTTAAATCATCAGCTAAAGTATCGAATTCCAAAAGCGCTTTAGGGTGTACGCCAATCATCCGGTTAATGATAAATTCCAGCCGCGCCAATCCAATGCCATCATTCGGTAGCGCTGAAAATGCGAATGCCCGGTCCGGATTGGCAATGTTCATCATCATCTTCAATGGAACTTCCGGCATGGTGTCGAAATTTATTTTTTCGATGGAGTAATCCAGCGTGCCCTCGTAAATATAGCCGGTATCACCCTCAGCACAGGATACAGTGACAGGGGAGCCGGGTTTGATTTTTTCTGTTGCATTGCCGCAGCCGACAACGGCTGCAATTCCCAGTTCGCGGGCGATAATTGCTGCATGGCAGGTGCGTCCGCCGCGGTTGGTGACGATTGCTGACGCACGTTTCATGACCGGTTCCCAATCAGGGTCTGTCATATCGGTCACCAGTACATCTCCAGGTCGGACAAGATCCATTTCTGCCGGTGAATTGACAATTCTTGAGGTCCCCACGCCAATTTTTTGTCCGATACTCCGGCCTTCCAGAATGACCCTGGATTTTTGGTTGAGTTTGTAGCGTTCCAGTTTTGTGGTGCGGGCCTGGACTGTTTCAGGACGAGCCTGGACGATGTATAATTTCCCACTGATTCCATCCTTGGCCCATTCAATATCCATGGGTTGTTGATAATGGTCTTCAATTTTTATGGCGAGTTTGGCCAGGGTGTCAATATCTTCATCCGAAATCGAAAATTGATTTTGATGCCGCTCTTCTACCGCTACAGTTGTTACGGCATCCTGCTCGTCATAAATCATTTTAATTTCTTTTGAACCCAGGTTTTTTCTCAATATAGCGGGTCTGTTTCTCGCTAAAATGGGTTTTGATACGTAAAATTCATCTGGATTTACTGAACCTTGGACTACAGTTTCGCCCAGGCCGTAGCTGGAAGTAATGAAAATCACATCCCGAAATCCGGATTCGGTGTCCAGGGTAAACATGACTCCGCTCGATGCTTTGTCGCTTCGCGCCATCAACTGGATTCCAGCCGACAATGAGACTTGCTGATGTTGGAATTTTTGATGGACTCTGTAAGCGATGGCACGATCATTAAACAGCGAAGCGAATACTTGCTTTACGGCGACCAGTACAGATTTCTGGCCTTGAACGTTTAGATAAGTTTCCTGTTGGCCCGCAAATGAAGCGTCGGGCAGGTCTTCAGCGGTTGCCGATGAGCGTACCGCAACAGAGCAATCCCCTCCGGCTTTTTCCATCATTGACTGATATGCATGACCAATAGCGGATTCCAGCTCAGTTGGCAAGGATGTATCGAGGATCCATTGGCGTATTTTTTTACCGGCTTTTGCCAGGGCTTTTACATCCTCGGTATCGAGTTCGTCTAATAGTTTGTATATTTTGTCCGCTAATCCTTCCTCAGACAAAAAATCGTCGAATGCCTCCACTGTGGTGGCGAAACCATCCGGGACGCTGACACCCAGTGGTTGCAGGTTACTGATCATTTCCCCTAAAGAAGCGTTTTTACCGCCAACTTTACTGACGTCTCCCATACCCAAGCCGTCAAAATTGACGATGTACTCTTTCATCCAGTTATCCTCTGTGTTAGGTTTGATTTCTGGACATTGTAATCTGAATGCTCATTAAAAAGTATATTCATGCAGAAAAATACAGTCTTTTTTATTTCCGATCATACGGCGATAACCGTTGAAACGCTGGGTTACAGCGTGCTCACACAATTTTCCACTCTGGATTTTGAATTTCATACGGTGCCGTTTGTAAATACCCTGGCCAAAGCTGAACATGTAAAAGGCGAAATCGATGCCTGCTGTCAGAAACAGGGTGTGCCTCCCGTGGTTTTCAGTTCGGTTACGAATACAGATTTACGAGTCGAAATCAAGCAGTGTAAAGGCCTGGTTCTGGATCTGTTCGACCTGTTTATTCCGTCGCTGGAGAGTTTTTTTCACCAGTCATCGATCCACGCGCTGGGAAAACATCATAGTGTGACCGACAGCCAAAAATATGGATCCAGAATTGATGCCTTGAATTTTGCGCTGAGCAGCGATGACGGCATAAATTTTAATGATTACAGTCGAGCTGATTTGATTTTGGTTGGAGTATCCAGAACAGGCAAGACGCCGACCTGCTTGTATATGGCTTTGCAATATGGAGTTTTTGCTTCTAATTACCCAATGACTGATGATGACCTGGATTATTTTCAATTGCCGAAACCATTGCGACCTTATAAAGATAAAATATATGGGTTAACGATAGAGCCGGGGCAATTGCGAAAGATACGACAGGAGCGGCGGCCAGACAGTACCTATGCTTCTTTACGCCAATGTCAAAAAGAAACGGCTGCCGTGGAAGAATTGTTTGCCCAGGAAAATATTCGCTCTCTGGACGTGACCAATTTTTCGATAGAAGAAATATCTACAAAGATATTGTACGAGACAGGATGGGAACGAAGTAGAAACTAAGGTCTCTTTTTTAGCTATGGTCATTCGTTGATTCCACTATTGCCAGGAGTTTTCTCCCGAATTTCGTTCACAGATAACCGCCTATGTTTCCAGGCATTTTCATGTCAATCTTTGCAAAAGGGTTGAAAAAAATATCGATAGCCCCAATACAATGGACTTAGGTAGCTTTAAATGTACCGTTCGAAGCCCGTTAAATAGGATAAATTTACGATATGACTGTAGAAGCGAAAAAAGAAACACGCGGATTTGAAACCGAAGTAAAGCACTTGATGGATCTTATGGTTCACTCGTTGTATAGCAATAAAGAAATATTTCTGCGTGAATTAATCTCAAATGCGTCGGATGCAGCCGACAAACTCAGATTTGAAGCCTTGTCCAAAGATGGACTTTATGAGGGTGACAGTGATCTTAAAATTCGTATTGAATTTGATAAAGAGCGCAACACCATCACTGTAAAAGATAATGGAATTGGTATGACCCGCGATGAGGTACAGGACAATATTGGTACCATTGCAAAATCCGGGACACGAAGATTTTTCGACTCTTTAACCGGTGATCAGGCGAAAGACAGTCAGCTTATTGGTCAGTTTGGTGTTGGATTTTATTCTGCTTATATTGTTGCTAACAAAGTCAGTCTGAGAACCCGAAAGGCTGGAGCAGGCGAGGAAGACGGTGTGCTTTGGGAGTCTGCGGGCGAAGGTGAATACACGATTGAATCAATTAAGAAACGCGAGCGAGGCACCGAAGTCACACTTTATTTGAAAGATAGCGAAGAGGAGTTTCTTGACGGCTTTCGTTTGCGCTCGATTGTTCGCAAGTTCTCTGATCATATTTCTTTGCCCATTGTGATGGATAAAGAAGTTGTCGAAGATGAGGATAAAGAAAAAGACGAGAAGGAAATCGTGATACCCGAGGAGGAAACGGTTAACAGTGCGTCGGCATTATGGACAAAGTCGAAACAGGATATTGACGATGAAGCCTATACCGAGTTTTACAAGCATGTTGGACATGACTTTCAGGAACCGCTTGCTCATGTTCATGCGCGTGTGGAAGGGACGAATGAATACACCTTGTTGCTTTATCTGCCCTCGCGTGCGCCTTTTGATATGTGGGATCGGGATGCCAAGCACGGTGTAAAATTATATGTACGCAAAATTTTTATCATGGATGACGCCGAGCAGATGATGCCGCGTTATTTAAGATTCGTGCGTGGTGTTATCGATTCTGATTCTTTACCGTTAAACGTCTCCCGGGAAATTCTGCAACAGACCAAGCAAATCGAATCAATACGGGCGGGCGCTGTAAAAAAAGTTCTCGGATTGTTGGAAGGTCTGGCAAAAAATGATGCAGAGAAATATCAGACATTTTGGAAAGAATTCGGTCGGGTGATTAAAGAAGGCCCGATTGAAGATTTTAAAAATAAAGATCGTATCGCCAAATTGCTGCGCTTTTCGAGTACTCATACAGATTCTACAGATCAGAACGTTTCTTTGGAGGATTATGTCAGTCGAATGCAGGATGGCCAGGAGACTATTTATTTCATAACCGGGGAGAGTTTTGCGGCAGCAAAGAACAGTCCTCATCTGGAAATCTTCAGAAAAAAAGGCATCGAAGTTTTGTTGCTTGCGGATCATGTTGATGAATGGCTGGTGTCGCATTTAACCGAATTTGATGGCAAGCATATGCAGTCGGTTGCCAAAGGTGAGCTGGATTTGGGAAAACTGGGTGACGAAGAAAAAGAGGGTGATACAGAAAAGCCCGAAGATGAGCACAAAGAATTTATAGAAAAAGTTAAAAATATTCTCGATGAGAAAATTAGCGAAGTGCGTATTAGTAATCGCTTGACAGAATCAGCGGCATGCCTGGTGTCAGATGCCTATGATATGAGCCTGAATATGGAAAGGATTATGAAGGAAGCAGGTCAGGCTATGCCAGGGGCCAAGAAACCGATATTCGAAATTAATCCGGATCATCCTTTAGTGACTCGCCTGGAAAGTGAAGCGGACGAAACGCGCTTTGAGGATCTCACTCATATTCTGTTTGATCAGGCTTTACTCAGTGAAGGCGGTCAGCTTGATGATCCTGCTGCCTACGTACGTAAACTCAATGGGTTTCTGCAGGCTGTTTTGGACTAATCAGAACTTTAAGGACGGGCAAGGTTTTGAACTTGCCCGTTTGAACTGTCTTAGGTGAACCTCCGCTTTTAAAAAAATACCTCGGATATTATTCCCGAATTTACCTCTATTAATCGTAAACGCGCACGGATGCAATAAAAGCTGGAAACCATTCGGATTGACTCGCGTTTGTCAAATCAGCATCAGCTTTCATATCGGCAACTGCGGGTAGTGCATTGCGTTCCAATGCGGTTTGCAGGTGCTGATGACAGCCTTCCAGATTATTCTGCAAACTGTCGATACAGGCTAAGTTATAAGACGCGATTCCTGGTTGTAGGTCTTCGGCGGAGAGAAATTTTTCTTTGGCCTGCTCGTAAAGCAAGTGGCCAGGATCGGCATTATACATTCGTGCGTGATCCATTAATGTGGCGCCCCAGTCGTTTAATATCTCGGGGCTATGGGCCTCAACGACCAAAGAGGCTGAATATTTTGTATAGGCTTCATTGAACAGACTTTCGGCATCTTGTCCGCTGTTGCTCTTTGCCTGGTTGTGTAAGGCCAGTCCCCAGTTGTGAAGTGCATTGAGAACCGTAGAGTTGTCGGCAATGGCCTGCTCAAATTTAGAATAGGCCTGTTTAAACAGGCGGTCAGCATTTTCACCCTCGGTTTCTGTCGCCGACTGCATAATCTTAACACCGCTTTTTATTTTTAATGTTGCAAAGAAATTTGAAAATATGCCCACAGGAAGTTTCCTCAGTTCGAAATAAAGTTTAGTAATACCATATGTTAAACAGACAGCAGCTTGCCATAATAAAAAATCCGTTTATTTTTCGCAAGCTTATTCGTAAGTATCTATTCAGTGAATTTCGTTATACTCCATCCAGGCTACGGACATTCTTCGCATTGAGCAAGACAAGCATCTATAAAGTGTTCACCTTTTTTGATGCAGTTGTCAGCACCGGGAACAGCCATGCATGAACTTTGTCCGGCCTGCTGGACGATTACACAACGAGTTGCGCAGATTTTGCATTTCAATTCCTTGATTTCTTTTTCGCGAGCAACTCTCTGTGGTGAGGTATATCGATCAATCTCCGGCTCTGCTTGCTTCGACGCGGTTGGTGTTTCGATTTCGACTTTTCCATCGGATGCGGTCGCTTCTTCCGCAAATATGTTTCCTGAGAAAAGTAATAAAGTTGTGAAAATGACAGTAACGAAGCTTCGCATAGCTTTCCTTATTAAGTGGGTGTTCAGAAACTGTTTATTATCCTGTAAATGACGAGTAAGAGCCAGACTTCAGTGTTGACGAGCGAGCGGGAGTGCTGGATCGACAGGATTTGCTAAAAGTTTTGCTAATCTATACAATACGCGATCCACGTTGGTACTCCATCATTCGTAAATGGTCTCCCTTACTCTTTACTTTGTAAGTGTGTTGCGGAAATCTTTCCGAGGGATAACTACGGATTTTCTAGCTATCAACGGAAGGCTTTTAAATTTTTTCTACTGGAGAATAATCTAATGAAAAAGAAGTTATTGGTTGCGTTATTAGTCGGTCTTGTGGGCCTGTTTGGTGTTTCTGGTGCAGTGTTTGCTGTGGCGGATTGTCCTGATCTCGTAGATACAAACGAACAAACAAATGATGAATTTCTGAAACAGGCTGCCGTGATTGCAGGAGAAGCACTGGCTCATGCGCAACAAGGTCATGCAGCGGAAACTCGAGCCAGTGCAAAAGAGGCGATTGCGGCTCTTAAATGCGTAGTCACAAACCGGGGTGAAGCGCAGATTCAACCACCTAAAACAAGATTGAAACAGGCAAGTATCGCGGCCAAAAAAGGCGATACTGATAAAGCTGCTGCCTTATTGGAAGAAAGTATCAGTCAGCTCAAAGCCATTGATATGACACCTGCAGGCCTGGGTAGTTAGAGCTTGATACAAGAATCCGGGTGGGGATGCAATTCCCCCCGGATTTTTTTATGCGCGAGGGGTTTTGCCAGTAAATCAGGTCATTATTCGCGTAAATATTATGGAGAGGGTATTAATATTTAGTTTCTTGGTTTTTTCAACAGGGTTGCTGCCGTAGAGTTTACAGTTTGAAAGCTGTTTAATAATAAGAACTAAATTGTTTGAGGTAGACGCGCATCCTTGAGCGTCTACATACGAACAGGCTTAAACCTATTATTTTTTGCAAGTATTAATATTTAACCCCGAACACACTGGGCACCACGTTAAGAAAGCACTCCCAAGCAGGATGCATCCCAACAGCAGTAATATTATACTGCCAGTAAATACCGCGATCCCGATCGATACACAACCCGCCACATAACGTATTTGCTGGTCTTTTTCGCCAACGTTCTTTTCTCTTTTTATCGCTCTTTTAAAATCAAAACCCATAATTGCTCCTCCTCGTTGTTGAAGCTGCAATTCTGCAACTTAATTTGCTGCAGTGCAAGTTTGGTGAATTCCAAACCATTTTTCGATATTTTCCCAGGGGCTCCAGCTGTTGATTATTTGAGCTTGTGCATCCATATGTGGAAAAGATCTTAGCTGGGTGTTTTCATGTAGCTTAAAATACGAAGGCATGCGCAATAATAGCCGAATGTTCTAAACAGGTGTCTCGAAAAAATAATGATATGGGTCTCAATTGCCAAACTGACGGATAAGATACGATAGAATACGCTCATGGATGTGACTTTTATTATTGATTCTCTGAATCAACCTCAACGAGAAGCGGTGACCTCGCCTTCTAATTCGGTATTGGTGCTGGCGGGAGCCGGCAGTGGTAAAACGCGTGTATTGGTGCATCGAATTGCGTGGCTTTTAGAGGTGGGCGAGGCATCCCCATACGGGATTCTGTCGGTCACATTTACCAATAAAGCAGCAATGGAAATGCGTGGACGGGTGGAATCGCTTTTGGGATATCCTGCTCAAAAGATGTGGATAGGGACATTTCATGGTATAGCCCACCGCTTGCTTAGAATACACGCATCCGAGGCCGGGCTGCCCGATGCCTTTCAGATTCTCGATTCTGACGATCAGTACCGATTGATCAGAAGGTTACTGAAGTCGCTCAATCTGGATGAGTCACGCTGGCCTCCCAGGCAGGTACAGTGGTTTATCAATGGACAAAAAGATGAAGGTCGACGAGCAGGGCATATTGCCGATACAGGCGATCCGTTTCAGGGACAAATGGTGCAACTTTACAAAGCCTATGAGGCAGTGTGTCAACGATCAGGTCTGGTTGATTTCGCTGAGCTATTGTTGCGCGCACATGAAATTCTGAGAGACAGCCCCGAGTTACTCGATCATTACCAGAATCGGTTTTCTCACGTATTGGTCGACGAATTTCAGGACACAAACACGGTGCAGTATGCCTGGCTGAGACTTCTGACTGCAAAAAATGAAAACCTGTTCGTTGTTGGTGATGATGACCAGTCAATTTATGGTTGGCGGGGTGCCAAAGTAGAAAATATCTATAGTTTTCAAAAGCAATACCCGAATCATCAAATAGTCCGTCTGGAGCAAAATTATCGATCTACTGCCAATATTCTCAACGCCGCGAACGCGTTAATTGCAAATAATGACGGCCGTTTGGGAAAGCAGCTTTGGACTGCAGACGGTGACGGTGAAGCGATTGACCTGTACGCTGCATTTAATGAAATAGACGAGGCGAGCTATGTCATTGATAAAATAAGACAATCGATTGACCAGGGTAATTCTCGCTCGGAAAGCGCTATATTATATCGATCAAATGCTCAATCCCGCGTATTTGAAGAAAAGTTGATGGCTGCTGCAATACCCTATCGGGTATACGGCGGATTACGATTCTTTGATCGAGCGGAAATCAAAAATGGCCTGGCTTATCTTCGTTTACTGGCCAACCGCGACGATGACACTTCTTTTGAGCGTGTGGTCAATGTTCCAGCGCGTTCTATTGGCGCGCGTACAGTGGATATTGTTCGCAATAAAGCGCGAAGTGGGCAACTTTCCTTATGGGGTGCAGCTCGTGCCCTGGTTTCTTCCGGAGAATTGTCTCCTCGTGCTTTAAACGCGCTCAGGCAGTTTATTGAGCTGCTGACTGAGTTATCGAGTGTTTGTGAAGATCTGCCTCTCGCTGAAAAAACACGAATAGTAATAGACCGCAGTGGTTTGATCGCTATGTATGAAAAAGAAAAAGGAGAGAAAGCTGAGGCTCGAGTTGAAAATCTGCAAGAGTTAGTGAATGCGGCACGTCAGTTCGAACCTCATGATGCTGATGACGAAGAACTGGGAGAACTGGACTCATTTCTGGCCCATGCTGCTTTGGAGGCGGGCGATAATCAAGGCGAGGCACATGATGACTGCGTACAATTAATGACCTTGCATTCGGCCAAAGGGTTAGAGTTTCCAGTGGTGTATATCGTGGGTATGGAAGAAGGTCTGTTTCCAGGTCAAAGGTCGTTGGAAGAAGCGGGGCGCCTGGAGGAAGAGCGTCGACTTTGCTATGTGGGAATGACCCGGGCAATGCAGAAATTGAATTTGGTGTATGCTGAATCCAGGCGATTATATGGACGTGAGACCTGTCCCCGAGCGTCCAGGTTTTTACGGGAAATTCCCGTTGATCATATTCAGGAGGTACGGGCACGAGCCAGTATTACCCGCCCGGTTACCGCGTCAAAATCTTTTTCCGCGGTCACTCATAACGATTCTGGCCTTAAATTAGGTCAACGAGTTCAGCATGAAAAGTTTGGTGAAGGTGTTGTTCTGCAAAATGAAGGTGATGGCCGTCAGGCCCGGGTGCAGATTAACTTTGAAAACGTAGGGATTAAGTGGCTCATGGTTGCTTATGCAAAGTTACAGGTTTTGTGAAATAGTTGTCGTTTATATAGTTCATCTCGCGTATTAAATTTCTGAGCCCTATTTTTGCCCTATTTTTTGTTTTACGCACTCGTATTTGAAAATATAGTTGTTCTCATGAATGTGCCACCTATAATGTACATATAATATGTACATTATTGGTGAATCACAATGCAACAAGTCAGAGTAAGCGATTTAAGAGCAAATTTACCTGCTGTTTTGAAAAAAGTGAGTCATGGTGAGCAAATTCAAATTACCAGCCATGGTAAAGTTATTGCTCGATTAATCCCCGAATCGAATAAGGTAGAATTGGCACAAAAGAGACTTGATGCACTGCGTGGTAGCATGATTATTGGCGATATTATAGGGCCAATAGAAAACGAATGGAGTGCTGATGCTGAGAATTTGTGATACCCATATATTGATATTTTGGCAGGATAA
The DNA here is from genome assembly GCA_964528035.1 of uncultured Methylococcaceae bacterium. GTDB lineage: Bacteria > Pseudomonadota > Gammaproteobacteria > Methylococcales > UBA1147 > CAZGQY01. The sequence continues at coordinate 7,363 of CAZGQY010000042.1, read as the reverse complement.
TCCAACACGATTATCAAACAAGGCGAAATATGCGCTAGAAGAATCATTGGAAAGTCAATCGTTGGCATGTTCGGATATCTCTTTTTGGGAAATCGCCATGCTATTTAAGACGTGTCGTTTAAGAAATGATGTTCCTTCGATACAATATATGAATGATATTATCCTTACCATGTCGCTTTCCGTATTACCTGTTACGCCAGAAATAGCGACATTGTCTCAGCAGAATTTATTTAATCACAAAGATCCTGCTGACCGGTTAATTGCTTCCACCGCGATAGTTAATAAGGCACCTTTAATTTCCGCCGACTCCAATTTGATGAATATTGAACGATTGCAAATTATTTGGTGAGTTGATTTAATTCGGAGGCGAGTGTCATACCATAGGTCAGATTATCGTTATGTTGTTGATACTGTCCTGAAGAATCAATCTTTTGCATTTGATCCGCTTAATGTACTGACGAGTTGCCCAATATTTTTAGTCTGGAGAATAAATCGAAATGAGTAGTTTACCTGAGGAACTTAGATATGCGAAAACCCATGAGTGGGTAAAGCTGGAATCTGATGGCACAGTAAAGGTTGGAATAACAGACCACGCACAGGAAGAACTGGGTGATCTGGTTTATGTTGAGCTGCCTGACATCGGCAGTCATATAGACAGGGGCGCGGAGTGTGCAGTCGTTGAGTCGGTCAAAGCTGCATCCGATTTGTACAGTCCGGTGTCCGGGGAAATCGTAGCGGTTAACCAGGAGGTGATTGATTCACCGGAGTTGGTTAATGATGATGCTTATGCAGCGTGGCTGTTTTGTATTGCCGCAGATGATACTTCACAATTGGAGCAATTGCTGGATGCAGCCGCCTATTTGAAATCGATTGAAGATTGATAGAATGTTTATTCTTCCCAGGCATAGACGACTTCGACATAATTGCCGGGTGGTTTGTATTCTACAGATTCGCACAGTTCCTTAAGTAGAATTATGCCGCGGCCGTGGAGCAGGGTGTCGGCATGACCTTCCTTATCTACAGAGGTTAATTGGAAGCCGGTTCCGCTGTCTTTTATCCGGATTGTCATTTTTCCTGAGCTACCCTTGATTTCGGTTGATAAGGAAATTTGTATGCAGCCTTTTTTTAGTTGTGAGAGCCTCAGTTCACGTTTATTAAAATATTCGACAAAGCCCTGCGGTGACTGTTTTAGCGATGAGTTCAGTTTTAGAATGCCGTGATCAATGGCGTTTACATAGAGTTCCGTGAGTATGGTGTACAGGTTGGTTTGGTGATCTGCGAGTGTGTCCAGTTCCTGAATTTGCGCAATGATAATCGGAATTGGATTGGTTTTGGCCAGCCGTATTCCTTCCAGCGTGAGTTGATAGTCCCAGCGATCCTTGTGGGAATCGACTGCCTTGATTGCCGTTGTACTGATTGGTTGGAAATTGTCTGCCAGGTTCGACGCAAATTGGTGGTTGGCGAACAGTTCAGAATGGCATTGTATCTCAACTATACTGATATCTTTTTCAAGAGATTTGTTTCCGCGGTAGGCATCCAGTTCGGTGATTACTGAATCGAGACTCAGTTGTGGTGCACGGTTAGCGAGGCACTGTTCGGTTTTTGACTGGCCAAATGGGATTCCTGCGTTATTTTGAGCATCTGCAAAACCGTTGTTTAATAGAACGATACGGTCACCCGGTTGAATAGACACTCGAACCAGCATACTATTGAAATCCAAATCGGGGGTTATGCCCAGCGGTAGCCCGGCAGATGGAATTCTGGATCGAACGGTTCCGGCCTCACCATCGATGATCAGAATGTCTGGCATTGCGCAATTGCAGGCAAGTACGAATTTCATGTCGTGACTGATTATCACGAACTGAGCGGCTACAAATCTGTTCGTGGGTAGTAGTGTATGCAGCTTACTATTAAAGGATGTAAGAATGTCAGTCAATGAAAATCCTTTTTTGCACATAGCGCGGAAAATGTCCGCAGATGGCAGAGCGCTGGCTACAGCCGAGAGGCCATTACCGCTAAAGTCAACTAATAGTAGCGCCAGGTCTGACGACAATGTGTACTCCGTTAATAATATATCTCCATAATCCTGAGCCACAGGTTGAAAATAACTTTGAATATATTTAGATTTGACGTTGCCAGCCGTGATCGTGCCGGTATAGAGCTGCTCGGCAGTTTCACCATCACGTTCAATACGATTTTGTAGTTGTTGATTTTTGTGACTTAAGTCTATAAGTTTTTGTAATAAATTGATTTTTGATGGTAATTCCCTGGAATTGTAAGGCTTGTAGAGGATGTCATCAGCGTTTGTTTCGCGTGGTTTATCGGTAGATTCTGCTATAGCGATGATAGGAATAAAGTGCAGTTCATCGGCAGATTTTATTTCGCGGATTGCCGAAATATAGCCAGGAAGAGTTACATCGAAAAATATAAAATCTGGATTGTTAGTGTAAAATAATTTCACAGCCTCTCGGCTGCTTTTTGATTCAAATACTTGAAACCCGAGGCTTTGAAGTACCGTCTTTAGCTGCAACTGATCATTGGGGTTATGATCAACAATCATTGCTGTACGTGAACTTCGATCCGGGTTAGCGCTTGGAACCATTGGATTGTTTGGATGAGGCATATGAATCGCAATAAATAGCTGGTGATGAATTTAAGGGTATTGTGTGATCGGTATTATATTAAGTCGTAAATATTGTTTTAATCGAATATTTATCAAGTGTAGTAGAATCTTAAACTTTTCCCAATTTAAATTGAAAATGTAATAGGAGAAAATTAACAAATGAGCGTATTAATCTGCGGTTCCATGGCTTTCGACACGATTATGGTGTTTGAAGATCGGTTTAAGAATCATATCTTGCCGGATCAGGTTCACATTCTGAATGTATCATTTCTGGTGCCTGAATTAAGGCGCGAATATGGCGGTTGTGCAGGCAATATTGCCTATAATTTGAAGTTACTGGGTGGCGATGATCCATTTCCTATGGCAACCGTTGGCCAGGATTTTGATGCATACAGGCATTGGTTGGAAAAATGCGAAATATCAACAGATTTTATATTGCCGCTTGAGGAAAGTTACACGGCGCAGGCCTATATCACTACGGATATGGATGACAATCAAATTACAGCGTTTCATCCAGGCGCTATGTCTTTTTCAAATCGCCAGGATATTCCCAATAACCAGGATATATCGATTGGTATGGTGTCTCCAGACGGGAAAGATGGAATGATTTTGCATGCCGAGCAATTTGCACAGAACGGAATTCCGTTTATATTCGATCCCGGTCAGGGGATGCCGATGTTCGACGGCGAGGAACTGAAAAAATTTTTGCAGCAGGCGACATGGGTTACTCTGAATGATTACGAGGCTCAGCTTATGCAGGAACGTACCGGGCTTAGTCTGGAACAGATGGCGGAAAATGTTGAAGCGGTAATCGTTACTCGAGGTTCAAAAGGCTCGCAGATTTATAGTAAGCAGGAATGTATCGATATTCCGGTGGCGAATCCGGAGCAAATCGTTGATCCTACAGGTTGTGGTGATGCCTATAGAGCAGGACTTTTATATGGTTTAACTCAGGATATGGACTGGGCGACGAGTGGACGAATAGCTTCATTGATGGGCGCAATTAAGGTGGAAACCGCCGGTACGCAGAATCATTCTTTTTCAATGGGCGGATTTCGAAATCGCTTTTTGGATAATTTTGGTTATCAGTTTTGATCAATACCCGTCGTTTGTTGACAATAATGACTCAACTTCGTGACCCTGATATGGGTTGCCCCTGGGACAGAAAACAAAATTTTCGCAGTTTGGTGCCCTACCTGCTCGAAGAAGCACACGAAGTTATTGATGCCATTGACAGGAATGATACAACGGCTCTTCAGGATGAATTGGGTGATTTGCTATTCCAGATTGTATTCCATTCTCAGATAGCTGAAGAAAATGCACTTTTTGATTTTGAAAGCGTAGCCGGTGGTATTTGCGATAAATTGACGCGCAGACATCCACATGTGTTTGGCGATGCCGTATTCGCAAGTGATAAGGAGCGTGAACAAGCCTGGGAAGACGCAAAAGCATCTGAGCGGCGCGACAGAAATCCCTCAAACCAGCCGGTGAGTGTGTTAGATGGAATAACTGCCAGCCTGCCTGCATTGATGGTTGCCGACAAGCTTCAATCCAGGGCGGCCAGTCATGGTTTTGACTGGCCGGAAGTGACTCCGGTGTTTGAAAAAGTAGAAGAAGAGTTGGGTGAAGTGCGAGAGGCATTGGAGTCCGGCGATAAGGCGCATATCCGTGAGGAAATTGGTGACCTGTTGTTTGTTGTTGTAAATCTGGCCAGGCACCTGGGAGTGGAGCCGGAAACAGCTTTAAAACAGGGTAATGGAAAATTTACCCGACGGTTTCATTATATTGAACAAAAAATTGTGGAAAAGGGTAAGGTTCTGGATGACTGTTCGCTAAACGAACTGGACGCGTTGTGGGATGAGGCGAAGGAAAAATTGATTGGGATGCCGTAAAGCTCTATTTGGCAAGGCGACTGGGTATATTTATTTCCTATGTGTATTCAAATTGGCCGAGCCAGGGGCACGAATACAGAAATAAATAAAAAATGTCACTGCTCACCCCTCTATGGGCAATCTGTTCCGGAAGACGCCGTAAATACATCCATGTAGGCTTGGATGCGGCTTTCCTGCCGCATACACTTTCTCTACAGATCATCCATAGAGGGCTGTTTCGGTAGTGGGGCAAGTCGTTACTAAAAAATATTATATTTGATACCTGGCTTTATTCTAAATAACCCAGTGAGGTAGACCCAGGAGTTGTTGATCGGTGGGTGTTGCTGCTGATCAAGCAATGGCTGGGCTGTATCGAAGAAGGAACTGACAAATGAAGAGGGAAGAATCATGCGACTGAGGCAAAAAACAAACACTTCTGTATGTCCCACAAGACTTGGCTGTATAGCTGTTATTTGCGAAATGGCTTGAATTGACGTCGATCTGGCGCGTTTACAATTTTGGTATTGCCCTCAATGTCAGACTGCATCTGATCGACGGTAGGCGCCTGGTGATACACCATAGTATTCCTTGAATACTTTAGAGAATGCGGCATCTGAAGCATAGCCAACGCGTTTGGTAATATCAGTAATGGTTAATTCATTATTGCTTAACATAATGCGAGCTTTTTGAATACGCCAAGCGGTCACGTAACGCATCGGTGTCATCGCGAATTTTAATTTAAATTTTTCTGCGAAAACACTGCGGGACATATTGGCAAGCTCAGACAAACGTTCAAGGGACCATTGAAAACCAGGATCGCTGTGAATTGCCTTAAGAACCGGTCCCAATTGATGATCAGCTAGTGCGGTGAGTGCGACACTGGAGTCCGGTTCATGCTTCATATAGGTTCTAAGTACCTGTATAAATATAATTTCTGATAGCCGTATTAAGATTTCTTCATAGCCCGGCATTCCGTCACGAGATTCGGCGTGCATCGTCGACAGAAGAGGAATGAGCCACTCAAACCCTTCTCCTTGATCACGCGAAATATGGATTAATGGCGGTAATGTTGATACCACTGGGTGCACGATAGACGTGTCGAAACTGAAATGACCACAAATGAGTTCAGTTGTGCCGGCGTCTTCGCCATATCGAATACAACCAACATGACTTGTATCAGCAAGCGCTAATACGTCTTCTAGAGGAATTGCCGGTGAATCCGGGTTATTTGCCAGGACATGCGCGCTACCTTGCGGAACGAGTACTAGATCGCCTTTAGAAAAGTAAGTTTCTTCACCCGATGGCAGGCCAATCCAGGCCGTACCAGGACCGACTATATGAAATCGAACAAATTGGGCATTCTCAGGTACCTCAATTGCAAATTGGTTACCTAACTCTGCTCGGAAGTAAAGGCTTGCTCGTAAGTCAATAACGGATAGTATATCGGCTAATAAGTCCATATTTGTTATAAAAATAATTGTGTAATAGTAAATTCATCATTCTAAGATATTCCATCCGATTTATATTTTACTAGGCAACATTCAAAAAGTCGCCAATAGATAACGAGCAGCCTATCGGTTTATAGCAACCAATGTTTTTTCGTGTTTATCTGAAAGTGACATGAAACTAGCAGCATTAACGGAAAGGTTGTCGTGTTTTCCATAGAAATATCATTAATTAATGATATTTCAAAGAGAAAAGAAGCATCGCTTAACACATTGGAAATTGGCCATCCGGGCTCGATTAACATCAAAATTCATTTTAGGATGATTTAGTTGATTAGCTGGACGACTTCACTGATTCACTCGCCGTACTATTACGATTCATGACAGCACAGATCCGCTGAGAAAAATTTCAAGGTCTGTCTGCCGGATGCATAATCAAGTTCTATGTGTGCTTATTAATGCTCATACAGATCTGCATGTTGCATTTATTGTAAACATTCACAATGCATCTTTTGATCGAGCCCGGATTTCTTGCAATGTTGTTTTTTGGCGGGGGTCGCAAGGCTGCGCAATGATGAGGTGTGGGATAGTCTGGATTTATTGGCGTACTCACGGTACGTGGAACATCCAAACCGAGCAACGCTCAGTTAATGTGCATAATTGCGGTTTCGCGATAAAAAACTTATTAGATTTCCGAGCTAATTTTGAAAACCAATTGTATAAGGAAACTTTAAAATGAAACAAAAATTGACGCTTCTGGCGCTTACACTTTCACTGGTCACTGCTTTTACACCTGTGCGTGCAGAGTTACCCTCTGAACTGAATGATTTACAAATTGCGCATGTGGCCTATATTGCTGATAACATTGATATTCGCTACGCTCATCTTGCTCTTGGTATTAGTGAAAACCCGGCGATAATCCAGTTTGCAGAAACAATGATTCGGGACCACAATGCAGTCAATGGACAAGCCCTTGCATTGCTTGAAAAGTTGGGTGCTAGCCCAGAAGACAATTTTTTGAGTCAGTCTTTGCTCACGGATTCAAAAAAAATCGTGACTAAATTGAGTCATCTGCATGGTGCTGTTTTTGACAAGGCCTACGCAAAAAATGAACTTGCTTATCACAAGGCTGTTAATGATCTTGTTGAGAATTCGTTTATTCCAAATATTGAGAACGATGAAGTAAAAGATTTGTTCATAGCGGGCCTTAAGATCTTCAAAACCCATGAAGCTCATGCTGAGAAAGTGGTTTCAGACTTATGATGAAATGCGGCGTGCGTTTATCAATTAAAAATAGCGAATTAATCAATCCGGTCATCGTTTTTACACTGATATTTGGAGGCTTATGTGCTGGCCACGTATTTGCTGAACGTAAAACTCCGGTAAACCCCATCTACCGGCAGCCCTAAATATCCCCTACACTC
>CAZGQY010000041.1:0-24950 GCA_964528035.1 uncultured Methylococcaceae bacterium | reverse complement strand
CTTAAGAACCAGCGAGTACAGTTGCCATTGCAGCAACGCGTATTAAGATTTGTTACTTTTGCACCCAATTTGCCGATATTGGAGACAAGCAGATGCGTCAGTGCTGTACACTGAAATTTTGTTCATCCGCACTGAGATTTCGTTTAGAACATCAAGAATCTCCCGTCCATCATCCTGTGGGCTTCTCAAGTGTCCAAGGGAAAAGTGGAGGAATTTGTGTTTTGAGAATCTTCATCTGAGCCCCGCACTTCCGACACGTTCCACTCTGCAGGATGTTTTTCGGGTCGTGTAAATCCCGCCTGAGTCATCGCTTCAAGTATCTTCACACGAAAAACTCTGGCCAGCGCCTTATGGTTAAAAAGATAAGCGTTGTTGTCTTTGCTTGGGCTTTTTTTGGTTCGCCAGAGTTTTTTACTGCATCGAGCGCTGCGGCAGGTATGACGACATGAACATGTGGAAGGACTTGACGGAAGTACGAAGCCCGCAAAGGAAGCTCATGCCTGATACAGCAGATTGGGAACAACATGAGCTTACCTCGGTGCGGGGGATGCCGGGTAACCGGTGTTCTTACCGTGACGCTTGAAAAAAACCAGCATGCTTACTACTGTTTATGTACAATAATGTACATTATGTACAGTAATGGTGAAAATTATGAGAAGTGTGCCGTTTACAGAATTCAGAAAAGATGCATCAGCAATATTTTCTGCTGTAGAAGAAGGGGAAATAATTCAAGTTGTCAGGCATGGCAAACCAATAGCAGAAATATCGCCTTTTAAAGACACTGCAAATAAGTGTCCCTCTTGGAAGAAAAAAAGAATAAAAAAAACCATTAAAGGAGATGTGTTGTCTTCAATTATACTAAGCGAAAGAGAAAGTGCATAATGAAGGTGTTTTTTGATACATCTTCATTTGTTAAAAGATTTGTAGACGAAGTTGGCAGTAAGCAAGTCGATGATATTACACAAGCAGCATCAGAAATAGGTTTAAGTATTATTTGCTTTCCTGAAATTATATCAGCACTAAATAGGAAACTTAGGTCAAAATTCATCACTGAAAAAACATACTCAGAACTTAAAAACGATATATTAAAAGATATAGAGGATGTTGAATTAATTAACTTAACCCCAAGTGTATTGAAAAAAACAATTGAACTACTTGAGGAAAGCGTTTTACGGTCGTTAGATGCTATTCATATTGCTTGTGCCATAGAATGGCAAGCAGAGCTATTTGTATCATCGGATGAAAGACAAGTAACGGCTGCAATTAATTCTGGTTTAGAAGTTGAATTTATAGAAGGGTTTAAGTCAAAGAAGTGAAGGCAAAAGGGGTCAATCATATTTATCTAAGTGAAAGCAACAGCCTTGCATTCAATTTCTGCGAGTCACGAAAATGGCAAAACATATTTTGAGCATTACATTTAAGTGTAATATGCTCGACCATCGTTGATACATTCGTTGAATGTAGAGTCCAGGGTATGATTAGTATTTATAAACTGGAAATATAAATATTGGGTTGATAAACCTACAACAGAGTGAAAGTATTTCTGGGTGGATAAGGTCTTAAGGTAAAACAATGGCGATTTAGAATAGCTGGAAATGATGCTTCAGTCATCGTAACAATTGATTAGCATTGATTGTTCCCGATAGAGGAGGTTTTTGATAACTCGTTCTAAGTCACAGCGTCGTATTTACAACTGATTCCGCACAGAAAATTTTTATGAAAACTGTTATCTATGCTCTGGTATTTTGTGTATGCAATCCATTATTTGCATTGTCCTCGCATGCTCTGACGCTTAATAGTGGTGAACGAGAAGTTCAGCTTATTGAATTGTATACGTCCGAAGGCTGTAGCAGTTGCCCAGCTGCAGATCGATGGATGAGTGCGCAGCGAAACAGCGATGAATTATGGAAGTCTTTTGTTCCTGTGGCGTTCCACGTTGACTATTGGGATTACCTGGGCTGGAAAGATAAATTCGCTGAAAAGGCATTTAGTGATCGGCAGCGACTTCATCAAAGGCAAGGTAATGTTAGTAATGTTTATACGCCGAGCTTTGTTATTCAAGGCAAAGAATGGCGAGGCTGGTTCCAGGGTGAGAAACGTCCGCCGCAACGAAATCGAATTGCGGGGAACTTACGCCTCGGCTTAGAAAAGCAGATTGCTAGTATTAACTACAATCCGAAAACACAGATAGACACGGTCATAGTCAATGTAGTGGTATTGGGTTTCGGGTTAAAGCATTCAATATTGAGAGGGGAAAACGCCGGATCTGAACTTCACCACGATTTTATTGTTTTGCAACATCAGAAAAAAGCGAGCAGAGTCAGAGATAATCTTTTAAGTGCAGAATTTGTATTGCCAGAACTGGATAATTTTGATTACACAAAACTGGCGGTCGCCGCCTGGATAACATCAGGCGAGCAAATTAAACCACTGCAAGCGGTGGGTGGTTGGTACGAGATAGCATCATTAAAGCCCTAAACTTTTAAGTCGTCTGAAGTGTGCAGTATGTTAATTCCTAAATTCACTTTTTTGTCAATTGGTTTCCTGTTTTCAAACAGCCTTCTAAAATCCCATCGATGATTTATCGCAGCACTTTAATTTTCTTGTTTAGCCTGGTTATCCTGGGGTGTACGATAATACCGCCGTCGAGAGTCAGAACAACCACATAAAATGTATAAGTGATATACACTATGGAGCGAGGTTTTAATAATATGCGAAAGATTGGCGCAGGATTATTGTTTGTCTTCAAGGCGTAGCAACAGGCGCATAGCAGGGCTACGCAACTGTTGCTACAACGCAGAAGACGGACAATAAGACAAGTCAGGATTCGTATATTATTGAATCCTCGCTCCTATAAGGATTGGATTTTAACAATGATAGGTAGAGATTAAAGAATGGAAATTAGAGGTAAAATAGCTGTAGTAACCGGTGCTGCCGGTGGTATTGGTCGTGCCACTTGTCTGGAATTAGCCAATCGTGGCGTGGCAAAAATTGCCATGGTTGATATGGGTGACAATGTTAATGAAGCAGTGGATGAAGTTAATTCTGAATGCAATACAAGTGTTGCTGTGGCTTATCAGGGTGACACAACCGAGGATGAATTCCGAAAAAAAGTGTTTAATGAGGTCTGTGAAGAACATGAGATCGTTAATATTTGTATTCCAGCGGCAGGTATTACCCGTGATTCACTCGCGGTAACGATAAATAAAGAAACCGGCAAGGCACACATCTATGAAGTTGAAAAATTTAAATTAGTCGTTGATGTAAATTTGATTGCACCGGTTTACTGGACCATGGAAATGATCGCGCGAATTGCTGAGAAACGTAAAGCAAATGGCTTGAAAAAATGGCATCCGGATGAAAAACTTCAGGGTACAGCAATTTTTATCGGCTCCATTTCATCTCAGGGTAACAAAGGTCAGGTTTCATACGCATCCACGAAGGCCGGCCTGGAAGGGGCTGCTGCGACTTTGACCAAGGAAGCGATATTTCATGGTGTCCGCTGTGGTGTAATTCACCCAGGGTTTACAGATACGCCCATGGTTCGTGCGCTGGGTGAGGAATACATCGAGAAGTATGTATTACCAGATACACAATTAGGACGTTTGATTCGTCCCGCTGAAATTGCAGATGCCATCTGCTTCATGATTTCCAATTCTGCCGTGAGTGGTGAACTCTGGGCAGATGCTGGTTGGCATCCATCACCTGCGTAGTTTTAATTAAAGAACGGGGAATTCTGCTATTGGTTTTCTCCGTTCTTTAATAGCCTCTCATACATTTTCTCTGCAAAGTGATGATTCGAGAACTTATGCGTCATCAATTTCCATCTATTCGAAAATTCCCTTGCAGTGTATAGGGCGAATTCTCTGTCAGCATTACGTTTTTTTAGAATCGAGAAAGAGGGGGTAATCGTATATCCACTATATAACGCGCAGTACCTTCGAATTTAGTTCATGGGCGGGAAGCGGACAGGGTGGAGTTTAGTCAATTAATATATAGTAAAATATGACTGATCTCTTATCTTATTTCTTTCCGGAAGTAAGTGCAAAATAATCTCGTGTATTCGAAAGTTTTTACGTGGGTTTTAGAGTGTTTGTAAGCTGAACTATTTCTTGCTGGGTCGTAGTTCTATTCTTTGCTGGAGGGGTTGCATTTTCGCCATTAAAGGTGTGCCATTTGAACTGTTCAATCCAGCGCAGGATCGCAATTTCTGGCAATGGTTTAGTGAAATAAAAGCCCTGTATTTCATGGCAATCATGTTTTTGTAGGAATTCTAATTGGCCTTTTGTTTCCACTCCTTCGGCTACAATATTTAATTCTAGACTGCGAGCGAGATTAATGATGGCAACGACAATTTTTTCATTTTTGGAGTCCGATTCCAATTCGCGAATAAAACTCCGGTCAATTTTTAGAGAATGAATCGGAAATTGTTTTAGATAGCTCAAAGACGAATATCCAGTACCAAAGTCATCGACAGCAATACTGAAACCAAGGTCTCTGAGTTTTTCGAGTTTAGTGATTGCCTGTTTAGGTCGGTCGATAATTGTACTTTCTGTTATTTCTATCTCCAAATATTGTGGAGCGATACCAGTTTCTCTAAGGATATCCACTAGTCTTGTGTCTAAGTTTTTTTCTTTAAACTGTCGAGCTGACAAATTGACGGATATTTGGAGTTTAGGTGCGAAAACTTTGTGCCATTGCTTTAGTTGTTCGCAAGCTGCGCGAATGACCCATTCTCCTATTGGAACAATTAGCCCAGTTTCCTCGGCTATAGGTATAAACTCCGCAGGCGATATTAATCCTTTTTTCGGGTGTCGCCATCGAATAAGTGCTTCCACTGAATCGATCTGTTTAGAAGCTAGTTTAACTTTAGGCTGGAAAAATAGTTCAAATTCTTTATTGTTCAATGCCTGCCTGAGGTCGGATTCCATATCCAATCGTGCTCTCGATAACAGTTCTGCCTCTTTAGAATGGAATTGAAACTGATTTCGTCCGCGTTCCTTGGCTTTATACAATGCGGTATCAGCTTGTTTGATTAGTCGTTCTATGTTGTCCGAGTCTTTTGGATATATGCTTATCCCTATACTGGTGGATACAAACAGATCATGATTTTCGATTTCGAACTTCTGATTAAGTGTGTCGATGAGTTTTCGTGCGAGTATAGCCGCGTGTCCAGGTGATTGTGTATCCGGTGCAATGACTGCAAATTCATCACCACCCAGTCGTGCAACCGTATCACTGGCTCGAAGTTGTTCTGTTATTCTTTTGCCGGCGGCGACCAAAAGTGCATCGCCTGTAGGGTGTCCAAGTGAATCGTTAATTTTCTTAAATTCATCGAGATCCAGATACATCAATGCGAAAGATGTTTTATTTCGGTCTGATGAGTGTTTTATTTGATCGATACGTTCCTTAAACAAAGTTCGATTCGGTAGCGATGTGAGAGGGTCGTAAAATGCCAGATTTTTTATGATTTCTTCATTTTTCTTACGTTCGCTTACGTCGTGCGACACAGATACATAGCTGATAATTGATCCATCGTCATCTACCATTGGTGCTACACATTCAAGGCGCCAGTAGCGGTCTCCATTTTCTTTTTGATCCAGGTATTCGCCCTGCCATTCTTTTCCCTCTCTTAGAGTAGTGACCATTTGTGGGTAATATTTGTCAGTAATTTCATCAGGGATGAACGCAGTCGATTTTTTGCCGTAAATTTTATCAGCGTCGAATCCGGTAATTTTGGAATAGGAGGGGTTGCAATATTCTATTTCGCCGAAATTATTACTGATCATAACCATAGTTGGACTGAATTCCACTGCTAACGAAAATTTTCTCAGTTGTTGCGCGGTCTTTTTTTGCCTCTGGAACATCTTTTCAAGTTTTTCGTTACTCGTGATGAGTTGTGATGGACTGGGTAAAGCGAGTAATTTTGGTAACAATGGCCAGATAATTACAGCTGTGGCTATGGAAATTATGGCTGTAGCTAATTTAATCAGACCGCTTATCCAATACACGGGTTCCCAGATGGTCCAGACCGACATCACATGGGTGGTGCCGCAAAGCAGAATAAATAAGCCAAACGCAGAAATGATGCCAGGGTATGTAAAGTCTGTGCGTTTCCGGACGAAATAAAACAGAGCGAATGGGATTGAATAATAAGACAGTACAATAATTGAATCGCTGATAACATGTAGCCAGAGTAATCCCGGTTCCCATAAGAAACAGTTGCCATGTGGCATAAAGCCGATGGAAGAGAATTTTTGAAGAAACTGTTCGTTCATTTTGCGAGCCTACTGATTGTGTAGATCTAGGATTTTTGTCAGCTTGAAACCCTATAGGATTAATTGGTTGATTTCGGATAAGCCATCTCCTAACTGTAGTAGAATTTTATTAATTCGGTTAAAGCACTGATAGATTAAGCTGGCGGGTGGCGGTATTCGGGGTCAGAGTAATATTTATGTCAAAAACGTAATGATTGTGAATCGATATAACTCTGGCTCCAAATATGGCTCTGATGCAAAAACCAACTTGCCAAAGCTCATCCACGCGGCTGAAACAGGTGATGATATCCATATTTCCCGACACGGCAAGGCCGTTGCCGTGCTGATTTCGGAGCAAGGTTATCAACAGCTATTTGATACCGTTAAAGGGGTATTTCCTGCCATCATACAGTGGCGGGAAAAGTATGGGGGGTATTGATTTTAGCGATGAAGTGATTGATAGCTATCGTGAGTCTAGTGCTGCCTCTATATAGCATATTTCTCCCGTAACGCTTCTACTTGCTCTAAAATCTCATCGACACTTTCTGTTAACTCACCACCCATCTTCTTTATCTCATGCGGAAATTCATCTTGCATTAAACGCATTAATGCATACCAAATAGGTTTATAGCGGTTTTTAAGCTCATATTCCGGCATCTCGAATAAGGCTTTGGCTTTATAAAGCTGGCCTTTTGCCATTAATAGATTTAAATAGAGGGTGACAGTAGCTTTATCATCTAAAGCATTATCATATTCCAGCCATTCCAGGAATATTTTATGACTTTTAGAAAAATCTTCTGACCATAATAATACGGCAGCCAGGGTAGAGGTATTATAGTATTTTTTATCTGTTTTATAGCTTTGATAAACCAGCTCGATAGCTTTATTTCTATTTAATGCTTGCTCAAAATATAGCCACGATAAAGTATTTAACGCACCATTATCACCACTATCTATGGCTTTTAAATAATACGCTTCTGCCTGGCTATAGTCTTTTTGTTCATGATATAAAAGACCAAACATAAATAAAACAACTGAACTATTTTTTTGTGATTTAACTAATAATTGAATGGCTGCATCAATATTATTCTCGTCATATAACTTAATCACTTTTTTACCTAGTTCTTGCTCTGAATCTGATATCTCTCCCACAAAATTAGAATCTATACTTTTTAAATAGTCTTTCACGCCTTGTTTCATAGTATGCTCTGTGTTCATATCCAAACCAGCATAACCCAGTGCTTCACACATATTGTAGACATAAGATTCCTTAATCCCTCCTCTTTTTATCGTGTCCATAAATCGCACAGCTCTATCCTTAAGCTCCTCAGGACTACACCAGGAAACTAAAAACTTCACCAGCCATTCCACTTTTTGCCGGTCTTTTTTACGACCAAACCGCATCAGATACCAGATATTAAAAAAGCGTTCCTCTATTTTATAGATCTTGTTTTTACCGATTGATGTAGATTCAACAATACCGTATTTAGTCTCTAATTGTTTTAACTGCGCCGAGACCACCTTGCTTTCCAGTCGGGTCTTTTTAGCAATGTCTTTGGTCAACATGCCATCCCAGTTCATGGCGATGGTATGGGTAATATCCTGCAAGGTATCGGGTAAATCATCCATTCTATGTTTATACAGTGGCGTTGCATCATCCAGGACTTTCAGTAAATCATCAAAGGCGTTATCACTATCATCGACAAAGATATCAAACAACATCATCAGTGTTCTGGGTACACCCCCGGTTAATCGTCTGAGGGTTTCTAGTCTTTCGGGGGTATCACGTATAATGGCTGCTATTTTTTTATTCTGCTGGGCATCGCCAATGGTGCTTAAAAAAGCAATGCTCTCATCTATATTCAAGCCCGTTAATTTAATAATCTTAAAAAACTCATAAAACGGCTTGCCATAATCATATTGCTGTTCAATCATTTTGGTTGAGCCGCCAATAATGATAAAGGTTGAAGAGGTCAGTAGGATTTCTCTTAACTGTCTTTGCTCTTTTTCTTTGAGTTTACCCAGTAGCTCATCAATATTATCGATCAATAGCAGTAGTTTTTTGTTTTGTGACTTGACCGTTTTTTCAAGATAAGAAAAGCAGTGTAAATCATAATCCTCATCGTCAAAATGCACTTCCATTCTATCCAGAATGTCTTCAAACTCCTGTTCATAAAGCGTTTGCAGGTAATCGGCCACTTCTTCCCATAAACGCGATAAAGACCGGATTTGGTACTGTTCTTCAGAAAATTTGACTGGTATTAAAAAGGCGGATAATTGCGCATCATTTTGTACTTCCAGCATGATCTTTCTGAGTAAGGTTGTTTTTCCCTGACCTCTTTGACCAATAATAATAGAGTGCTGATTGGGGACGCTATAATCCGCAGTTTTTAACTCTGCAAAAAGTTCGTCAAAATCATCGGTTCTCACCACAAACCGTGCTAAGAACTCGCGTTCCTCCATTTCATCCGGGGTGTATTTGTAACGCGAATAATTAGTTGGCAACATTTTTATTCCACCATAGTCGTAACAGTGCTGAGTTAAAGCAATACTCCTTGGGGTTATCGTTATTATTAATATAGCCATCGTAAACAAGGGAATGAATAATCTCTTTGGCATCGTCATCATCGAGTGAATGTTTAGCGGCAATATTGGCAATGCTGAGGGATTCCATCGTCCTGTTTTCAGAAATCGTATTTAAGATTTCTTTGGCAAAAAGGTAATCATTCTTTTTGAAAGCCGTTTTTATTCTACTGAGCCATGTCTCAAAGTGCTGTCGGTATTGTAGTGAACTCTCTATTGCCTGATCTATCATCTGAGGAGTGACCCTAGACTCTTTCCTCTGCAGTCTTTTAATTTCCTGTGCTAATAATTGAATGTAAAAAGGAATTAGCCATTCAATCTTATCCAGTAAATAGTGGATGTTAGCCGGCGTTATAGTGATATGGTTATTGGTAAACAGTTGTTGAGTGAATTCCTGTGCTTCCGATAGCGACAAGGGTGAGATTTTTATACTGTTTAAATCGTTGATATGTTTGATTGCCCCCATTTTTGCCACTACACTCTCCAGACCAATCGAGCCAGCATAAATAAAGGTGACTTTGTCAGAAAACTTAATATCCTGTCTTAGTTCTCTATGGGCTTTTAACAAACTAATGGCACTTTTGGTGTTTTCATACTTGATTATGTTTTCAATGCTCTGGGCAAATTCATCAATCATAATGATCAATTTTTTATCACTATCCAAATCTTTTATCAGCCTCTTAAAGGCTTTTTTATAGTCCAGTCGTTCACCGTCACCGAACTTAACGCCGGTTGCCGAAATTTTTGTTATTTTTATCGTTGTTAATTTAGACCATAAGGTTTTGGCCGAGTTTTTAAGGCTGTTGACAAAATCTTCTTCTATTAATGCATGAAAGAGTTTTTGCCAGAACTCATTTTGACTATCTGCTGATTCTGTATCTATATAGACAGGAATGTAATTTGTTTTTGGCTCATCTAACAGCTTATACATAATTGATGTTTTACCGACCCGTCTTGGTGCCGAAATAAGGATATGGCTACCACTTTCTATGGCATCCCATAGGTCTTCTAATTCATGAGTTCTATCCCAAAAATCACTATTTCTAACCGCTTGACCGACAATAATACTCATCGCAGGATCCTTAACAAAATATTATTTGTCAATTTAGTTGGCAAATAATTATTTGTCAATAATTCCAGACAGAATTATGGATACATATTGTCTAACGGAAACGGATCAGGTCGGTGAAACCTACCAGGTTTTTTGCTACTGCCGTTGCAGTTTGATCATATCTCGCTACTGGGCTATTTTTATAAATAGCTAAAATAACCCAGTCAAAATCAACACGCCCAAATAATCGATGAACGGTATACGTACCAATTCGTTTAATTGCGATAGAGAACGTTCGCTATAGATCTCGATGGTCAAACTGATATAAGTCAAGAACAACAGTAAGCGTACATTGTGAGGTACATTGGGGTCAGTTCTCGCGTTATACCATTATTTTCTTATGGTGCATTGAGCAACTGGCAAAACCCCGCGAACAAGGGTGTACTTGGCAACAGTACGAAGGGTAGTTCAGTAAGTGCATGCAACAATAATAGAACTGACCCTGTAGCCCTAACACCCTCGAGGAGACGGTAATTGCCGTTGATGTCTTGGGCGAGTGATACAAAAACGTCTTCCGCTGGATCTTCGCCTACTACACATTGCGATTTTCCGATCTGAGAGAACCAGAGTACTGCTTCACGAATATTGGCCTTCTTCTGCCCCTTGCAGAAAACAACAGCCAAAGCAACCAGAATCTCCAGCCGGATACATTGTTAATGGTATTCCGGCAGTGTCAGAAGGCCGGCAAGAAGCGGGATAGTCACACTCGGATCGTAGGAGGAAAGGCCACGGACGAGCGCCTTGTTGTCGTCTGCAATCTCTTGGATGGTAACAAACAATGTTGCCCATCGCACTCGTTCAGCAAAAAACGACTCGAATTCGAGGAGGTCAATATTTGTATGATCGTCAGACAATGGAATTTCTTTTCCTTGATTTATTGGGCTAAATACGAATAGGCTGGACTATGGTTGTGTATGACTTACGCTCCTATCTTCATGTGAAAGGAGGTGGAGCATCAAGATATTTGACTCACTCAAACGCCGCAAGCAAGTGTAAGAAGGGGCAGCCTGTATACGTCCCACGTTAGTCCGCTTTCCTCTGAAATGCTCTACATTCCAGCAGACCAGAGAAAATGCTTTAGCCATAACAAATTCCTTTGTAATTAGCGGGAAGAAACGCATTCCGTTTCATATAAGTTACTCATGTTAATTAGTAACAATCTGTCGACTTTTACAGTTCCAACAAAAACGCAGCAGCACTCACAATCGGGGTTTGACCAACGCGTCTCATTGATAACAAATCACGCTTATCACCTGTCACTAGAAAATCGGCCTTACTTTCCAGGGCCATTGCCAAAACCGGATTATCATCAGGATCATTACATAGATCAACAGTTGGTAATTGATCATAGACATAAGCTCGTTGTCTCAACCCGTTGACCATATGTCCGGCTTCTGCCGGGTTAAAATAGTTCCGTAACTTTGGATAACGACTGACACGGCGAAATTCTTCTAATTGCCATTCTGAAGTTATCAGCTCAAGCTGATGTTTTTGCCAAGCCCGATAAATTTTGTCAGGCGGAGTATCGACGGTAATTAAAGCCGCAATCAAAATCCCTGTATCTAAAACGACCCGCATACTGAATTAATGTGCCGACACGGCTTCTTCAATTACAGACAAAATATCGTCCTGATTATATTGTTTATTACGTTCTTTAACTTTATCGGTTACCAGATCGAAGAGGTGTAGTTGAACGGCCTCATCGACAAAATCAGAAATAGCACCTTTTTTCATTCCGGTGCTGGCAAGATAAGTACGCAAAGCTTTATCCGTTGTTTCTGGTACAACGACAGACCATCTAACTCTGCTCATGTGTTAATCTCAGGAATTAATTTATGTTATGTGAGTATAAACGCTTATACGCCTATTGGTACAGTAACAAAATAAATATGACTAAATTACGTCTAATGGGAATATTTGATGCTAATTTCAGGAATGTGGCAATTAAGCGAGTAGGACAGAGTTTACGAAGGCTTGAGAACAGTTAGAATTCAGATGCGTGGATCTGTGTGTTTGTTTGCTCGGCTGATTTCAGAAATTGAATGAGAGCCTTTTCTACTAGGAAGACCGTATACTTTAACACCGACCGATCGAATGGCCTGACGGCGGGAAAATCGTTAAATTACCACAGGTCGGTGGATTACATCACCGTTATTTTCGAGTCGCGGCATGAATCTGGAGTCTCTTACAAATGGCTTATTTACAGGCGATTCTATTTTTAGAAGGGACAGCTACAACGCAACCCACCAACGAACCGGCACGATATGGGAAGGTTGATTTAAATCGTGTTTGGTTGACAGTGAAAACTACCTATTCACTGTATACAAATATATTGAAATGAATCCCATTAAGGCGAATATGGTTGAAGATATTGCCAGTTATCGCTGGTCAAGCTATCGGCATAATGCGCTGGATGAAACAGACAAATTAATCACAGAACACGATTTGTATAAAGACTTAGGTGCCACCATTGAACAACGTTACAAGCAGTATAAGGACATGTTTAAAGAACTAGATATCACCAAACAACAAGACCAAATAACAAAGACAACGCTGGCCGGGGAAGTTTATGGTACCAATGGGTTTCATAATAAAATAAGTGGATTGATTTCAAGAGCAACTAAACTAACGTCACATGGCGGAGATAGGAAAAGTGAAAGATACAGGTATCAAGCTGGCTGACCCCTTGATTTCGGCCCCTTGATTTCACTGGAGAGGGTTGGGTGAGGAGAATAAAATTACGATGTATTGTCCCAGGGGTTTAATAGCATGGCTCGCGTTGCCTGAAAATCTTTTACATTGCGGGTCATCAGGTGTAAGCCATGATGTAACGCGGTCGCGGCAATCAGAGCATCCGCCGCCGCAATGATAATGCCCTGGTTTTGCGCCGCTGCAGTGATATCACCCCATATTGCCGTTGTTTCAGCATCTATGGGTAAAACACGTTCTGTATAGGCGTTTTCAATTTGGGTGAGCCATACGGATAAATTCCGTTTGCGTCGGCTTTCCGGTAACAGCGCAATGCCCTTGCCGATTTCACCCAGGGTAATCACGCTTAGGTAAAGATTTTTATCGGGTATGGCCTCGACCGCTTCGTGTACCGCCGGTAAGTGTGCGGGTTTGTATAATTCCGATAAAACACCGGTATCCAGCAATACCCTCATAGCTCAATCGACCGCATAGGGCTTTTATCACGCTCAAAATCGATATTTTGCATGTCATGTGGGGGATTCAAGAGATGTTGTTTAAAACTGAGCTTGTCTCCCGTTAATTGTTCATATTCTGCTTTTGAAATAACCACGACGATATCATTTCGCCGCCGGACTGTTTGTGGCCCGATAGAAAGTGCTTTGTTGACCAATTCAGTAAATCGGTTCTTTGCTTCTGCTAAACGCCATTCTTCCATATTCTTCTCGTATATCTAGCTAATCTAGCTATATATTAGATAAGTAGCCGTTTTTATGCAATGATGAATGTATGCTGTTTCTATTCCCCCTCATCCCAGCCTTCTCCCTCAGGGAGAAGGAGTAAAAGAGTTTTGTATGTAACTTAGCGGATTACTAAGCGGGTGCCGTTGACCAGTTTTGCGCTGATCGACTTCCATTCCGCCTATCTCTGGTGCTCGCCGTCACCTTTATCGTCGGTACTGTAGCTGTGACCACACTGACCAGCGAACCGGTGCAAGCGGATTGTGATGCACTCTGCTAAATCCGCCCTAGTTCCACATACGGGACGCGAGCGCCCGTTCTTCAACACCGGCCGCGCCCATATAAAGTAGGGTCGTATCCAGATAGCGGTGCCCCATCCATTTTTGCACCAAACGCATGACGCAGCCCCTTCGGGCTCGCATGCGCCCCCGAAAGCCCCGCCTGTTTCATCACCGTACCAATGCCAAACACCGTTCCTCGGCGTCTGTTCGCATCAGCTGGGCCCGACTGTTGGACGGGTTTTCGATATCGAACATTGCCCTCACTGCGGTGGTTTTTGGCTTCTAAGCGGGGTTATTTGCCGATTAAGACGTTTTTCCAGCAGCTAAGGTAATTTTGATATGTACGTGAATAAGCAATTGAGTATTGGGCAGGCAATGAGGCTACTAGGCGTAACCGGGCAGACTATCCACTCGCTTATCAAAGACGGCGATTTGAGAACTATGCGCAAGCTTGGAGGGCGAACAAAGACGACCCGAGGCAATGTTGAAGAGTGCCGGGCGGTGTTGCGGCGGCGGCAGTCCAGTATTCAATAGTCACCCGGCAGCCTCTGCCCTGTTGATTTCCTCATCTCTAAGGTAGCCCTGAGTAAATATCGCTTGAGTGCCTAGGGGGGATTTAAAGATGATGAAGCTATCTAAGCCTTTGTTTTAATTCTGGTACCGAGGGCCGGAATCGAACCGGCACGGGGTTGCCCCCACCAGATTTTGAGTCTGGCGCGTCTACCAGTTTCGCCACCTCGGCATTAGAGGATCAGTAGTATAAATAAAACCGGGACACAAAACCAGAAATCCTTAGCGCTGGGTGGCCTGTTTTAATTTGTGTCCCGATGAAATTATATAGTCTGTATTGGCGATTCTTTAGGTGTTGGGTTTGAATATATGGATAAATTCGAAAATTCTTGTCTGCATGTGCCTGGTGAAACTGGTAATATCGCGGCCCATGAAAAAGAGTGATTTATTTTATTCATTACCCGATGAGCTGATTGCACAGCAACCTGCGGATCCAAGGAGTGCAAGCAGGATGCTTCATTTGCAGTGCGCAGATGGGCGATTAATTGATCGGCAGTTTAACGATCTAATTGATCTAATAAATCCGGGTGATTTGTTGGTATTTAATGATACCAAGGTCATTCCTGCTCGACTTTTTGGTCACAAGGAAACGGGTGGTAAGGTTGAAATTCTAATTGAGCGAATATTGCCGGAATGTACGGCAGTTGTTCATCTACGGGCAAGTAAATCTCCAGGAAACGGTGCGTCAATTGTTCTCGATGAGGAACATCGCTGTACTGTATTGGAGCGACAGGGTGATTTGTTTACACTACGTTTTGAGGGCTGCGCTTCGATTGAATCAGTATTGGCGCGATTGGGGCATATTCCACTACCACCCTATATCAATAGAAGTGACCTGTTGGAAGATGAGCAGGACTACCAAACGATATACGCCAGGACTCCGGGTGCTGTGGCAGCGCCAACGGCTGGCCTGCATTTTGACCAGGCAATAATGGATCGCTTAAGGGACAAAGGCGTTTCAATGGGGTTTGTAACCCTGCATGTGGGGAGTGGTA
Source organism: uncultured Methylococcaceae bacterium (assembly GCA_964528035.1). Taxonomy (GTDB): domain Bacteria; phylum Pseudomonadota; class Gammaproteobacteria; order Methylococcales; family UBA1147; genus CAZGQY01. The sequence continues at coordinate 9,725 of CAZGQY010000041.1, read as the reverse complement.
CTTTTCAACCGCTTCGAGTGGAAAAACTGGAAGACCATGTGATGCACTCTGAACGTTTTTCTGTGGATGATACGGTTGTCCAACAGGTCAATGAAACAAGAGCACGGGGTGGTCGAGTGATCGCTGTGGGCACTACGTCGGTTCGGGTTCTGGAAGCTGCATCCAGTGACCGCGTATTGAAAGCAAGCAGTGGAGAAACCCGTTTATTTATTATGCCAGGATATAAGTTTAAAAGCGTTGATGCAATGATCACAAATTTTCATTTGTCTGAATCAACTTTGTTATGTCTGGTTTGCGCCTTTGCTGGTTATGATGCAGTCATGCAGGCATACAGCCATGCAGTGGAACAAAAGTATCGGTTCTTCAGTTATGGAGACGCAATGTTTATAAGCAAATAGAAACCGCTGGTATATGAATTGCCGAATGAACTGTGGTGCCTGTTGCATCGCGCCGTCAATTTCCAGTCCAATGCCCGGTATGCCAATGGGTAAACCAGCAGGTGTTCGCTGTAAACATTTGTCTGACAGTAATCTTTGTTTGCTGTTTAGCAGTGATCAGCGTCCGGCGGTGTGCGCGGATTTTGCTGCGACTGATGAATTTTGTGGGGAAAATCGTCAGCAGGCGCTGAAGAATCTGGCCTGGTTGGAAAAAGTGACCTAAGGGTTTCAATTTAACGAGAGAGGGCGCTTGTTACCAGGTTTAGAGTCTGCTATTTCTCTTGAATTTTTAAACGACCGCCCCAGTCTTTACAAAATTGCCAGGCTGTACGTCCGCTGCGAGAACCTCTGTTCAGAGCCCATTTTAAGGATTCTTCACGAATCACATTCCACGGTTCCAGAGGCGTGTCTAATTCTTCTAACCAATATCTGACAACTTCAAGATATTGATCCTGGGTAAAAGGGTGAAACGACAGCCACAAGCCGAAACGATCAGAGAGTGAGATTTTTTCCTCAACAGTTTCAGCAAAATGAATTTCTCCACCGATAGCGGTCGATTCCTGGTTTTCTTTGTGAAATTCGGGTAGTAAATGTCTGCGATTAGAGGTTGCATAGATAATCACGTTATTTGGAAGTCCATGCAAAGAACCGTCGAGTGCGGCTTTAAGTGCCTTATAACCGGGATCATTGGCTTCAAAAGACAGGTCATCACAAAACAAAATAAATTTTTCCTTGTACGGCTCCAGATATTCAATGATTAATGGTAGGTCGACCAATTGATCTTTATCAACCTGTATTTGGCGTAGACCTTCGCTGGCGTATTCGTTAAGCAGTGCTTTTATCAGTGATGATTTTCCGGTTCCACGTGAGCCCCACAACAAAGAATTATTCGCTGGGAAACCACGAATGAATTGGCGGGTGTTGCGGTCGATTTCTAACTTTTGCCTGTTTACGCAGTGAATGTCATTGAGTCTAAGTATATTCGGGTTTTTGATTGGCTGAACGCCAGGGCGTTGATTGGTTGTTTGCCATTTGAATGCCATTGCCTTGTCCCAGCTCGGTTCTTCCGGAGCAGGGGGTAACAGTTTTTCAAATCGAGCCAGTAATAAATCCACCTGAGTGAAGATTTGCAGCAGCTTACTCATGCCAGTTTTTTAAATTTGATTCTGTGCGGATTGTCCGCGTCACTACCAAGCCTGCGGTGTTTATCTGCTTCGTAATCCGCGTAATTGCCCTCGAACCAGACCACCTGGCTATCGCCCTCGAATGCCAGAATATGGGTTGCGATACGATCAAGAAACCAGCGATCATGTGATATAACCACAGCACATCCTGGAAAACCAAGCAATGCCTGCTCCAGTGCGCGCAATGTTTCTACGTCTAAATCGTTGGTCGGCTCATCCAGAAGCAGCAGGTTTCCACCTGTCTTTAATAATTTGGCCAGATGGACACGGTTGCGCTCACCGCCTGAAATATCGCCGATACGTTTCTGCTGATCTGATCCTTTGAAGTTAAATCTGCCGACATATGCGCGTGACGGTGTCTGATAATTCCCGACAGTAATAATATCCAGTCCTTCTGATATTTCTTCCCAGACAGTCTTATTGGCATCGAGATCGTCGCGGGACTGATCTACATGCGCCAGTTGCACACTTTTTCCGGTGTATAACTGACCGGAGTCGGGTGATTCTAATCCGGCAATCATGCGGAACAATGTTGTTTTGCCAGCACCATTCGGACCGATAATGCCTACGATACCACCGCGCGGCATATTGAATTCAAGATTGTTAATTAGCAGTTTGTCACCAAAGCCTTTGCAGAGTTGCTCAGCGGTCACAACGCTGTCTCCCAATCGTGGGCCTGGCGGAATATATATTTCCTGAGTCTCGTTGCGTTTCTGAAAATCCTGGGAGGATAGTTCGTCAAATCGTGCCAGTCTGGCTTTGCTTTTGGCTTGACGTCCTTTTGGGTTGGTTTGTACCCATTCCAGTTCGGCTTTCATTGCTTTGGCTCGGGCGCTGGATTGCTTTTCTTCAGTGATCAGTCGTTTTTCTTTTTGATCCAGCCAGCTGGAATAGTTGCCTTCCCAGGGGATACCGTGACCCCGATCGAGTTCAAGTATCCATCCTGCAACATTGTCAAGAAAATAACGATCATGAGTCACAGCAATCACAGTGCCGCTAAAATTATGCAGAAAACGCTCCAGCCAGGCGACAGATTCGGCATCCAGGTGATTGGTCGGTTCGTCCAGTAATAACATATCAGGCTCTGAAAGCAGTAGTTTACACAAAGCCACTCGTCGTCGTTCACCTCCTGAGAGTTTTGTTACATCGGCTTCCCAGTCGGGGAGCCTAAGTGCATCGGCGGCAATATCGAGTTTTCTTTCCAGTTCCCAGGCCCCTGCAGAATCTATTGCGTCTTGAAGTTTAGCCTGACGATCAAGTAATGCGGTCATTTCATCATCGCTCATGGGTTCGGCGAATTTCATGCTGATTTCATTGAACTCATCAATCAGCTTTTTTGTGGCGGCGATGCCTTCTTCAACGTTTTGCCTGACATTTTTAGTGGCATCCAATTGAGGTTCCTGAGGTAGGTAGCCTATGTTGATGTTGGGTTGCGGTCTGGCTTCGCCATTGAAATCGTTATCAATACCCGCCATGATGCGTAGCAACGTGGATTTGCCCGAGCCGTTTAAGCCAAGCACGCCAATTTTTGCACCAGGAAAGAACGACAGGGAAATATCGCGGAGAATTTCGCGTTTCGGCGGGACAATTTTGCCGACGCGGTTCATTGTAAAAACATATTGGGCCATAGATCTTCTATAAACTTTTGTGATTAATTCAGGAGACTGTCCGAGAATAGCCTTCTGAATAGTGTTATGTCCAGTTGTAATATATGGATCTGCGGTACAATGGGTGGATAAAACGGCCTTTGAAGTCCAAACAGGCAAATTTCTGAAGATTAAACTTACGGAGTTATTACGGTACATTATGCATTGTCCATTTTGTTCGGCCCAGGATACTCGGGTCATTGATTCAAGATTATCGAGTGAGGGTGATCAGGTGCGGCGACGGCGTGAATGTGTGGAGTGCAAGGAGCGTTTTACGACTTACGAATCTGCAGAATTATCATTACCGAGAGTGCTGAAAAGTGATGGTAGTAGAGAGTATTTTAAAGAAGAAAAGCTCAGAGCAGGAATGTTACGAGCATTGGAGAAACGTCCTGTATCCAGTGATCAAATCGAAGCAGCTGTAAATCTTATTAAAAAATCTTTGCAGGCTCAGGGTGATCGGGATGTCGCTTCACGTTTGATCGGGGAAAAATTAATGCAGGAATTAAGGAAACTGGATCATGTGGCTTATGTACGCTTTGCGTCAGTCTACAGATGTTTTGAAGATATCAATGAATTTCAGGAAGTCATCGAAAGATTGCAAAATGATTCGGTAACAGAAAAATCGGAATAGTTTCGATTTTTAATGGTTTTTTCTTGCATTGAGTGAATTATGACGACGGAAATAATGTCAACTGACGCTGCATTCATGGCAACGGCGTTGCAACTGGCGCGAAAAGGATTATTGACTGCTGACCCGAATCCGATGGTTGGCAGTGTTGTTGTAAAAGACAATCAAATTGTTGGGCGAGGGTGGCACAGACGAGCAGGGGGGGATCATGCAGAGGTTGCTGCATTGCGAGATGCGGGTAATCTGGCTAATGGTGCAACGGTATATGTGACTCTTGAGCCCTGCTGTCACTATGGAAAAACACCGCCGTGTACCAAAATGTTGATTGATGCGGGTGTAAAGAAAGTCGTTGCGGCAATGCGTGACCCGAACCCTCGCGTTGCCGGTAAGGGTTTTAGAGTGCTGACTAATGCAGGCATAGAAACAGACTGTGGTGTATTGCAATCTTGTGCCGAAGAGCTGAATCGTGGCTTTTGTAATAGAATGCGTACTGGAAAACCTTATGTGTTTAGTAAGATTGCCATGAGTATGGATGGGTGCACCGCTATGCATTCGGGTGAAAGTAAATGGATTACCGGAGAACATGCGCGTCAGGATGTTCAGCGCCTGCGTGCGCAATGCTCCGCTATACTGACAGGTATAGATACTGTGTTAGCTGATGATCCGGCAATGAATGTGCGCCTAGAAATACCTCCGGATGAATTTGTGCAACCGCTTAGGATTGTTCTGGATACCCATTTGCGATTACCGGTTGATGCTCGCATCGGTAAAAACGAAGGGGAGACTCTGGTTATTACAGCGTTGAAAGATAAAGAAAAGTATCAGCAGTTGGAATATGCGGGTTATAAGGTTGTTTGTTTGGCTCAAGGCAGTGACCGTCGTTTGGATCTATCGGCGGTTTTGGAATATCTTGGAAAAATTGGCATCAATGAGCTTATGGTAGAGGCGGGTGCTACATTGAACGGAGCGTTTCTGGAAGCCGGCTGTGTCGATGAGTGGGTCGTGTATCAGGCTCCCTGCGTGCTCGGTAGTGGTGCTCGCGGAATTGTTCGCACTCGGGGTATTTCCAGCTTAAGTGATCGCTATCAATTGAAGCTGACGGAAGCTCGATCAATTGGGTTGGATTTGCGACTTCGTTATCAGTTTGGGCGGTGAATTGATGTTTACAGGCATTATCCAGTCAGTGGGTACCATCAGGAATATCGAAAGGCGTGGAACTGATTGCAGATACACGGTTGATTTTGCCGGGCTGGATAAGCACCAAATCTCGATCGGTGACAGTATAGCAGTCAGTGGAGTATGTTTGACTGCAGTGAAATTGGAGGGTAGTAGTTTTCGCGCGGATGTTTCCGTGGAGACTTTATCGTGTACAACTTTTAGTTCAATTGTTCCGGCTACTCGGGTTAATTTGGAACTGGCTCTAACGCCAGCAACGCGAATGGGTGGACATATAGTCAGCGGTCATGTGGATGGAATTGGTGTAATTAAGGAAAAAACCTCCGTGGGGCGGTCTGTACAATATCGAATCGCGGTACCGGATGATTTGGCAAAATATATTGCGGCGAAAGGTTCGGTTTGTGTAGATGGAATAAGTTTGACGGTGAATAAGGTGGAAGGCAGTCAGTTCGATGTTAATATTGTGCCCCATACATTGCATGCAACCACTTTGGGAGCTGCTATGGCAGGTCACAAAGTGAATATTGAAGTGGATATGCTGGCGCGATACCTTGAGCGATTATTGTCGCGCTCTGACTCGCTGGAATCGGATGCATCACTATCTATTGCGAAATTAAATGAAGCAGGTTTTTTTGAGAGCGGTGGCGCTTGAATCGATATGAACAGTACAGAAGAAATTATTGACGATATTCGTCAGGGTAAGATGGTCATCATTATGGATGACGAAGATCGCGAAAATGAAGGCGATCTGGTAATGGCCGCGGCACATATAAAGTCTGAAGATATTAATTTCATGGCTCGATACGGGCGCGGATTGATCTGTCTGACTTTGACGCGGGAACGATGTCAGCAGTTGCGACTACCGTTGATGGTGAATGAAAACAAAACTGCTCACTCGACTAATTTTACTGTATCTATAGAGGCTGCAGCCGGAGTTACAACAGGTATTTCTGCCGCGGATCGAGCAAGAACAGTGCAAGCTGCTGTGGCGAATAATGCTCAGCCTGAAGACCTGGTGCAACCGGGGCATATTTTTCCTTTGATGGCGCAGCCGGGTGGTGTATTGAACCGCGCCGGGCATACGGAAGCGGGTTGTGATCTGGCACGCCTTGCGGGTCTTGAGCCGACTTCAGTCATTGTCGAAATTTTGAATGAAGATGGCAGTATGGCAAGGCGGCGGGATCTGGAACGTTTTGCCGATGAGTACGATTTAAAAATTGGTACGATTACCGATCTGATCTATTATCGCATTCAAAACGAAACGACCATTGAGCGTATCAGCGAATGCCAGTTTCCAACCGAATTTGGTGAGTTTCAGTTGTTTGCTTTTCAGGATACGATAGACAATAAACTGCATCTTGCACTGACTCTTGGTGATATCGCTGATGGTGAGCCGGTTTTGGTCAGGGTTCACGCGCGTAATCTGCTTTGTGACCTGTTTGCTTCGAAACGAAATGACTGTGGGTACCCATTGCGTGATGCCATGCGGAGAATAGCCGAAGAAGGTCGAGGTGTATTGGTTGTTATTCGGCAGGAAGAAGATACTAAATCTTTGGTTGAACGTATTCATAAGTATCAGATGGAAGATAACGGAATTGATGCTAAGAGTTGTCTGGATGGCGGCGTCGATTCGCGAACAACCGGAACGGGTGCACAGATTCTTGCGGATCTTGGTGTGCATAAAATGCGTATTTTGGGCGAACAACGAAAATATCCGGGGATTTCAGGTTATGATCTGGAGATTGTTGAATACGTTCCTTGCAGTTCGGTAAATTTGAAACTGGCAGTGCAGGAATAGGTGGTAGCCTGGGAATGGGAAGGTACACTTTTTGCTTCTGGTGAAGCGTATTATTGATGTGAAAATTGTAGGGTATTGATTCTTTAGATTGTGTGAAGACCAGCCTGGAATTATTGTTTTAAGTACCGTTACCAGCAGAGCCTGATAAACTAATGATCTGTGCGCAATTCAATGCTGATACCCAGCAAAGTTTCGGGACTATTAGAAATAGAGAAATTAAATGTCAGAGATTAAATCATTTGAAGGTGCTTTGACCGTGAGCGGTGCGAAATTTTGTATCGTTCTATCCCGGTTTAACGGATTTATTGTAGACCAGCTTCTCGCCGGTGCAATTGATGTATTGCGTCGTCACGGAGTTGAAAATACGGCGATAGAACTTGTAAGAACACCCGGGGCTTTTGAATTGCCTGTTGCTGTGCAAAGAGTCGCCAAAAGTAAAAGATACGATGCAATCATTGCATTGGGTGCTGTTATTCGTGGCGGTACACCACATTTCGAATATGTGGCGGGAGAATGTGTAAAAGGATTGGCAAGTGTTTCGTTACAGCAAGACATCCCGGTGAGTTTTGGCGTGTTGACTGTGGATACCATAGAGCAGGCAATAGAAAGAGCGGGTACCAAGGCGGGGAATAAAGGAGCCGAGGCGGCATTGTCTTCCCTGGAAATGGTGAATCTTTTCCGTGAGCTCGATCAAGCATGAGTTTTGCGCGCACTCGCGCTCGAGAAACCGCGGTTCAGGCGCTCTACCAATGGCAGCTTACTGGACAAAATCTGAATGAAATCGAACAACAGTTTTATGTAGAGCGTGATCTAAAAAAGGTACAACGAAGTTACTTTCAGGAGCTCCTGCACGGTGTTCCGTCGCAGTTGGATGTTCTTGACGAGGTTCTGTTGGAATTTGCGGACAGACAAATGGATGACATCGATCCTGTGGAGCGTGCGATTCTCCGAATTGGAGCCTACGAGATCGCCAATCGAGAAGATGTGCCATATAAAGTTATCTTAAACGAGGGAATTAATCTGGCAAAACGATTTGGAGCGACCGAAAGCCATAAGTATGTCAATAGCATACTGGATAAAGTCGCTCACAAGCAACGACCGACGGAAGTCTCTCAAAGTACGAAATAGTGGAACTTACCTGACGTCAAATTAAAGAGTAGTTTCATTTGTCGTTATGAGTTTTTCGGAATTTGAACTAATCGACCAGTATTTCACCAATCCCGATGTTTTAAATTCGGCTACCCGGTTGGGGATTGGCGACGATTGTGCATTGTTAACACCAAAACCGGGGTGTGAACTCGCAATTACTACCGATACTTTGGTCGAAGGTGTACATTTCTTTGCAGACGTGGATCCTGGTGATCTTGGCCATAAAACTTTGGCGGTTAGTTTAAGTGATTTGGCTGCGATGGGTGCTGAGCCAGTCGGGTGTTTATTGGCGTTGACACTTCCCGAGGCAAATGAAGAATGGGTACAAGCGTTTTGCAAAGGATTTTTCTCTCTGGCAGGAAAGTATTCGGTTCAATTGATCGGTGGTGACACCACAAGAGGGCCATTAACATTAACGTTGCAGGCTATTGGAATGGTTCCAATTGGTCAATCGTTGTTGAGGTCAACTGCTCAACCAGGTGACCTGATTTATGTTACAGGAGAACTAGGAGCTGCGGGTTACGCATTGATGCAAAGGAACAAAGGCAAGCGTACTTTGAGTATCCCTGGCCTGGATCGACTCAATCGGCCGGAGCCTCGAGTGGAAGCCGGTATGCTTATAGCCGGAGTAGCCTCCTCCTGCATTGATGTGTCTGACGGGCTTGCGGCTGATCTTCAGCATATACTTGATTCTAGTGGAGTGGGGGCGATTATTGAATACGAAAGTCTTCCTGTTTTAGAGGCTGTCGCGCAATATATAGATGATACTGGTGATATTCGTTTGCCTTTATGCGGGGGGGATGACTACGAATTATGTTTTACTGTACCCCCCCATCAACAGGAGCAATTGATCTCCGGGTTTCAAGGACTGGATTGTCATTGTAGCCAGATAGGCCAAATCGATGATATCTCAGGTTTGCGAATCATGCGTGGCGGCGAGGAATCTAATTTTATTTTTAAAGGTTATGAACATTTTTCGTGATCCCTGTTTGTTTTTAGCGTTCGGGTTTGGTGCGGGGCTTTCCCCAAAAGCACCAGGCACTCTGGGAACATTAGTCGCTGTTCCCTTTTATTTGTTGCTCACGCGAATGGATCGGTGGAGTTACGTTTCTGTGGTTGTCCTTACGGCTTTGCTGGGAATTTGGATTTGTGCTCAGGCAGCAAAGAAGCTTGGTGTTCATGACCACCAGGGGATTGTTTGGGATGAGATGGTCGGCTATTGGATTACCATGATTGCAGTGCCCGTGTCAGCACTAACAGTTTTGCTGGGCTTTATCCTATTTCGCTTTTTCGATATCGTAAAGCCGTGGCCAATTGGTGAGATCGATAGAAAAGTGACCGGGGGTTTGGGGATAATGTTGGATGATATTGTTGCTGGTTTGTTTTCCCTGGTTGTCATTCATTTATCGCTTTGGATCGAAATAATTTAGAACTTGTAAGAATCAATTCAATGAACATATCTGGCAATATAGGAATTGAGCTATAGGTGGGTTTGTTCTCGGGCGATTCCGGGTCTGCGCCTGTAAGCGAATGTAGTAAAAGAATGTTAATTGGACACAGCTTAATGACTGCTGATTGGTGGTGAATTTTTATAAATAATCGTAGCCTCTATTGAAAAATGGCGTGGATTCCTATATGATTGCATCTCTTAATCGCGGGGTGGAGCAGTCTGGTAGCTCGTCGGGCTCATAACCCGAAGGTCGT
>CAZGQY010000040.1:10107-25382 GCA_964528035.1 uncultured Methylococcaceae bacterium | reverse complement strand
ACGCAGATGGCCGCTTATCGGCTGATTTACCCGTCAATACAACTTTGACGGAGTATTATTAATTCAATTCTCAGACTAAAGCGCAGCAACAGCGCTGGCATAATCCGGTTCATCAGCCACTTCTGCAACCAGTTCCGTATACACCACGTTATTCTCTTCATCAATAACGATTATTGCCCGGGCAGTCAATCCCGCAAGCACACTATCCACAATATTTACGCCATAGTCATTCGCAAAACTGGAACGAAAGGTCGACAAAGTGACTACATTCTTCAAGCCGCTGGCCTCACAAAAACGGCCTTGCGCAAAAGGTAGATCTGCCGAAACAACCAGTACCTCAGTATTCTTCATACTCGCGGCTGTCTCATTGAATTTTCTAGCTGAAGCGGCACATGTCGGTGTATCCAGACTGGGCACAATGTTTAATAATTTTTTCTTGCCGACAAATGTATTCAGAGTCACATCTGCCAACTTGTCATTCACCAGAGTAAAGTCTGGCGCAATGCTTCCAACTGCCGGTAAATCACCGCAAGTATTGACTGCTTTTCCAAGTAGGGCAATTTTTGCCATTAATCATTTCCTATACTTTTATTATTTCCGACTTATCATCGTTACAAGATTAGCCGCCATAGCCGGGCAACAATAATGATCGGTAAACCCAGCTACTCTAGGTCAAGGCATCCACGAGAGACCCTCGGACTGTCAGTCCGTTATTTTACCCGTTGATCGGCTCGACGACTATTTGTTTATTTTCAAGAAAGTCCATGTCGTCAGTTTTACTTTTACTCGGACAAAGTAACAGCACCAGCGATCTGGGATTATGAATTAAGTTGCGGAACTGCCTCAAGTAGCTTCTTGGTATAAGAATGAAGCGGAGAATTCATTACCCTACTGGTCGCACCCATTTCAACAATTTGTCCCTGATACATCACCGCGACTTCATCCGCCATTTCAGCGACAACAGCAAGATCATGACTAATAAAAAGGTAGCTCAAACCCTGATCTTTTTGCAATTTTTTTAGCAATTTTAATAGCTTGGCCTGCACCGAAACGTCCAGTGCACTGGTGGGTTCGTCGCAAACGATTAATTTTGGCTCGACAGCCAAGGCTCGGGCGATGCAGATGCGTTGCCGTTGACCTCCCGAAAATTCGTGCGGATATCTCTGTCTCGCGTCAACAGGAAGGTCTACCTGGTGTAGTAATTCGCGGACACGCTTTCGACGCTGACTTTCACTGTAGTCCCGATGCTGAGCACGTATTCCTTCTTCGATTATGTCGCCAACTAACATCCTTGGATTCATCGATGAAAATGGATCCTGAAAAACCATCTGAATTTCCGAGCGCTTTTGTCTAAGCTTTGGCTCCGATAACTGTGTTAGATTTTCCCCGTTCAACAAAACGCTGCCGTTTGAAGTCGGTATTAAACATAATAAAGCCTTTCCCAAAGTTGTTTTACCACAGCCCGACTCACCAACCAATGCGAGCGTCCTCCCTTCACCCAGACTGAAATCAACTCCATCCACCGCTTTGACCTGATCGACGACTCGTTTTAAAACTCCTTTTCGAATCGGATAATGTACTTTGAGGCCTTTTACCTCCAGTAAAAGTTTAGTATCCATTGACGGCTGTGAACAACAATGGCTGATCGCAGGTAATGCATCAAACAGTTTTCGTGTATAGGCCTGTTTTGGATTTCTAAACAAGTCCTGTTTGGACGAACTCTCGACAATTCGCCCCCTGTGCATCACAGCAATTACATCGGCCATTTGATCAACAATTCCGAGATCATGGGTAATTAACCACAGCGCCATTCCATTTTGTTTTTGAATGTCTTGCAGGAGTTTTAATATTCGTGCCTGGATAGTTACATCCAGGGCCGTGGTCGGCTCATCAGCGATCAGTAATTCGGGCCTACCGGCCAGGGCCATAGCTATAACAATCCGTTGCCGTTGACCACCCGATAACTGATGGGGATATTCATCGTAGCGCCTTCTGGCAGACGGTATTTCAACCTGTTCCATCAGTTCCAGTACCCTGTGTCTAAGTTCCAGCGATTTTAATATTGAATGCCGGGCCACACATTCTGCAATTTGTCCACCAACACTCATTACAGGGTTTAAGGACGTCAACGGGTCCTGAAATACCATTCCAATACTACGTCCACGCAGTCCGCACATACGATTTTCCGGGATGCGCAACAAGTCTTCGCTGCCGAGCAGTACCTGTCCCTGACTAATCCTGGCGTTATCAGGCAACAATCGCATCACTGATAAGGCGGTTAGCGATTTCCCGGACCCGGATTCCCCAACCAGAGCAAAGGTTCTATGGCGTTGAATTTCAAAATCAATGTCATTAACTACGGGCATGGCCGCAGTATCTTGTCCAAAACAGACACTTAGATTTTTAACCGAAAGCAGTGGTGATTGAAAATTTTCTTTTTCCATCAAGCGCTCTTCCTGGTAATTAATTCTATAGCCATCAAGAGAATCTCTTATCCCCTGGTAATTAAGTCACAAACAGCGTCCAAATTCCGGTAATCGAACCTGATGTCCGCTTGTTTTTGAACCGTTTGCTTCGCATGATAGGCTATCCCCAGTCCTGAAACCGCCATCATTTTTAAATCATTAGCGCCATCACCTATGGCGATGACCTGCTGAGGATTGATTTCCATTTTTTGACATCGATCCAGTAAAAAAGCAGCCTTGGCATGGGAATCGATGATCGGACCGGAGACTCGCCCTGTTAACCGGTTATTATTGATCTCCAAATGATTCGCAAGAGCAAAATCCAATTGATAGCGTTGTTTCAGCTTTTCAGTAAAGTAGCTAAAACCACCTGATACAAGCGCAATTTTTATTCCCTGGTTTTTGAGCTCGCGCAACAGTCTGTCGGCACCTGGATTAAGCCTGAGCCGCTGCTCATAAACTTGTTCCAATTTATCGCTAGATAACCCGGTTAAACACTTTACCCGCTGTTGCAGAGCACTTGGAAAATCCAGTTCGCCACGCATTGCCAATTCCGTTATATTTGCGACTTCACTTTTCACCCCAACCATATCTGCAATTTCATCAATACACTCGATATTGATAAAAGTGGAATCCATATCGGTTACAAACAATCGAATAGTGTCAGGATCATAGCCCGAAGGTAAGCGATTGATATCCATTCGTAGCTCCATCCTTAACCTGTCAAGTTCTACCTGGTTGATACTACGAGTCAGATCCAAAATATAAAACCCTGACAGTTTTACAGGCAAACAGGCAAACGCTGATTCAATCACTGCCAATTGTTGTGAACTCAGATTGGCTTTATGGATAATGAGTCTGGAAGATTGTTCGGGGATAGCAGTCATCACACTTTTTCGGCACGCCGGGGGTCGAATGCATCACGAACCGCATCAGCAAAAAGGTTGGCGGCCAAAACCAGAGTAAACATAAATACAAATGCTGCCGCCAATGACCACCACACAACTGGCTCGCGGGCCATTTCCAAGCGTGCTCTGTTGATCATATTCCCCCAACTGTTCGAACTTGGATCAACGCCGATATTGATGTATGACAACACAGCTTCAGCCAGCACCAGACCGCTAAAGTCCAGTACAATAGAAATCAGAACAATATGAAACAAATTGGGTAGAATATGCCGGATCAGAATGGCCCTATGATTGACGCCCAGCGCACGTGCAGCCTGTACGTATTCCATTTCTCTTAACTTTAAGGTTTCAGCCCGCAACAAACGACACAGGCCTGTCCAACTGGTAATACCCAGAATCAAGCATAAAAATAACAAGCGGACATCTGCGCGTATGGCAACACTGGCAAATAGCTCTTCATGGTTTGCCATATACACTTGAACGACAAGTATTGAAGCTGCGATAAGTAATACCCCAGGTATTGAATTTAGCGTGGTATACAGATATTGGATCAAATCATCGATCCAACCACGATAAAAACCCGCTAAGATACCCAGGGTCAATGCGAAAGGCAACATAACCAAAGTTGTAAGAGTACCGATGACGAGGCCAGTGCGAATGCTTTTTAGACTTTGGTAAAGAACATCCTGACCAACTTTGTCAGTTCCAAAAACATGATATTGCGTACTCAATTCTGCTATCGTGCAACCCAGACAAATTATCACTAGGGATGTTATTAAAATAGCCAGCCACGGCACTTCACTTTGATCCGATATTAGTTCGGAAAAACTTTGTTTGAGTCCCAGTTTCAACCTTGAGACTCGAATCAGCATCAATAACCCCAGCAATAAAAAAGCACTCAGTATGCCTTTTAATAACCCGCGACCACCAAGCTTTAGAATATGACCTAGATCGTATCCGCTGGCGCCCGGATTCTCCAGTCCTGCATATTTCAATCGTGCATAAGCCCATCGCTTGCTTCCATCGTCTGAAACGACACTTTCCTTCGAATAGAGATATGAAGCAAAAGGTGCTGAATAGGTTTTTTCCTGTTGGGTTCGAAGCGACCCCACCCACCAATCGAATAGGCTGATCGGCTCACTTTCAGACACAGACTGTACTTGTTTCTGAGAGAGACTTTTGTCAGGTTGAAAATGAATCGTATCCAGTAAACCGATAATCGAAAATGTCGCCAGAATCAGTAGCGAAACCATCCCGGTTTTATGCCTTATAACTTTTCTCCATGGACGCTTGAGATGCTCTTTAGCGCGGATTCGACAAACGACAACAACACCCATCGCAAGTAACAGGAAAACCAATATATCTGTAGGCAAAAAAACCAGCATATTGCTAACCGTCAGGATAGTCGAACACGAGGATCAACCAGGGTATACGATATATCAGTGAGCAATAAACCCAAAATATAGAGTACCGACCCCAAAAACACCATTGATCGAACGATGGAAAAATCCTGACGATTGATCGCATCAATCGTGTAACTACCCAGGCCCGGAATGCTGAAAAATGATTCAGTAAGCAAACTACCCATGAATAAAGTGGGTAATACAACGACAACACCGGTTAATATGGGAATCAGTGCATTTTGTAACACATGGCTAAACAACACCCTGGTTTCGGATAAGCCCTTGGCTCGGGCAGTCCGCACATAATCCTTCTCAACCTCTTCAAGAAACAGGGTTCGATACCACCGCACTCCGGAACCTATACCGGAAACCACACCAATCAAAACCGGCAGAATAATAAATTTAATAGCGTCCAATCCGTTGTCATACCCCGATATTGGCACCAATAACAAAAATTTTCCCACTACAAATTGTCCGATAATGATATAGAACAACGCAGAAACAGACATCAGTACAACACAAACAATCACCCCCCAAAACTCAAGGTAAGTGGATCGAAAAAACACCATCATAACCGCAAAACTAATATTCGCCAGCAAGCCTAATAATAATGACGGCAGCGCAATTGCCAGACTCGGCCACATGCGTTGCTGTATGTCTGCTCCAATATTTCGTCCACTATCTGAACGACCAAATTCAAACAAAAACAAGTTGGCTGATTTTTGAAAAAAAATGGTGTCCGTGAACTTTTCTAAGCCCTGCGATGATTCGTTCCACAGCATAGGCAGATCATAGCCACGTTCTTGTTTCCATTTATCAATCGCTTCCTCTGTAACGCGTTTTTGACCCAATTGCATTCTCGCCATATCATCCGGGGTATTAACCACAAAAAACAGCAGAAAAGTCAGGATATTAACCCCTATCAATAAAGGAAAGGCGTAAAGAATTCTGCGGATTATATAAGAAACCATTAATTTTACGCTGCTAGTCGCTGCTGTTTTTTGCGGTACTGCATCCAGGCAGGAATCAAACAAACAAAGCCCGCCAGCATGAATACACCAAGCGGCCACACTTTAGGCTGATTCCAATTTTGGCGCACAATCTTTCTTTGTTCTGCATCGATCCTGATGTATTTCAAACTGTTATTCGCCATTAAATTAGGTTTTTGATTTTTATTCCAGCTGTGATAGAGACTGAACTTTTTGGGATGAAAACCAAATAGCCAGGGACTGTCCCGACGAACTAATTCCTGCAATTGTTGAATGGCTTCATAACGTTGAGCACCATTTTGCATGCTTCGCATGGATTCGAACAGTCTATCAAACTCAGGATTACGATAATTTACCGCGTTCTCGCCATCGAATTTCACCATTGCATTTGGCCCATGCAATAAAAAGAAAAAGTTTTCCGGATCCGGATAATCCGCATTCCATCCCCACATAAACATTTGCGCATTTCCACTACGCATTTTTTGTTGAAACCGATTGTAATCGGTCGCTCGAATAACCAACTGGATATTGATTTTTGCAAATTGCTTTCGATACCAATTCAAGCGCGCTTTACTATCAGGACCTGTTGCCACAGTGTCCAGGTAGAGAACCAATGGCTTTCCAGTAATTGAATCATTGCCACCCGGATAACCTGCAGAAGCTAATATTTGTTTTGCCTGACTGATATCTTTGCGACGTACCTCCCCGTCGTCCCAGTCATAAATATATGGATTTATCCCTTTTTTTCCATCCGCATAACCAAATATGCCCGGTGGCAACATACCTTGCGCCGCGACACCTCGCCCGTTCATAAAAATGGAAATGTACTCTTCATAATCAAAAGCAATCGAAATGGCTCTTCGTAAAAGGCGCGACCGCTGATCATATCCACCCACAACAGTATCCAGCATATTAAAACCCATATACGAAATAGAAGTGGTCACACTGGTTTGTAGATAAATATTTTTTCGATTTAAAGTTTCCGTTAATTCGGCACTTCCCTGACCACTAAATTGAATAGACTGGTCAAAGCTATCTGACGATATACCCGATTTATCATAATAGCCTTGTAAAAATTTATTCCAATAAGGGATACTTTCTTTCTCCAATGAAAACACTACTTTATCTATAAAGGGTATTTTCTTGTCGGCATCGTCAAGTAATCCCTGAGCTCGATCATCCGCTTCCCCCTCTGATGGATAATACTCTTCATGGAAATTCGGATTTCTAGCCAATACCATTCGCTTATTGGGATTGTTTTCAATCAGCCTATACGGTCCTGTACCCACCGGGTACCAATCCAGAGTAATGTTTTTTTCTATTAACCCGGGCTGAGAATAAAATTCAACCGCCTCCCAGGGCATTGGAGCGAAAAAAGGCATCGCCAACCAGAATTTGAACTGCGGATATTTACCTCGAATTCTAATGCGAAAACGATAACGATCAACTGCCTCGACACCACTCAGGGTAAAATTGCGCAGATCCAGACTGGCATTATTTTCGCCACCGCTAAACTGCTTCAGTTCTTCGCTCAGTTCGGATAACCCGACAATATAATGTTTCATCAATTCGGCAATCGGCGAATGAATTCTTGGATCAACCAACCTTTTTATCTGATAAACATAATCGTAGGCCGTCATTTCCCGGCTGGCGGACACTTCAAAATCACTGATCAAATGTATTCTGCTTAGACTTTCATTATCCAGCGCATGATAAAGCAACTGTCCTTTTTCATTTTTCGAAAAAGCCGGGTGCGGTTGATATCGAATTCCGGGGCGAATCCGTAGTTCGTATTCACTGAATGCGACTTCTGAATCCTCAGCATTATCGGCTAACAACTCCCCTTTACTATTCAAATAGCTGAGTATTGGCATCGTAGAAACCGTCAGGGGTATCAGAGTATAGGGCTGAATCAGATAGTGATACTGTAGTGGAGGTTCGTAAATCTGGCCGATAAAGCTATATTCGTTTGCATTGTACGCAACAGCAGGGTCCAGATGTTTTGGCCGTTCACTGAAAGATGTATACAGTATTACTGCTGACGCATCAGCTGTGGGATATGGGTTATTCCAGACCTGCAGACCACACGATTCCAGACAACCAAATACGAGCAGAATCAGGACACGAAAACAGCATCGAATTTGACTACCTAAGCTGATCAAACGAAAACCTCAGATACGAAGGAATTTTGCGATTTAAGCTGCGTAGATAATACACACAGATCATTATTTGCAATGCGAGTCGCCCACTACGTCAAACCAGAAGGTGTAGTATACGGTATCACGGCGAAGGAGAATAAATAATATAAACGACCTCCTTTGTTATATCCAAATCGCGTGAACATTACCTAAAACTTCAGTTTCGATGTTTACAAGTTTCAATAGGAAATACAAGTTCTGACGACATTTCCTTAACGAACCAAAGCGAACCGTCAAATGAATAAAACTTAGGATACCCTTCTGTTTCCGGATATAACTTTTCGCCGAGATTGATTTGCATAAACATAACGAAAGATTCATTTTCTTCCATGATTATGCCCCAGTAAACAAATCTTTCTCCGTTTTTTTTATTGCCCGATATTTTACTATCCACTGAGTATCAATAACTGGCACACATGTAAGCCATCACATGACCACCTAAGTATCTTCGATCCGATCCATATTCTCACCCACTCACTCATCTGGTCGATGCTGGATGCGAATTCTTTCTAACAATTGCAGCTCTGCTAAATGCTTATAAGCCAGTTGGGCAAGTACTTTATAGCCTTCCTCGTTAAAATGTGCAGAACAGTTACCAAATAATGAACACGGATTACGCTGTCCAACGTAACTCATAATCCCCTCACCAAAATTGAGCACCGAAATGCCGCGGTTGGATAAATCATCAATTAAACTTTGATACGGCCAAACCTTGTGCTGCGAATAATATGATAAATCGTTACCGGTAGGAATTATCGTAATAATGGGTACTTTGCCTCTTGCAATCGCATCATTATGAAAACGAGTCAGTATAGCCGCCGTGACTCCCAGGCCACCTGAATTATGTTTTTTTTTGTAAAATTCAAGATGCCCGGGTTCCCTGCGTAACTTCGCTCTGACATGGAAATGGTCAAAACTCCTGAAAATAGAAATAGTATAGGGAAACGACGCAACGCTAGTACCTGATGATCCTCCAGGCAAAAAATATTCATTTTCAAAATATTTGGACGGGTGTAGTACTACATCTTTGTATTGAAGCGGATCAAATGTAGGTAACGGTAGTAACTCAGGATCCCCCTCTTCGTTAACGATAAAGCGTGGTTTAAAACCAAGTCCTTTCCCCGGATACAACAAACTTCTAAACTGATTAACATTTCGCAATATATTCTCTGAAAGATGGTTCAGAAACACCACAGATGAATCGTCATGCTTGTTCTGCCTAAACCTGAGATACGCCTGGTCAGAGCCATAACCCCCAACACCATAGTTGGCAACTCTACAATTAACCAAAGTGGACAATACATTGCTCCAGGCGAATTCGTGGTCGACCTCATAGCTCCAGGTAAACGAATCGCCATAAAGCGAAATGCAGGTCTGATGTTTTTCTACGTCAGCAAACGCTGGAATTATCCTGCTTCCACTTGAATCAAAGTTTTTACTATTTCTCAATCCATCCGGAGACGGCCATCCCAGTTGATTATCCCTTTTTAACAAGTAATCTTCATAGGCATTAGAAACCGATGGTTTGTAAAATACACCTCTGGCCTGAAGAAATCTTACTGCAAAGAATGAGGTTAGTTCTGTGCAAATCAGAACAATAACAATCGTTATCGCATAAAAGAACAGTTTCTTTCCGGTTACCAATGCTATGTCTCCATAAACCCCGGTATCGATAGCCTCTCTATCAAAAAACACCCACCCGTTTCATGATGTTTTATGCCTGGAAAAGAAATAGAGGGCTCTTTTTGCAAAGATATATATTTAAGCTATTGAAAACATCACCCCAAACCCACAGCTATTTGGCGAATAGTATTTTCAAGGTCAAAATCATGATTATTGATTCAAGTTCGTCGAACCGAAGCGTACTTCTCTACAATACCCTTGCAGAATAATAGGAAAGAATCAGTACGATTCAACCGGCAGATTTTTCAATCCGTATGTACAGTTTTCCGGATTCAGGCCAATAAGTTTTTTATCTACACGGTCAGCTACACTCTGATGCATAAATTCATTGGCGCACCGTTGTTTGTCGTTCGGGTCATCATGCAATTGGCCAACCGGGCGTAGATACGGACCCAGAGTTTTATAGATAAGTGTATAAGAATCTATCAGTTCACCCTCATAATTAGCATCTACTTTTTGTGGATCACTTAAATAGACAGGATCAAATTCCAATCCCCGTTGTACGGCCATTTTTACCATCCAATTAAAGGCCACATCGGAAAGACCCGCGTCAGGATAACCTCCTCCAATATTGGAATGGGCGCCAGAAAACCAGACTTGCTTCATTTCCAAACTATCGCCGACATGTGACCATATACTGGGTTTAAAAGGTTTGCGACGCTCGTCGATGGCCAGCGCGTGGTAGGCATAATCTATATTAGCCAGCCGGGTATCGTGAAAGCCAACCCAAAGTTTACGGGTAATCCAACCTAAAAATGGTGTTGGCGCACCCAACGCACCGACGGTATCCCATACGCCCATAAATTTTAAACGTGGTTTGCGTGAATTTGCTCTTAGAGCATCGACTTCTGCATAAAGTTTGTGTCGTTGCCGTTTCTCAGGACGGACGCGAGATAATTTATACACACTAGGCAATTTATCCAGATCAAACTTGGATAACAGTCCGAATTCGGAAACCAAACCGGCCAGGCTTCGCGCTGTAAAGGCTCCCCGACTGAAGCCGAAGCAGTAAATTTCGTCATTTTTCTGATAGTTATTCGCCAAAAAGCGATAGCAATCTAGAATATTACGTGAAATTCCCATTCCTGTAGCACCACCCACTAGTTTATCTACTGGTCCACCAGTGGTACCTACACCTTGATCATAGAATACGATTTGGCTAACGTCCTGTTTATCGAGCGGAGCGATAGCGCGAACCAGTTTTACAACATTCGTGGGTATAGGCAAATTGTCTTTTTCTTGATCAGGTGAATTCCAGGTACCGTCACAGCAGATTATAATTTTTTTCTTCATAGTTTAAATATCCGTTATAAGGACTAATTAACCAATAAAATATATCAAGAGTTTGGCTTTTGACTCGGATTTATTACTGCTCAGATCGCCGCTCAGAAAATATTCCTGACACGACTAAGTTATATTATGTCTTAATAGGTAACTGCTCGCCCATCTATGGGTGATCTGTTCCGGAAGACGCCGTAAATACATCCTTGTAGGCTTGGATGCGGCTTCCCTGCCGCATACACTTCCTCCACAGATCCCCCATAGAGGGCTGTTTCGATTAAGGGGCAAGTCGTTACCTTAATAGACTTGTTTTTCTATGATTAAAAATCAACATGGATAGAATACATTAAAAAAATACCTCCTGTTCGACCATCGCGATACTACGCCACCTTTGCCCCATATGCCGGAAATATTGTAACCTCTGGCCTGATACATTCGGGCGGCTTGTTGAGCTGCGTACTGGGATTGATAGGGACCCATTCTTTGAGAACACTGACCTTGTTGTGCCAGTTGAAGGTAGGGTGGAATCCCTGCTATAGACGGCGACGTATGAAGAAATGCAGAAAACACCAGAATTAAAACAACAGTGTATTTACGATTCATGCTCTTCCACTAAAAGTGAAGTATCAATGTATGCTGTTAATTATTACCCAGAGCTGGGCCAAAAAATAGTAAATATTTCACATTTGCTTAGCAGAGCTGCTAAAGCCGATAAGGTTTATTCGGAAGTGAAATCCAGGTATTGATCGTCTAATATTACTCTATCTTTTATTATATTGAATATAATAAAAACGACACCTGAAAATATCCGCAGTCGAAACAGATTCGACTGCGGATCTGGTTTCAGGGCTTAATCCCAGCCATAATACGCACCTGCGACCAGGAACGAAAATGTACAACCTGACCTAACAAAGATCCTTTATTACCGGAAACGCTGTTCATTGCTTTCGCATTTTCCCTATCTACTTTTTCCCAAATCCATCTGTCAGTTAGAAAATGCTCGCCTATTCGTAAATCTGAAAAATCTATAGCGCCGACAGAATCGGATTCCGTGGGTAGTGCAAATGCTTGACTCATATTTATGTCACCTATTCAATTAACGAAACAAGACTGTATCTACTCAGAATGGCCGCTATTTAAAACCTGTTAAGGATGTACAAAATAACACTCATCAAGCCAGTCCTCTGTCAGGGTTGAATTGACGGAGTACTCGCCGATTGAGCCTACGGCCTACATTCTGTTATGAGAAATAAAATTCTCTCCAACTAACCATTGTTTCGGCAAAACTCATGATAGCTTTCGCAAAAAATGTACAAATTGTGACTTAATTCACAATTTTCATTGCTATCACCCGAAAAACCAGGTGCTTCCTAACTTATAAAACTGGACAAGCTGTCGACGGTCGTAGATACTTTCCTCCCGGAAAACTTCAGACACACATTACAGGAGGAAACAATGGGCTTTATGCAGGGCAAACGATTTTTGATCGTAGGCTTGGCCAGTAACCGCTCAATCGCATGGGGAATCGCACAGGCGATGCATAGAGAAGGTGCCGACCTGGCGTTCACTTACCAAAATGAAAAACTACAAAAGCGCGTCGAAAAAATGGCTGCGGAATGCGAATCGTCCATCGCCATAGAATGCGATGTCAGCAGCGATCAGCAGATCGATAACGTTTTTCAAGAATTGGAGAAATCATGGGATGGCCTGGATGGTATTATCCATTCAGTCGCTTATGCGCCACGAGAAGCCTTAGAAGGAGAATACCTGGATGCGGTCACACGAGAAAATTTCTTAGCCGCCCACGATATTAGCTCTTACAGTTTCGCTGCACTGGCAAAAGCCGGTGAACACTTAATGGATGGTCGTAATGCTGCTTTATTGACCATGAGCTATTTGGGTGCTGAACGGGTTATACCAAATTATAATGTCATGGGAGTTGCAAAAGCCAGCCTGGAAGCAAACGTACGCTATATGGCCTGCTCTATGGGGCCAAAAGGAATTCGTGTCAATGCGGTTTCTGCAGGCCCCATCAGAACATTGGCCGCATCTGGAATCAACAATTTCAGACAAATGCTGAGTAAAGCAGCGGATGCTGCGCCACTACGCAAAAATGTCACCATAGAAGAAGTCGGAAATGTGGCTGCATTTCTATGTTCTGATTTAGCCGCAGGTATAACAGGTGAAATCACCTATGTAGACGCTGGCTACAATATCACTGGATTCGCCAGCTACTAACAGAAATACTCCACCGGCTAAGAATTTTCGACCATTTGAAACACGGTGGGAAATTCTGGCCGATCACAATCTAGCAAATATTAAGGCAGGTTCACTGTTCGAGAGTTTCAAGCTTAGAAATACTTGTTGAATCACGCAAATGCGCTAATGCTTCGCTAAATTCGGCGTTGCCGTATTCTGAGGACATCCACTGCCTGGCAAGCTCCTGTTGCTTATCGTTGTCCTCTGGCTTTGCCGCTGGTTCGGAAACACTCAATAAACTGGCAACAACATACTGACCTTCGGGCATTGCAATCAGTAGCGGTATAGATTTTCCCTGTTGAGGTTTTGCACTGCGAAATAAATCACGAATCAATACTCTGGGAACAGCATTACTTGTTCGGGTTAAGGGTTCGGGCGTTTCAAGCTTGTAATTGTTTTCTCCAGCAATTTCACTTAGATTGCTATCTTTCTTTAGCAGAGAATAAATATTTTCAGCCGATGTCTTAGTCGCTGCTTTCGCTGTTTCCAAACGCAGACTCCTAACAATTTCCTGCTTTACTTCAGCTAAAGGTTTATTTTCTGCAGCAATGTGCTGATCAATCCTGAGGACGATTACTTTCTCAGAAGAAATTTCAATAGGCGTACTATTGTTACCTTCAAGGACTTCTGTACTAAACGCCACCTGATTAATTAGCTTGTGAGACCCAAAACCATCCTTGTGGCCTCTGGTGAAAAATTCAGAAGTTTTAATTTCCAAACCGGTACTTTCTGCCGTCGGCTCCAAACTGCCAGAGTTTTCGTAACTGTCCTGCTCTAAAGTTTCACCTAACTCGTAAAATGTGTTTTCTGCGGTTTGCCGCCGATAGGATTTTTCTACTTCGGCCTGTACTTGCGCAAACGGCTTGATTTCGACAGCCTTCAACTCAGTTAATTTTATCAAATGGTATCCAAATGCCGATTTTACAGGTTCAGATACTTCATTTAATTGCAGGGAAAAGGCCGCCTCCTCGAAATTAGCATCCATATCACCGGGATTAATCACACCCAGGTTTCCACCGTCTTTACCGGAAGCTTTATCGTCCGACATTTGTCGAGCTACTGTGGCAAAATCACTGTCTTTTAATAACTGCTGAATCTCACTTATTTTTTTCAATGCTTTGTCAGAAACATCCTGGTCTGCCCCAGACGCTGCCGACACCAGTATATGACTTACTTTCCGTCTTTCCGGTTTGGTATAATTTTCCTTTTGTCTTTCATAAAATTCAAGCAGGTCCTGATCGCCAACATCAACTTTAGCAGCCAACTGTTCAAGACTTAATTCCAGATATTTAACCGAAACTTTTTCAGGAACCTGAAACGAAGTAATATTGTCCTGGTAATATTTTTTTATCGCCTTATCCGTCATTTCAGCACTGGATTCGTTTACAGGTATTGTAATGTATTCAACCGTACGCTGTTGATCTCGGAGCTTTAGAAATCGATCAATTTCTTGTTGTGTCGCAAAACTTGAAGTCGTTATTCCCTCTCGTAACTGAGCGATTTCAAGTCCTTCCCTAATTTGCAAAACAAAATAAGATTCCGGGAGTCCTTGCGCGCTCAATACACTTTCATATTTGGACTGGTCAAATTTGCCGTCGTTTTGAAAATAGGGCAATGAACTAATCGTATCACGAACGTGGCCATCACTGACTTTAAAACCATCCCTGTCAACCGACTGTTTCAATACTTCCTCATCAATCAGGTTCTTTAAAGCCACTTGTTTTAAAGTGTCTTCATCCAAACTGCCAATATCACCGATTCGGGCTGCAATTTGTTCGTAAGCTCGCGTAATATCACGCTGGAAAATTTCTTTATCACCAACAAGCGCTACTGCCTGTTCCTGGCCGTTTCCCATATAATTTTGAATACCCCAAAACGCAAAAGGGATACAAATTAGCCCTAATACAACCCATGCAAAAACACCCTGGGCTCGGTTTCTTATCGATTGCAACATTCGCGATAAACCTTAGATTAATAATTCACAATGCAATGCGCACAAAAAACCCCGAACAGTTGCTCAGGGCTCTCTTAGTTGATGGCGGAGTGGACGGGACTCGAACCCGCGACCCCCGGCGTGACAGGCCGGTAT
>CAZGQY010000040.1:0-10068 GCA_964528035.1 uncultured Methylococcaceae bacterium | reverse complement strand
ACCCCCGACCCTCGCCTTGTAAGGGCGATGCTCTCCCAGCTGAGCTAAGCACCCGCTCAAGAAGCGCGCTAGTTTACAGCATCTTTAAGGCCTTTTCCAGCTTTAAACCCTGGCACTTTTGCTGCCTTGATTTCAATGGTCTTTCCTGTTTGTGGATTTCGTCCCTGACGAGCCGCTCTTTCTTTCACAGAAAACGTTCCAAAGCCAATCAGAGATATACTATCTCCACTCTTCAGTGCATCAGTCACCGTATCGACAAATGCGTCCAGCGCTCGATTCGCTTCAGCTTTCGTTAAGCCAGACTCCTCGGCCATTGCAGTCACCAAATCAGATTTATTCATTCATACCCCCTATTTAGTCGTTTACACAGAATATTCATAGTAAAGATCCTGAATTCAAGTCCGCCTCCCAGCTAAAGGGCCACCCGCGAATTCACCCACGGTTTATAGCAGCAGATTGAAACCGCTGTCAAGCAATATACTTGAAAAGTATTCAGTCAATCCAGCAGCAGCATTGCATTGACAAAAAGTTGAACAGGTCATCTGGGAATAAAAAAATCGATTACAGATCAGTAAATGTAGCGCGTCACCCTATTAAAAACCTGAAAATTCGGTTAGTACTCACTACTTTTTATCAATCTTATTGCATTCAAAACTCAGTCCTGAACAACTGCGAGTTCCTGTCAACCGCCTAATGCGCAATTACCGGCTGATTTTTGTTTGATTTTTTGGTAGATTTTTTTTCCTGTTTTAATTTAATAGTTTCCTTTTCGTCCAGCGGCGTCGGCGGATATTGCAATGCAAGCTCCATCACCTCATCAATCCAGCGTACTGGAACGATTTCAAGTGTTTGCTTGATATTGCGTGGTATTTCAACCAAATCCTTTTCATTTTCTTCTGGAATCAACACTGATTTTATGCCTGCTCTATGGGCGGCAAGCAACTTTTCTTTAAGTCCTCCGATAGGAAGCACTTCACCACGTAAAGTAATTTCACCTGTCATAGCAGTATCGGAACGAACCGGAATTTTAGTGAGTACAGAAACCAATGCTGTACACATACCAATTCCTGCACTGGGCCCATCCTTTGGCGTCGCACCCTCGGGTACATGAACGTGTATATCGTGCTTGCTAAACATATCTGAATCGATACCTAAGGCATTACAACGACTACGTACAACTGTATCGGCTGCTTGAATCGATTCCTGCATCACTTCACCCAGCTTACCGGTGCGTTGTATTTTACCCTTTCCCGGGACGATTGCCGCCTCAATTGTAAGCAATTCACCACCGACTTCTGTCCAGGCGAGACCATTAACCTGTCCGATACGATCATTTTCTTCTGCCAAACCATACCGAAACCGCTGTACACCTAAATATTTTTTCAGGTTACGTGATGTAATCGAAGTTTTGCTCCCTTTTCCGGGCTTCAGTAACAACCCCTTAACGACCTTACGACAGATCTTAGATATTTCTCGCTCAAGATTCCTGACTCCCGCCTCCCGGGTATAGAAACGAACAATGCCACGAAGCGCAGATTCACTGATATCCATTTCGGTCTCTTTCAAGCCATTATTTTCCCTCTGTTTAGGAACCAGATAACGGGTCGCTATATTAACTTTTTCATCTTCCGTATATCCGGCAAGACGAATGACTTCCATACGATCAAGCAAGGGTGCAGGTATGTTAAGCGTATTTGCAGTTGCCACAAACATGATATCCGACAGATCGAAATCAACTTCCAGGTAGTGGTCATTAAAGGTGTGATTTTGCTCCGGATCCAGCACTTCTAACAACGCCGAAGCTGGATCACCTCTAAAATCCATTGCCATCTTATCAATCTCGTCCAGCAAAAACATGGGATTACGTGTTTTTACCTTGGATAGATTCTGTAATATCTTGCCTGGCAATGAACCAATATAAGTACGTCTATGCCCCCGAATTTCAGCTTCATCACGAATACCGCCCAGCGCCATTCTGATATAACGTCGATTGGTTGCGCGAGCGATTGATTGACCTAAGGAAGTCTTACCAACACCCGGGGGGCCAACCAGGCAGAGAATTGGCCCTTTCAATTTTCTGACTCGCTGCTGTACAGCCAGGTACTCCAGGATACGTTCTTTTACTTTATCCAATCCGTAGTGATCGGTTTCCAAAACTAATTCTGCTTTGCTCAAATCATGACGGACTTTACTTTTCTTTTTCCAGGGTACACTGATAATCCAGTCAATATAATTTCTGACTACCGTCGCCTCCGCAGACATCGGAGACATTAGTTTCAATTTATTCAGCTCCGCATCCGCTTTAGTGCGCGCCTCTTTGGACATCCCAGACTCGGCAATCTTTTTCGCCAATTCCTCCATCTCATTGGGTACATCATCCATTTCACCCAATTCTGTCTGAATCGCTTTCATCTGCTCATTCAGATAATACTCCCTCTGGTTTTTTTCCATCTGTTGTTTAACACGCCCTCGAATTCTCTTTTCCATTTCAAGTATGTCGACTTCCCCTTCCATCAACATCATCAATGTTTCTAGACGAGCGGCAATATCAGACATCTCAAGAATTGATTGCTTTTCCTCTATCTTCAATGACATATGAGCCGATATAGTGTCCGCCAAACGACTAATATCGTCAATTCCGGCAAGGGAATTTAAAACTTCCGGAGGAATTTTTTTGTTCAGTTTCACATATTGGTCAAACATTGTAATTGCGGTGCGAACCAGTACATCCAGTTCCTGAGATTCCTGACTCAGTTCGTCAGTCAACGCTACAACTGACGCAGAAAAATAACCTTCAGTCTGGCTATAATCCTGTACAACACTTCGCTCAGCACCCTCGACAAGCACTTTTACTGTGCCATCGGGCAATTTAAGCAACTGTAAGATATTCGATAGGGTACCTACCGAATAAAGATCGTCAAATCCTGGATCGTCAACATCTGCATCTTTTTGCGCAACAAGCAGTATCTGCTTGTTGTCTCGCATCGCGGCATCTAATGCTTCGATAGACTTATCCCGACCCACAAACAGCGGTATAACCATATGCGGATAGACAACGACATCGCGAAGTGGGAGTACTGGCACGGAACGTGCCAATTCGGTCTTAAAGCCGGGGTTCATTTCCATAATGGTAATCCTGATTTTTATACACTTAAATGCTCAATTTGGACACTGGACTAATGCCGCGGTATTACAAACCGTGGCCTTGCTCAACCGCAGATCCCACATTTATAAAATTCTAGAAAACGCCTGCGTATTGTCTCGTTTACACTGTTTACCGAGCAAACTGACCATCAATAGGCTTCACTCCCACGCTTACTGAGAGTAAAGAGTGCTCAAGACAAAGCTGCTAAACAAATATTTCAGAATAGCAATCCCAAATTGGAAACTTCTCTATGTTTTAAAAGACATTTCAAAACCATATTTTCAGGACAGACTGTCTATTATTCCTGAACAATTGCCCTGGAGAATACCCTGAGCAGACATCACTTCCTATTCTGAAGAAGCCCGTTGTTGATCTGTATTTTCGTAAATTAAATACGGAGATGCTTCGCCATCTATAACGCTTTCGTCAACGACGACCTTGCTAATATTTTCACTGGAGGGCAATTCATACATGGAATCCAGTAATACGTGTTCTAAAATCGTGCGCAAGCCACGCGCGCCGGTTTTACGATCCATGGCCTTTCTGGCGATAGCCCTCAATGCATCTTCGCGAAGCTCCAACTCACAATCTTCCATCTCAAATAATCGACCGTATTGTTTGGTCAATGCATTTTTCGGCTCTGTTAGTATCCTAACCAAAGCGTCTTCACTCAATTCTTCCAGAGTGGCTACAATCGGCAACCGGCCAACAAATTCTGGAATTAACCCATACTTAATCAGATCTTCCGCTTCAACATCTGACAATATCTGACCAACATTCTTGATTTCGTCTTTAGTCTTCACTTCAGCCGAAAACCCGATTCCTCCTTTTTCTGAACGATCTCGAATGACTTTATCAAGACCGGCAAATGCACCTCCCACAATAAAAAGGATATTACCGGTATTCACTTGAAGAAATTCTTGTTGCGGATGTTTTCGACCCCCTTGAGGTGGAACAGAAGCAATGGTTCCTTCAATTAATTTCAACAGAGCCTGCTGCACCCCTTCACCAGATACATCCCGGGTAATAGATGGGTTGTCCGATTTTCGAGATATCTTATCAATTTCATCAATATAAACAATGCCGGACTCCGCTTTCTCAACATCGTAATCACATTTCTGAAGAATTTTCTGAATGATATTCTCCACGTCCTCACCAACATAACCCGCTTCGGTGAGCGTAGTTGCATCCGCGATTGTAAACGGGACATCCAGTAACCGAGCAAGCGTTTCGGCCAGTAATGTTTTCCCCGAACCGGTCGGGCCAATCAACAGGATATTACTCTTGGCAAGCTCTACATCATCACGCTTTGACTGAGCCCGGAGGCGCTTATAATGGTTATAAACGGCAACCGCCAATACTTTTTTAGCATCGTTTTGGCCAATCACATATTCATCCAGAACTTTCTTGATGTCCATGGGCTTTGGAAGCTTGTCCTGCCCCGATGATGCATTATCCTGAAGCTCTTCGCGTATTATGTCATTACAAAGTTCTACACATTCATCGCAAACAAAAACCGACGGACCCGCAATGAGTTTTCTGACCTCGTGCTGACTTTTGCCGCAAAACGAACAATAAAGTAGTTTGCCATCAACGTCTTTGCCTGAATTATCATCACTCATACATTACCTCTTTCCTGCTGAGATGAATTAATTATGGTATTTACCATGTGCCAAACCCAACATTTGTTTATAGCCCAGATTTTTTTCAACTCGTACAGTCTCAGCATATACTCTATCCTCGAAATATCCAGCTTGTTACTCAAATTAACCACAAGCGTGATACATTTTAAGTATAAAATAACTGCGACTCAATGAACACAATACTGAATCAACTATCGTCAGATCCCGTCCTTTCTTCCAATATTTGATCAATCAAACCATATTCCTTCGCCTCAACACCGCTCATGAAATTATCCCGATCAGTATCGCCTTGAATCTTTTCCAAAGATTGTCCAGTATGCTTAGACATAATCACATTCAACCGATCCCTGATCAACAAAATCTCTTTAGCATGAATATCGATGTCACTCGCTTGCCCCTGAAAGCCACCCAAAGGTTGATGAATCATCATACGAGAATGTGGCAAACAGAACCGTTTCCCCGATGCTCCACCGGTAAGCAAGAGCGCGCCCATACTGGCGGCTTGCCCAAGACACATGGTACTTATATCGGGTTTAACAAACTGCATCGTATCATAAATCGCTAATCCTGCGGTGACGGAGCCTCCTGGAGAATTGATATATAGATGGATATCTTTATCCGGATTTTCGGATTCAAGAAATAATAACTGTGCAACGATCAGATTGGCCATATAGTCTTCGACCTGCCCCACCAGAAAAATCACCCGCTCTTTCAATAATCGTGAATAAATATCAAAAGAACGCTCACCTCGAGCGGTTTGCTCAATTACAATGGGCACTAAACCTGATGCACGACTTTTCTGTAGCTCATCTTTTATCATTAAAATACTCCATTATTCCTCTCACGCCTCTAATGGCTTTGCAAACAAATAGCTTTTTCCCTCGCGAAGACCTGCGTCCCTCTTATAGAGTCTCCTGGTCAGTTAAGCGATCAAAATCAACGTTTTCATCCGTCACTGACGCGCCACCCAATACCAGATCGATCGCCTGCTCCTCAAGCACCATGTGTTCAACATTCTTCAACTGCTCTGAATTAGAATAGTACCAATTTACAACTTCGTCAGGTGATTCATAACCTCTCGCCAAATTCTCGATCGCCGTTCGCACTTTTCCGGGATCGGCCTTAAGTGAATTAGTCTTGATAATTTCGGCCAACAGCAAGCCCAGATTTACCCTGCGTCGCGCCTCTTTTTCAAGCTGACCCAATTGTTCTTCACTGGCTTCCGGTTCTATTTCACCACCATGAGCCGATTGACTGGATTTTTTTAACTGGTCAATCTCCTGATCTACAATCACATTAGGTAAAGTCACTGTATTATTTTCTAACAAAGCATCCATTACAGCATGTTTGGTTTTAGAACCAACCACCCGATCTGCTTCGTCTTTCATCCTGTTTTTAATCTCCGACCGAAATTCAGTTAAATCACCACTTCCAATACCGTAAGACTGAATAAACTTCTCGTCCACTTCCGGCAACACTGCTTCTTCAACAGTATTGATACACACGGTAAATTCTGCTGTATTTCCAGCCAGTTTCTGGCTTTGGTAATCGTCTGGAAAATCCAAAGAAAAAACCTTCTCGACTCCTGTTTCCATGTTAATCAACGCCTCTTCAAACCCAGGAATCATTGTATTGCCACCCACGACAACCGAATAGTCTTCAACACGGCCATCAGTAAAATTTTCCTCATTGCAGACCCCACTGAAGCTGATTTTTACCTGATCACCAGACTTAACAGCTCGTTCCACCCCGTGATAGTCGGTTTTTTGCGTCCTCAGTTTCTCTATAGTGGCATCAATATTGGACTCAGCAATCGTATACACAGGTCGAGAGATTTGGATCTCTTCAAACGGTTTCAATTCGATCTCTGGATAAATTTCAAATTTTGCCACAAATTCTAAGCCGCCATCTTCTCCAGGATCTTTTTGCTCTATAGCGGGAACGCCTGCTGGTTGCAATTTCTCATCGGTCAACGCTTCATACAACGAAGACTGCACCAACTCGGCAAGCACCTCTTTCCTGACCGGCTTTGCAAAGCGTTTTTTTATCACACTGCCGGGTATTTTTCCTGGGCGAAACCCATCGATCCGTGCCTTTTGTGATAAAGTTTGCAGTCGTTTGGATATTTCAGACTGAATTTTGTCCTCCGGAACTTGAACTGTCACTATTCTCATAAGTTCAGATATTGCTTCAACGGAGACTTGCATGAAATTACCTCAAAAATTAACTGGAAAGCTTACAATATAATGCGTATGAAATCGTAATAGCCGCACAAACAAAGTTTTAAGCGAGCGCTGATTGCTGGCTTTACAGCCGCTCTATGCCAAAAACCAGCCACAAAACCTCATCAAACCCACAAACGACAGTTCCACCCCAACAATTGGGTGGACAAAAATTTTTTATCTGTTTCAGTGTAAATGCCCATTCTCCCTCTGTCTCGTCGGCGCCATTTTCGTCAAACAACCCAATACTCCCCTAACATTAACCCATGTTAAGATTTGGTGCGAACGGAGAGACTCGAACTCTCACGGGTTACCCCACTGGAACCTAAATCCAGCGCGTCTACCAATTCCGCCACATTCGCAAAATCCACCGGGATTATACTTGATTAATACCTATCGGGGCGACGATAGCCAAGAAAATTATAAAATTTCGCCGCTATTCAAAGTCTAGTTTTCTAAAGATTCGAACCACTGTATTGTTCTGGTAAGTGCCACTGGGATAAAGCAGCAGAACTTAGATGGAAATATTCACACATCCGCAACATCAATAGTTGTGTAAAGGGTGCCAAACAGGCCGAAAAGATAAATATTTACAGCCATGACTTGCTGCTGCAGGCTTTAAGTGTCACGATTATCTTTGTAGCTTCAATCGAAAAACAGTCATCTGAAAATTATTATTCCTATGCCCCAAAAATATTCCGGCTTTTTATTACCCCTTTTCCCCCTGACTTACCTCCTGACAGCCATATGTATCGCAGCAATTGTGGCATATCCCATTGACCAAGTACTCGACCCGAATATCAGTTTTCCTCGACTGATCAACAGGATTACCCTTGGCTTGCTGATCATTGGAATAATCCCCATGAAACAGCGGCTCAACCTCACCCTGTCAGATATGGGGTTCGATCGCAATATTTCAACTATTGCAAAGCAGATAGCAACAGGATTTGTATTCGGGTTGGCAATCCTTGGCATCGTCGTTGCCGTATTAGTCCTATTGGATGTTCGCATAGTCTTATACTACCTGATTGAATTACCCGGGAAATTATCTCACGAAATCATAGCGTCTATCCGTTCAAGCATTCTCGTGGCCATTGCAGAAGAAACACTCTTTCGAGGCTTGCTGTTCGCAGCACTGTTGAAATACGGCTCAGTTCCATCTGCGGTTGTAATCACGGGGCTTTTCTATGCCGGCTTACACTTCATGGGAGGCCACGGTAGCGCAGGTCAGGAACCATCAAGCTTATTCAGCGTATTCCAACTTATACCTCATGCATTATCGCAAGTATTCTTAGCTGAAAATTTCGATTCCTTGCTGGCACTATTTACAGTGAGCCTGTTCTTAACGACGATTCTACTGGTCAAGCCCTCAGGAATCGGGTATTGCATAGGGTTACATGCCTCCTGGGTCGGTGTGATCAGACTAACCAAAGCATTTTCTGCACTAGCACCGAATGATCCAAACTGGGGATTTTTGGTGGGAAGCTACAATGGCATCATAGGCTATTTAGCCGCCATATGGTTAGCCACACTCACAGTGATTTTTTGGGCGTTCGCCAACAATCGTAAAAACTGATTAGTTTCTCGGAATGAGCAAAGAAGCAAACGAAGGCGTTATAAAATTTCAACTGGATTTTGTTCAGAAACCCGGCCTAGATGAACAGATTCTCGCAACGTTGATTACATGGAGAACGATTTGCCACAGATTAAATTTAATCGGCCAGTGCGCTGAGCGCTACGATGGCCTAGGATTCGGAAACATCAGCCAACGATATGAACCCGATAATAACTCCCGATATCAGAATTGCTTTTTAATAAGCGGCACCCAAACCGGCAAGTCCGAAACAGCAACTGCCAATGATTTTTGCCTGGTGACCAATTCTTGCTCTGATTTAAATACCGTCACCGCGGAAGGCCCGATCAAACCTTCATCTGAAGCACTCACACATGGATCAGTATATGACAGTGACTCAGAAATAAATTTTGTCATTCATATCCATTCCCCGGAAATATGGAATTGCACAGCAGCGCTTGGAATTCCTTCGGTCGATAAGAACATTGCCTACGGAACGCTAGAAATGGCCCACGCAGTCAAGCGACTCATTTGTTCCTCGACAAACAATCACAACGGCATATTTTCCATGTTGGGACACCTGGACGGAGTGATTGCCTATGGTCATTCTGCTGAAGAGACAGGACAATTATTGGTGACTACATTGGCAAATGCCTTAGCGATAAAATCGATCGACGGCAGTAAAGCAACTCACTATCCGTGAGATACTATTCGTTTTTGGAAACAGACTAAAACGACCTATTATTGATGATCTTCCTCTTCCAGAGATTCCTCCCCCCAGATTGGTGAAGAATCCAACTGCTTGTGACCCAAAGGCCGCACAAAAGTATAGCGCCCTGGTTCCAAAACTAATTTATCAGCTGCTTCCTCGACATTCCCGCCAATCGCCGAAAACGGTGAGCTCACAAACCATAAAGCCGCTCCTCCGACAGTAATCACAAGAGCCAAAGGCCGCACAACGAGAAAATCCAAACCCATTGCTACTATGCTCGGTCTTTTATCCGCAGGCGGATCATAAACATCCAATGCAACTGCATCTCCAGATACAACACTGGTGGCGACCAGTAACACGCAGACCAACAGTCCTACAAATAATTTATTTCGTACAACACGCATAATCAACCCTCAGTATTCGATTCTACTCTTCGGAGTATAGAACCTAAGCCAATGACTGCAAAGGATTAATTTTCGCGCTCTAAACAACGATAGGCCACAAAGGACCTAAGCTATTGATTGATCAGTCTTCTTAAGCGAATATGTAGTTATAGAAATTAGCAGGCGGTATTGACTCACCCACTAATAAACAAAGTTCACTAGCCAATTTAATAAAAGCAAACAAACTGTGAACAATTAATTGAAAATACATTAAAAGCTGTTTTTCTAAGGGATTTAATTTACTGCGATTAATTCTAAGTCACTACTTGCCCCCTAATCGAAACAGCCCTCTATGGGGGATCTGTGAAGGAAGTGTATGCGGCAGGGAAG